>NZ_CALIIB010000107.1 GCF_938020365.1 uncultured Streptococcus sp. | reverse complement strand
AACTGACAAGAGCGCTCGCTGGTTCTTTGTGGCGGAGAAATGAGATGACAGTTACCGGTATTATCGCAGAATTCAATCCTTTTCATAATGGGCACAAATATCTGCTGGATCAATCTTCTGGCCTGAAAATTATCGCCATGAGTGGCAATTTTGTTCAGCGAGGGGAGCCGGCTATCGTGGACAAGTGGACTCGGGCGCAGATGGCTTTAGAAGCTGGAGCGGATCTGGTCCTCGAGCTGCCTTTCTTGATCAGCGTTCAGGCGGCGGACTTTTTCGCTAAGGGAGCAGTAGACATCTTAGAGAGGCTGGGCATCGAACAGCTGACTTTCGGGACTGAGGAAGTGCTGGACTACGAGAGTATTTCTAGGGTCTATGGTCAAAAAGCAGAGCAGATGGAGGCTTATCTGGCTGGTTTGCCTGATTCCCTATCCTATCCTCAGAAGACTCAGGCCATGTGGCAGGAGTTTGCAGGGCTCAATTTTTCAGGCTCTACTCCCAATCATATCTTGGGCTTGGCCTATGCCAAGGCTGTGGCAGGAAAGGCTATAAAGCTGTGCTCGATTCAACGTCAGGGGGCAGGCTATCATTCCTTGTCAGCTGATGAGGAATTTGCCTCCGCAACGGCCCTTCGTCAGAATTTGGATCAGCCAGACTTTCTCAAGAAATTTACACCAGCCCATCACTTACTTGAAACGGCCCCAAAGGTGACCTGGTCGGATCTCTTTCCTTATCTCCGCTATCAGATAGTGACCTGTCCTGATTTGATAGATTTTTATCAGGTCAATCAGGAGTTGGCTGTTAAGATTAGAGAGGCCTTGAAAAGCAGTGAGACCATAGAAGAGCTGGTCGAGCAGGTAGCGACCAAGCGCTATACCAAGGCTCGGGTTCGACGTCTGCTGACCTATATCCTGGTCGGAGCTAGACAAGAAGAACTTCCGTCAGGGATTCATATCTTAGGATTTTCCGAGCAGGGGCGTCGGCATTTGTCCAAGCTTAAGGGAAAAGTTGAACTGGTCAGCCGTATTGGCAAAGAGCCATGGGATAGTCTAACTCAGCAGGCTGATAAGGTCTATCAGTTAGGAAATCCTGCACTTAAGGAACAGAACTTTGGACGCTTTCCACTACAAAATACTCTCTAATAGTATGAGCGGATTCGAGCAACCTATTTGTAAATAGAAAAAAGGGGCTAGCAGCCTCTTTTTTCTTATTCACTAAATCGTAGAAAATATCCATCTGGATCCAAAACCCCAAATTCATGGGGATAAATAAAGCTATCTCCCACTCGAAATTCTCTTTTGGTCAGCGGACGATGGATGGGATAGTCAGCTTCCAGCAGTTTTTGGTGGAGCTGAGGGACATCTTCGATGCCAAAGGAAATATTGACACCACGCCCGAAAGGATAGGTCAGTTGGGCTAATTCTTCTGCGCTGCCTTCTTCTAGCATAAGCTGGCAGTCTTCAAGCGAAAGGAAGAGAAATTTCTCCTCGGGACGCTCGTATTCGATAGAGAAGCCCAGTAAGTCGCAGTAGAAGTGGCGCGACTGTTCGATGTCAGATACCATAAATTCGGGGATAACAGCCTGATAGTCCATCGGATTCCTCCTTAAAGTTCAATTTCCATGACAATCGGAGTGTGGTCTTGCCGTGCACCAGAGTCAATCATATCAGACTTGATCACCTTGTCAGCCACGCGATTGCTGGTCAGCCAGTAGTCGATTCTCCATCCTGTGTTGTTGATTTTAGAAGTCTTGCTGCGCTGCGCCCACCAAGTGTATTGGTTAGGGATATCGCCGTGCAAGTGGCGGAAGGTATCGGTAAAGCCTTTAGCCAGTAGGTTAGTGAAACCGGCACGCTCTTCATCGGTAAAGCCTGGTGAACGGCGGTTGCTGGCTGGATTGGCCAAGTCGATTTCCTTGTGAGCTACATTGTAGTCTCCAGTTGCGAGGACTGGTTTTTGTTCATCCAGTGATGCCAAGTATTCAGCGTATTTGACATCCCAGACCTGACGTTCTTCCAAGCGTTTGAGGCCATCGCCAGCATTAGGCGTATAGACCTGAGTGACGAAGAAGTCGTCAAATTCCAGCGTAATGATGCGACCTTCAGCATCCATGGTTGACGGAGCACCGATTTCTGGGAAGGTCACGATTGGTGTCAGTTCTTTTTTGTAGAGAAACATAGTTCCAGCATAGCCTTTGCGGGCTGGCTCTTGAGAGGAGCGCCAAGTGTTTTCATAGCCTGGGAAGAGGTCTTCTAAAATCTCAAGATGTTTTTTAGTCGGTCCTTTAGCGGAAAGCTTCGTTTCCTGAATAGCGATGATATCCGCATTTTCTGCTTGCAAGGTCCGAAGGACAGCCTGAGAGAGCTGAGCGCGGGCAGAATCACTGGTTAAGGCAGCGTTGAGAGAGTCAATGTTCCAAGAAATGAGTTTCATAAAATGTCCTTTTCTAGTAGAAATTTCCTGAGTTTATTATACCAAAAGATAGAGTTGATTTATAGCAAAGTGATTGTAAAGCTACAAAAAGGCTAGAAGAAGGAGGAGTCCCCTCTTTCAATCGCTAGGAAATATGATATAATGAAGTGTTATCAAAAAAGGTTTCATTAGCCTTGAAAGGATTAAAAAATGACTACAAAACAATCGTTTTATATTACGACACCTATTTATTACCCGTCTGGCAAGCTCCATATCGGGTCTGCCTATACGACCATTGCCTGCGACGTCTTGGCTCGCTACAAGCGTCTCATGGGCTATGATGTTTTCTATCTGACTGGTCTTGATGAGCACGGTCAAAAAATCCAGCAAAAAGCTGAGGAAGCTGGTATCAGTCCTCAAGCTTACGTCGATGGTATGGCAGTTGGGGTCAAGGAACTCTGGAAACTGCTGGACATTTCGTATGATAAATTTATCCGAACGACCGATGACTACCATGAAAAGATTGTGGCTGATGTCTTTGAACGTCTCTTAGCTCAAGATGATATCTACTTGGGTGAATATTCAGGTTGGTATTCTGTATCTGATGAGGAATTCTTCACTGAAAGCCAGCTGGCTGAAGTTTTCCGTGATGAAGCTGGAAATGTAACGGGCGGAATTGCGCCATCTGGACATGAAGTGGAGTGGGTTTCAGAAGAGTCTTACTTCCTCCGTCTCAGCAAGTACCAAGACCGCTTGGTAGAATTTTTCAAATCTCATCCTGACTTCATTACGCCAGACGGCCGTCTCAATGAAATGCTGAAAAACTTTATCGAGCCGGGCCTGGAAGATTTGGCAGTTTCTCGTACAACCTTTACTTGGGGCGTGCCTGTGCCATCTAATCCAAGACATGTTGTCTATGTTTGGTTCGATGCCCTGCTCAACTATGTGACTGCTCTTGGTTACGGTCAAGATGAGCACGGTAACTTTGATAAGTTCTGGAACGGAACAGTCTTCCACATGGTTGGGAAAGACATCCTTCGTTTCCACTCCATCTACTGGCCAGTCCTCCTTATGATGTTGGATGTGAAATTACCAGAACGTTTGATTGGCCATGGTTGGTTTGTCATGAAGGATGGCAAGATGTCTAAGTCTAAAGGAAACGTGATCTATCCTGAAATGCTGGTCGAACGCTATGGCTTGGATGCTTTGCGCTATTACCTCATGCGCAGTCTTCCGGTTGGATCTGATGGAACCTTCACACCAGAAGATTATGTTGGCCGTATCAACTATGAGCTAGCCAACGACCTTGGAAACCTGCTCAACCGAACTGTTTCCATGATTAACAAGTACTTTGACGGTCAAGTGCCGGCCTATGAAGAAAATGTAACAGACTTTGATGGTGCTCTGGCTCAAGTGGCAGCCCAATCCATCGCTGACTACTACAAACACATGGATGCAGTTGATTACCCACGCGCCTTAGAAGCAGTCTGGACGCTCATCTCCCGCACCAATAAATATATCGATGAGACCGCTCCTTGGGTTCTGGCAAAAGATAAAGCCAAGGTCAAAGAACTGGCAGCAGTCATGAGCCACTTGGCAGCCAGCCTCCGTGTTGTTGCCCATATGATTGAGCCGTTTATGATGGAAACCAGCAAGGCTGTTCTCAGTCAACTGGGCTTGCCTCAAGCAGTTTCGTTGGAAAACCTAGCAATTGACCAGCTCCCAGCAGGTCTGACAGTTGTAGAAAAAGGAACGCCAATCTTCCCACGTCTGGATATGGAAGAAGAAATTGCCTATATCAAGGAACAAATGGAAGGCAACAAACCTGCGGTTGAAAAAGAATGGAAGCCCGAAGAAGTGGAGCTTAAACTTAACCGCAAGGAAATCAAATTTGACGACTTTGATAAGGTAGAAATCCGTGTCGCAGAAGTCAAAGAAGTTTCTAAAGTTGAAGGCTCTGACAAGCTGCTCCAGTTCCGCTTGGATGCAGGAGACGGCGAAGACCGTCAAATCCTCTCTGGTATTGCTAAATACTATCCAAACGAGCAAGAACTGGTCGGTAAGAAAGTCCAAATTGTGGCCAACCTCAAACCGCGCAAAATGATGGGCCGCATCAGTCAAGGTATGATCCTCTCAGCCGAGCACGGCGACCAACTGACTCTCCTAACTGTGGACGAGAAAGTCCCAAATGGAAGTTTGATTGGGTAATGTTATTTAGAACAATTTCTATAATAGGAAATGTTGATTAGCAAACCAACATAATTAGTAATGAATCCCAGCAATATGCTGGGATTTTTTGTGAATAATTTTTAAAAAACACTTGACAATTCATATATATATATATATATATATAATACCTAATGAAAAGGTTCTAGGAGTTAAATGATGAAAAAAGAAAAATTGGCTTTGGTATCAACAATTTTAGGAGCTATGGCTTTGTTAATAGCTTGTCTAAATAGCATGCGTACTTTATCTCTTCTTCTAGCCCTTCTGGGATTTGTATGCGGGATTTTATACCTGTCACAGAAAACGGTATCGCAAAAACTTCTAGCTGTTATAGGTCTTATCCTTTCCATCGTCTCTATCCCTATGGCTTACTTAATGGGCGATGTTTATCATCAAGAAAAACATCAAGTAATTCAGAGCCAAACAAATGAGGACGAAGGGAATAAAGAATCTTCTAGTCAAGAAGAAATGACAGAGCTGACTTTTAAGGACATTAATTTTTCTGTTCCGAGCACTTGGAAGAGGGCAACCTCGAATAGTAATGAAAAGATTATATATTTTTATCCTGAAGAGGGAAGTTTATTTCTAGTATCAGTTGATTCTAGGGATAATATTTCTTTGGAAAATACAGAAATCAGAAAAGATTTCATTGAAGGATTCGAAAATAATAATACGGATGTCATAGAAACTAGTGAAAGTAAGATGATGGTTAATGGCCATCCTGCATTTTCTTGGGATATTATTATGAATGTAAAAGGTAAAAAAGAGGGAAAACTTGTATCGCTAACTCATAACGATTTACTGATCACTTTTGTTCTTGCAACTTCAAAATCTTTTGATAAAGAATATTCAAAAATATTTGAGAATATTATCTCTTCTGTAAAACTGCCCGATAAGAATGAAACTGGTCTTCTAACCTCTCCATCATCAGTTACTACAAATGGTTCGTCTGAGTCAAATCAGGTGTTTTCACCACAAGATGTCTCTGATGAGACAATTGAGTCAATTCAAACCTATGGAGATTATTTGACTATGTACCAAAAAATTTTAGATGACTATATGGCTCAATATGAAAATGCTATCAAAGGTACTGTTTTATATGACGAGACTACATTTCAAATGATGAGAAAACAGTATGAACAAGGTTTTGAAGAGCAGAGAAAGCAATACAATAAAATAAAAGATATGAAAATAGTTGGTAAATCAGACTTGATTCAATTTTTGAAAAATTATAGAGATGACTTAAAAGAGTTTGTGGAAAATTTTTCTAATGCCCTTCAGTAAGATAAAATTCGAGAATAAAAATTAATTTTACTCTCGAATTTTTATATTTATGTGACTATTAATCCATCTTGCACCGCTAAGTTCGAGAAAAATACCCTCCTACTGAACCGCACCCCAAAAGTTAGACATAAAAAATCTAACTTTTGGGGTGCGGTTCATAGACGGGTGGTTATAATTAGCTAGGCTTTGATATACCCATATTTAAGAGAGCAAAGTATCTTCTTCAGTAGTGTCAGGGGTCTCTTCCTTTGGCTTTTCAGTATTGACAAAAGGGAGCTGATTGACCAACTGAGAAATGTTTTCTCGGATTTCTTTTTGGATTTCTGCAGGCTTCAGCAGGTTCATGTCGTCCTTCCAAGACTGGTAGCGCATGTCTACCAGCAGTTTGGCTAATCGCGTCAGCATATCCCGCTCCTCATCTGTGAGAGCATTGGCATTTTCAAAAACAGCCAAGATTTTGTTGAAATTTTCCAGCTTGGTGAGGTCATTGATAGAGCTGATACCAGCATCCAGGATGAGGCCGAAAAAGAGATCGAAAAAGTCTTTTAATTCCTCATCAGAAACGCTATCTACCCAGTTTTTCAGAGTTTTATCTACTTGAAGGCTGTCTGGATTGAGGTTGTCCAGCAGGATAAAAGTATGGTCAGCAATCTGCCAAGTGAAGGTATCGTGCTGGGCCAGACCGCCGATAGCTGTACTTTTGACAATCTGAGCCTGCTTAGGTGTTTCGAGCATCATTCCGACGATAGAGCCTTGCGGAATGTAGCGCTTTATCTTGTCTGAAATAGTTTGGTAGCCTTGACTGGTGATGACCGAGTGATTCAGTCCAGGGGCATCATAGCTGTAAATGATCTGAATCCGCTCTTGATATTCTGGCTCGATCTGACTAGCAGCGTAGGAGGCTAGATTTCCGCCCTTTGAGTGACCAGTCAGGATGAACTGACCAGGCAGAGCATCCATGGCTTTTCGCAGATAATTGACCGCCGTTTTTTGAGCTGGTACCTGATCCATATAAGTCATGTGGAAGTCCTCTTTCCAGCCAATAATGGAATCATCAGTTCCGCGGAAGGTCAGGACATAGGTCTCAGGCTTGATTTTGAAAATCATAGCTGCAAACTGCTTTTGGACATCAGGATCAATATCATTGACATAGCCCATGAGCTTAATATTTTTGAAGCGAGTTGAGCTAGTTATCTTTTCTAAAAGTTTCAAGCGATTTTTAGTAACCAACATGGACAAATCTTGGGGCAGTTTTTCAGCAGCTTCAAACAAGCGGCAAGTACAATCAGGGGACATCTGATCAGATACAATCTGGTCAAAAGGCAGATAAGTTATTTCCGTCAGCATCAGCATATCCAGTTCATTAAAGGGGGTCTCGTAGATACTATCGTAAGCTACTTGGTCTAGGTAATCAAAAATTATTCCCATATTTATCTCCAATATTCTATCTTCTTCCAGTATAGCATAAGTGGGGCAGGTTGTCAGAAAGGAAAAAAGAAAAGAGCGGAAACCTGAAGATATTCTTCAGAATTTCCAGCTCTTTTGATCTAGTAAGCCTTACCGATGAGGATGGCGTAGATAAAGAATAAGGCGAAGCCAAAGAGGAAGATCAAACCAAGGATGGAAAGACCTTTTAGCCATTTGCTCAGATGTTTATTCTCGCTTGTAACGAGGAGATAGTTTAGGAGGGCAAAAAATGGAGTAGTCAGGAAGGAAGCAATCATAGCAAAACGAAGCATGAGGGCTACACTACCTTGGAAGAAGTAGATGATAATGCCACCGATAATGGCTGTAGCTGTCATCCAGATATGCAGATTTTTTTGAGAAGTCTTCTTTTCGTTGAGAAGGAGGCGTAGGGATTCAGCGTTTACACGAGAATAGCCATCGATTACGGTAATAACGGTACCGAAGATACAGAGAAAGGCAATGAAAGTAATCAGAATCCGTGTCCAATCACCAAGGACAGATGCGTACATCCCAACGAATTGCTGGATGTAGGCAGCGCCAGCATCTTGAACTGGCTGACCAGTTGGATACTGGACGAGAGCCCCCATAGCGACGAAGAAGATGGCTAGAATGGCCGTACCGATATAGCCAACGTTAAAGTCAAAAAGTCCGTCCGTGACAGAGATATTGACAGATTTTCCTTTCTCAGCAGTCCAGAGGGAGTTGATTGCTGAAATCTCGATTGGAGCTGGCATCCAGCCCATGAGAGAAACGATGAAAGGTAAGGCAGCCATCTGCCAAGGTGTCTTTTCAACGAAGTCTGCTCCGTACTCAGGATGCTTGATAATAGCAACGATAACCGCAATAACAGTTGCAAAGGTTAGAGCGGACATGATCCATTTAGCAAGGCCATCAAGGAACTTGTAGCCACCAAAGAGTAGCATTGCCCAGATCAGGATGATGAGGATCAGAGACCATTGAGTAATGCTGAGTCCAAGGGCATTTGGAAAGGCGCTGGCGACAATGGCAGCACAGAGAATCCCGACCCCTGCTGTATTGACCAAGGCGGAGAATACATTTAAAACGAAGAAGATGCCTAAGTAGACTTTTCCTTTTTGGGCATAGCCTTCAACCAAGCTGTGACCAGTTTCTAAGGTGTACTCAGCACCGAAGCGGAAGAAGGGATATTTAAAGAGGTTGGCCAAGATGACCAGTCCCATCAAAGCCCAGCCATACTTGGCGCCTGCTTGGGCAGAGGAAACAATGTGAGAGCCACCAACAGCAGCAGAAGCCATGAGGATCCCAGGCCCAAGGGCTTTTAGTTTAGACTGCCAAGTAGATGTCTGAGTTTGTTCTAGCATAATAATCTCCTTATTATAAAAAATGAATTTTCAGACAATTCTGAATGTAGTGTTATTTTATCTTTTTACTCTGTCTTTGTCAACACTTCTTGAATAATTTCTTGAAATTTTCTGAAAACAAAATGAATTTCAAATTAAAAAAGTCTCTGTGATTTAAGGGAGAATTTGATATAATAGCAGTAAGAAAAATGAGTGAGGAAATGCAATGCACAAGATTTTACTGGTCGAGGATGATGCGGTCATCCGTCAAATGATCAAAAAAATGCTGGAGCAATGGGGCTATCAGGTTGTGGCAATTGAGGATTTTATGCAGGTTTTGACAACATTTGTCAAGGAGGAGCCTCAGCTGGTGCTGATGGATATTGGCCTGCCTCTCTTTAACGGCTACCATTGGTGCCAGGAAATTCGGAAGATTTCGACGGTGCCGATTATGTTTCTATCTTCGCGCGACCAGTCCATGGATATCGTCATGGCCATCAATATGGGCGCAGATGACTATGTGACCAAGCCTTTTGACAATAATGTCTTTCTGGCAAAGGTTCAAGGCCTGCTGCGACGTTCGTATGAGTTCGGGACGGATCAAAGCCTTTTGGAATATCAGGGCGTGATTTTAAACCTTAAATCCATGGATTTGGTTTATGAGGGCGAGCTTGTGACGCTGACCAAGAATGAATTTCAGATCTTGCGGGTGCTCTTTGAGCATTCCGGTAGTATCGTGGCGCGTGATGACTTGATGAAGGAGCTCTGGAACAGCGATTTCTTTATCGATGACAATACCTTGTCCGTCAATGTTGCCCGCCTGCGCAAGAAGCTGGAGGAGCACGGTCTGAAGCATTTTATTGAGACGAAAAAAGGGATAGGATATGGTTTGACCAATGGACATGCAGGATAAATTTTTCTTTTTGAAGCATCATCTCTACTCCCGTCGCTTTATTTTGTCGCTCTTGTTAGTTATATTTTCGGTTATGGGGATGTTTGCCTTTATTTTTGAGGATGGGCGCAGTCTGCTAGAGTATCAGCTGCTCTTAGCCTTTCTCCTCGCTAGCTTTTTCTTGGGAATGGATCTAGCTAGCGCCTATAAGGAATACCGCAACCAGCTCTTTTATGCCTCTGGTCGGGCTCAGACAGCCTTAGAGGCTCTCCTTTTTGAGAAACTGGCTCTTTTGGAAATGGATAAGAAGAACCGTGCAATTGAGGAGAGGGAGAAGTTAAATGACCTGATGGACTATTATACGCTCTGGGCCCATCAGATCAAGACACCTATTGCGGCTAGTTCCTTGCTGGTCGGAGAGATTGAGGACAAGAAGGTCAAGAACCAGCTGGAGCAAGAACTCTTTAAGATTGAGTCCTATGTCAATATCGTCTTGCAGTATCTTCGTTTGGAGAGTTTCCACGAGGATTTGGTCTTGAAAAAGGAAAATGCTGAAGACTTGGTCAAGGAGATTGTCAAGAAGTACGCGATTTTCTTTATCCAAAAGGGGCTGAGCCTCAGTCTGCATGATCTGGACCGAACCATCATCACGGATAAGAAATGGTTCGTCGTGATTTTGGAGCAAGTGCTGTCAAATAGTCTGAAATACACCAGTCAAGGCGGAATTGAAATTTATTTTCAGGAGGATACGCTTTATATCAAAGACAGCGGTCTGGGGATTCAGGATGCGGATTTGCTGCGGGTTTTCGAGCGAGGATTTTCAGGCTATAATGGTCGTTTGACCCAGCAATCGTCTGGCTTGGGGCTTTATCTGTCCAAGAAAATCGCAGATGAACTGGGGCACCAGATTAGCATCGCTTCGCAGGTAGGACAGGGAACGACTGTCATGATTAACTTTTCTGAGAAGAAAATGATATTTGAATAGGGCATTCTTACAAGTTTGTAAGATTGGCAAGTGAAATTGAAAGGTTAGGTTATGGTACCGACCTTTCTTTTTTTGTAAGATAGATGTATAAAGAAGACAAGGAGATACGAAATGAAAACAAGGGGATTAAATGCTTTCCAACTCAAGTTCTTCATGGCCTTTTTAATGATTTTTGATCATATTGATAAGATTCCGGGGCTGTTACCAACAGGCTGGGACGGGATTTTCCACCTGCTAACCCGCTGTGTAGGTGCTTGGTTTGCCTTTAGCGCAGTAGAAGGCTTTCTGCATACGCGCAACCGCTTGGCCTACAATGCACGCTTATTTATCTGGGCGGCTATCATGCAGCTGGGCAATAGCATCCTGACCATGCTCTTTCATAGCAAGGGAATTCATCTTGAGAATAATATCTTTCTCAGTCTAGCCTGTGGCGTTCTAGTGCTCAATCTAGTATTTGGTTTTTCCAAAAATGGTGAAGAGGTTATGGATGAGAAGCGCTATTTGCGGATTGGAGCGGCAGTTTTAATTGGTTTGGCAGGAGTTTTTTTGACAGAAGGTGGCCTGACCATTATTCCTTTGATGCTGATTAGCTATATCTTCCGCAATCAGCCTGCCCTCAGAACTCTTTCTTACATGGTCTTGGCTTTTCTACTCTTCTGTCTGAGCATTGAAATCTACCCAACCATGGGAGCCACCATTTCGATGATGCTCTACAATTCAGACTGGGCCTTTATTACCGTCTTGCCCTTCCTCCATCTCTACAATGGCGAGCGAGGCTACAATGGCAAGTGGGGCAAGTATTTCTTTTATATCTTTTACCCAGCCCATCTCTGGATCATCGCACTGATCGCTTATCTGGTGCAGAGATAAAAATTTCGGCATTTAAAAATTAGTAAAATATGGAAATAAAGCTGTTTCTGTATTAAAATGGAATTATAGAAAAAGGAGAAAATGATGACATTATTAGACGTACAACACGTGAAAAAGATTTATAAAACCCGTTTTCAGGGTAGCCAAGTAGAGGCGCTGAAGGACATTCACTTTACGGTAGAAAAAGGCGAATATGTCGCCATCATGGGGGAATCAGGCTCTGGGAAATCCACCCTGCTCAATATCCTAGCTATGCTGGACAAGCCGACTGAGGGCCGCGTCTTTCTCAACGGAACTGACACGGCAACCATCAAAAACAGCCAAGCTTCCAGCTTCCGCCGGGAGAAATTAGGCTTTGTCTTTCAAGATTTCAACCTGCTGGATACATTATCGGTTAAGGATAATATCCTGCTGCCGCTAGTCCTCTCTCGTCGTCCCATTACCGAGATGATGCAAAAGCTGGTCACGACTTGCAACGAGCTGGGAATTAACAAACTCCAAGAGAAGTTCCCTTATGAAATTTCCGGTGGTCAGAAGCAACGGGTGGCAGTAGCCCGCGCCATCATCACAGAGCCTGAGATTTTGCTGGCGGACGAGCCGACGGGAGCCTTGGATTCTAAGTCTTCGGCTGCTCTTTTAGATGTCTTTGACGACATCAACGACCGCGGCCAGACTATTCTCATGGTGACCCACTCGACCTCGGCAGCCAGTCGGGCCAAGCGGGTGCTCTTTATCAAGGACGGGATTCTTTATAACCAAATCTTTCGCGGCAACAAGACCGAGCGGCAGATGTTCCAAGAAATTTCCGATACATTGACGGTCATGGCAAGTGAGGTGGGCGATTATGTTCAAACTAACGAGTAAACTGGCTTTATCAAATCTGATCAAAAATCGCAGTTTGTATTATCCATTTGCCTTGGCGACGGTACTGGCGACAGCGATTCTGTATAGTTTTGTCTCACTGGCTCACAGTCCAAATATGGAGACCTCTTATGGTGGTACAGCAGCTCGCATGACCTTGCAATTTGGTATCCAGGTCATTCAGATTGCGGTGCTCATCCTTATCACCTATGCCAATAGCTTTGTCATGAAGAACCGTTCGCGGGAGCTCGGTGTTTATAGCGTGCTGGGGATGGAAAAGCGTCACCTGCTGCTTATGACCTTCTTTGAACTCTGTGTCTTTTATCTAGCTACAGTTGGTCTAGGTATCTTGTCTGGTCTAGCTTTAGATAAGATGCTCTACGCCGTTCTTTTGAAATTGATGGGAATGCCGGCCGTTCTTGCCTCGACCTTCCAATGGCAGAATGTTTGGATGACTCTGGCCAGTCTGGGTGTCGCTTTTGCGGTGATTTTGTTGCTCAACTCGACCCGCCTTCTACGCTATAGCTCTCTTAACCTAATGAAAGAAAAGAAAGCAGGCGAGAAGAAGGGACGCTTCCTTTGGGTGCAAACCTTGCTGGGGCTCTTGCTCATGGGAGTGGCTTATTACATGGCTTTGACCGTTACCAAACCTGTCGCTGCTATCGGCAATTTCTTTGTAGCTGTGATCATGGTTATCCTAGCAACCTATCTGCTTTTTAATGCCGGTTCGATTACACTATTGCAATTTCTCAAAAAGCGCAAAGGCTACTACTACAAAACGCAGAATTTCATTTCTGTTTCCAATCTCATCTCGCGGATGCGTAAGAATGCGGCAGGATTGGCAACCATCTCCATTCTATCTACCATGCTCCTAGTGACTCTGGTTGGTACAATCAATATCTATGTTGGAGGTCAGGATTATATTACTACCTTGCATCCAAAGGATTACAATGTTAGCGTCGTCTTGCCAAAATCGACCGATCAGACGGAAGCTCTGTTGGATAAGGTTCAGCAGGTCGCTCAGGACACAGGCCTGAAGAAGCCAAGATATACTACCTATCTCTATCAATCAGCCTTCATCATGAAACTAGCTGGAAATGATATCACGGTTCCAGCGCAAAGCGAGCTGGATTCGGATCCAAGTATCTTGACCAAGTCTGCTGGCACGATTACAGTTATCAATCGTCAGGATTATGAAAAAATGACAGGGAAAAAGATAGACTTGGCAGATGATGAAACTCTTGTCTATGGAAAAAATGTTTCCTTAAATAAGGATAAACCTCTCCGAGTAAATGGTAAAGACTGGAAGATTAAGCAGCTTTTACCGTCGAATTTCACGCATGGGGAAATCCCTAATCCAAACGACGTGGCCATGGAACAGGGCCTCTATATGGTGGTCAATGATAGTAAAGAAGTAGGGCTTAATGTTGCACACTATTACTACATTGGAGTTGCTTCGGAGACTAAGGGTAGTAAGACATTTGTCGAGCAAGTCCAGCTGGGACTGAGGGACACTTTGGATCAGGAACAGGCCCAAGATGGTAGCTACGCAATGGCTAGTGATCGTCATAGCGCAGAAAAGAGCTATCAGGAACTTACTGGAACCTTGCTCTTCATCGGAGTCTTCCTATCAGTTATCTTCCTTCTAGGAGCTGTTCTTGTGATTTACTACAAGCAAATCTCTGAAGGCTATGAAGACCGTGATGGCTTTATCATCTTGCAAAAAGTTGGTTTAGATGAAAAGCAGACTAGAAGCACCATTCGCAAGCAGATTTTGACTGTTTTCTTCCTACCTCTCATCTTTGCTTTTCTACATATAGTAGCTGTCTTTCATATGTTGCGCTTGATTGTTGCTCTATTGGGAGTGACCAATCTTCCTCTCTTAATCCAGACAACACTTGCAACTTGCGGCGTCTTCCTCCTGACCTATATTTTAGTATTCTTACTAACTTCTCGCAGTTACCGCAAGATTGTCGCTCGCTAAGGGCAAATCCCTGACCTCTGGTCGGGGATTTTTTAATGTCTGGATTTTTACCTCTCATCTCCCTCATTTTACCGCTTGTCCAAAAAGCCGAGATTTTTCAAAAAAGACTTGCTATCATAGTCTCAGAAGTTAAGACAGGAGAAAAGAACATGTTAGTCCAAGTAAAAAATCTGACCAAAGTTTATGGAGACAAGGTAGCAGTAAATGGCCTGAATTTAGAAATTGAGTCAGGCAGTTTCACAGCCATTCTAGGCCCTAATGGAGCAGGCAAGTCGACAACGATTCAGATTCTGATTGGACTTTTGCAGCCGACATCAGGACAAATCATTTATGCAGAACAAACCAAGCTGGGCGTAGTCTTTCAAAATAGTGTGCTAGATGCCAATTTGACAGTAGTTGAAAATCTGCGAATCCGTGCTAAGCAGTACAAGCAGGTGGAAACTGGTAAGATTGAGCAATTGATCGAGCAACTAGGACTGGCTAGCTTTGCCAAACAACGCTACGGGACCCTTTCTGGTGGACAAAAGCGTCGGGTGGACATTGCCCGTGCGCTGCTCAATAGTCCCGACTTACTTTTTCTAGATGAGCCGACGACAGGCCTGGATATCCAGACTAGAGAAAGTATCTGGAAGCTGCTTAAAGACCTGCAGCAGAAGGAAAAGATGACCGTAGTTTTGACCACCCACTATCTCAATGAAGCCGACGATGCGGATAAGATCTATATCGTAGACCATGGTCAAGTCATTGCGCAAGGCTCTGCTGACCAGATCAAGGAGCGCTATGCCCGCAATGTTTTGCGGATTCTGACCTCAGATTCAGAGGGCTTGAAGGTTGCTTTGCAGACTCGCTGCGAATGGGAGCAAGGCAAGGAAAATGAGTTTTTCTTTTATCCAGAGACGACCCAAGAAGCGCTGATGTTGCTGAGCCAGCTTGGCTCCTATATTGAACAATTTGAATTCCAAACCGGAACCATGGATGATGCCTTTATGGCTCTGACAGGAAGAGAGGTACGTTAAATGTTAATGTTGATCAAACGAAATTTTTTACTTTATTTTCGCAATCATAGTGGGGTGGTTCTCTCTCTCTTTGGAGCTATTATTCCCTTTGTTTTATATCTGGTTTTCCTAAAGAACAACATGAAAGGCTCTTGGTCAGACAGTAGCCATGCGGCGGAACTGCTCGACTTTTGGTTGATTAGCGGAACGCTGGCTGTCACCGCCTTGACAACCACCCTATCAGCTTTTTCACAACAAACTGAAGATCGAGAAAGAAAGGTGACTGCCGACCTCTTTATCACAGATTTGGGGCAATGGGGCTTGAGGTTTAGCTACTTAATCAGTGCCCTTGTGATTGGTTTTGTCATGCAAGTCTTCATGTTTGCTGTCATGCTGACCTACTTTATTCTAGCAGACAAGATTTCCTTTGACTGGGGGCTTCTTCCCCAGCTGGTCGGCCTCATGATGCTCAATAGCTTGCTGGCAAGTCTCCTCAATGCGCTAGTTGTTCCTTATTTCAAATCGGTGAATTCCTTGGGACAATACGCGACAGTCATTGGTGCAGCTTCTGGTTTTCTAGTGGGAACCTATATTCCGATTGGGACTCTGCCCAGCCTTGCCCAAAATCTCATGAAACTGACTCCCTCAACCTACATGGCTTCCCTCTTCAGACAAGTCCTGATGAAGGATTCTCTGACAGAAGTTTTTGCTGGTCAGGGTCAGCTCCAGCAAGACTTTGAGAAGCTCCTAGGTATCCGTATCGAATGGCAAAAGCTCTTGACAAGCCAAGAAACATACTATATAGTTGGAGTAGTGCTCACGGTAGCAGCCCTGTTCTGGCTAGGTCAAAATTGGCTGCTGAATCGACGGATGAGCTTCAAGTAAAGAAAGTAGGAGGCCTAGGTTTGCAGACAAGATTTGAAGAAGATGCTCAGATTTCTTCCCAAGACCCGCTGGTCGTCGTGAAAGCGGATCAGTTGGCTGGCGAGGCCAAGACCGTCCTAGACTATCTGGAACACTATAAGGCTGCTGCCTATTAAGTCGGATGATAAGCTGGTCATGCTCAAGACGGAAGATATTATCCTGGCCGATATCAATCAGACAACCTTGATGATTTATAGCACCGAGGGCGTTTATACAACGACAGAAACGCTGACTCGTTTTCAAAATCGTCTCAATAGTCGCAATTTCATTCAGGTGTCGCGGCATGCAGTCATTAACATAGATCATCTGGAATCCTTGTCGGATAGCTTTTCGGGCAACATGACTGCTAAGCTAACCAATCAGCTCAAAACCGATGTCAGTCGCCGCTATGTCAAGCTGCTTATGGACTATTTGGGAATTTAGGAGGAAAATCATGACCTTTAAAAAAATTCTGATCGGTATGCAGGATGGTCTGAGAACAGGTAGTTTGGTCTTTCTGCTGGTAGGCCTGTTCTCAGGAAAAACATTTTTGTTGACTCCTAGCTCAATTCTCAGTGTTCTCCTTGTCAGCGCCTTAATCGGAGTAGCAAGCTATATCTTTGATGCGACAGATCGCTTTCCATTTCCTTTCCTACTTTTCTGCCACTTTGTAGTGACAGCGACCATCGTTTGTCTAGCTGTGATCTGCAATGGCTGGGGTAATATGCTTTTTGGCTGGTTCTTCTGGCTAAGTTTTGTTTTGATTTACCTCTTGGTTTGGTTTCTTGTCACTATTGATTCGATGATTAAAACCAAGAAAATCAACGAGGCCTTGAAAAATCGTAGAAAACACTAATGTATCCAAGACGCAAGCAAGTTTTTTTGAGAACTTGTTTGTTTTTTATTTAACAAAGGAGCTATTGTCTCAAACTGCCGTCTTCCTTTTAAAGTACGATTTCCGTTTTTCTTGACAAAGATTTTTAAAGTGTTATAATTTGAATGAATAGAAAATTTAATTCATTCATAAAAGGAGAAGGTCATGGACAAAAAAGCTGAATTATTGGCTGAGGCTAGGCAGGTCTTTGCTGAGAAGGGCTATAAAAAGACGAATATTTCAGATATTACCAAGCGTGCCCGTATGGCAGTTGGCTCCTTTTATAAGTATTATGAGTCCAAGGAAGCTATTTTTTTAGAGGTCTATATAGCTGAAAATAATCGGATACGTGAGGAAACCATGCAGCGCGTGGATTGGCAGGGTGAGCCAGAGGCAGTCGTTGAGCAGCTTTTTGCAGTCACTTTTGAATTGATTTCGCCTAATAAAATTTTGGCTGAGTGGAGCAAGCCGGGCATTTCTCAGATCTTGCACGACTATTACAATCAGGATGCTGGCCGCGCGGCCAATGCTTTTCACCAGTTTCTGATTCGGACTTTCAGCCAGCGTTTGCAGGAGAAGGGCTTTTCACAAGAGGAAGTCGCTCAACTCATGAAGGCTTACGATTTGATCTACTACATTGATATGCATGTGACAGAGCAGGATTTTCCAGGTTATTTTGAGACTATCGAGACATTGGTGAAATATTTTTTAAAGGGAATTTTTGCTAAATAAGAATTTCCTTTTATCGGAAGATGATGTGAATGAATTTATAAAAGAATTCATTCAAGCAAGGAGGTGGATTTGTGTGATATAGAGCGATGGAGAAAGAAAATTAGAGGAAAATATTTTTTTAAGAAGATATGAATGAACTTTTGAAAGTATTCATTCAAGTTAGAAAGTGAGGAAATAATGATGAAACAAGGTGGAATGCTGTTGAGTGGAAGGACTATTTTGGGAGTTTGCCTAGTTGCGATTGGTTTTTTGACCCTTGGTTATGGCGGGGTGGAATTTGGCTTTGGCCTAAGCTTGGGCTTTCAGTCATTTCTGATTGGTGGCCTTATTTGTACCTTGATTGGATTGCTTGTGATGCCAGGTGTAGCAGTAGCTGTCAAGCTGGTGGTCTTGGCCTTGACGACGATCAGTATCTTGCTCTATATTCACAGTATGCCTGATTTAGCATTTCTCTTACAACTGCTATCGGATGTGGCGGTTATAGGATTT
Organism: uncultured Streptococcus sp.; assembly: GCF_938020365.1. Classification (GTDB taxonomy): domain Bacteria; phylum Bacillota; class Bacilli; order Lactobacillales; family Streptococcaceae; genus Streptococcus. Next base: position 46,939 of record NZ_CALIIB010000107.1, on the reverse strand, counting down.
GCTGCTTTTCTGGCAGTGCTTTTATTGAGAAAGTAGGTAGAGGAAATGATTATAGTTTATGATTCAGTAACGGGTGTTGGGAAGCAATTTGCAGAATCACTGGGTCATCCGACACAAACTATCAAGGAAAAGTTGGAAGAGCCTTGCATTCTCATTACGCGAAATGCTGGGGCTGGGAAAATTCCCTGGTCCACTAAGCGCTTTATTAAGAAACATTCAAGCTTGATTAAGGGTTTTGTCAATAATGGAGATTCGGTGAAGCATGGACGGACCTTCTGCGGGGCGACACCTTTGATTATCGAAAAATATGGGCTGCCGCACATCTGCGATATTGACCGAGGTGGCAAGGAAGACGACATCAAACTTGTGCAGGAATACTTGGCTAAACTCTAAGAACAGATTATTTATATGATAAATCTATAAGGAAAGGATGGGTGATAATCACTCATCCTTTTTATAGGAATGTTCGATAAAGTTTGTTTTCTCCTAATTTTAGGAAAAACGCTCAAAAATATAAAAAAGCTTCTTAGTTTATTGAGATAAGCTATCTTGTTTTATAAAATAGGAGGGAAACGATTATAAAAAGTAAAACGTTTTCTTAAGAATGGAAGCGGTTACTAAAAGAAAAAGGAGGAGGATCCTATGGGAAAGGATCATTGGAATCGAAAGAGAATTTATAGCATAAGGAAGTTTTCTATTGGCGTTTGCTCGATAGTGATTGGGACGTGCTTCCTCTTATTTGGAGCAAGTGTGGCGGGAGCAAGTCCAGTTTATGCCGAGGAGACAACTGCGTTGATTGCTGCAGAAAAGCCCACGGAGGAAAAGCCCGTTGAGGAAGAAGTGACTGCTGAAGCAGTGACACATCAGGCAGCTGAGCCTGTTGTGCATTCTCAGGAGGAGAAAAAAGAAGAAAGTCCTCAGCTTTCTAAAGCGGTGGAGGAAGTTTCAACAACATCTCAAAATGGAGTAAAAGAGAATGCACAAGAAGCTACTCAAGAAAAAGCTGCGCAGCCTGAGATAAAATCTGCGACCAAGGAAGAAGTGAGCCAAATGATCGAAGACAGAAAAGTGAATTTTAATCAGAATTGGCACTTTAAATTAAATGCTAATGCTAAGGAAGCTGTCCAAGCTGAGACGGATGTCACATCATGGAAAAAATTGGATCTGCCTCATGACTGGAGTATCCACTTTGATTTTGACCATGAGTCGCCTGCACAGAATGAAGGTGGCCAGCTCAATGGTGGAGATGCTTGGTATCGTAAGCCTCTGAAATTAGACGAAAAAGACCTTGATAAAAATGTTCGTCTCACATTTGATGGTGTCTATATGGATTCGCAAGTCTTTGTCAATGGCCAGCTGGTCGGGCATTATCCTAATGGCTACAATCAATTTTCATACGATATTACTAAATACCTCCACAAGGATGGTCGGGAAAATGTCATCGCTGTGCACGTTGTCAACAAGCAACCAAGCAGCCGTTGGTATTCAGGAAGCGGGATCTACCGTGATGTGAGTTTACGAGTGACAGATAAGGTTCATGTTGAGAAAAATGGTACGACTATCTTAACGCCAGAGCTTGAGAAACAACAAGACGGTAAGGTTGCAACTCATGTGACCAGTAAGATTGTCAACACAGACGATAAAGACCACGAAATCACAGCAGAATATCAGATTATCAGACGTGGTGGTGAGGCAGTCACAGACCTCATCCGCACTGCTAGCCAAAAAATAAAAGCCCACGAGAGCAGTACCATTCAAGCAAGTTTAGAAGTAGAAAAGCCGGAACTGTGGACTGTGTTTAATGACAAGCCTGCCTTGTATGAGTTGGTAACACGGGTCTATCGTGATGGTCAGCTAGTTGATGCTAAGAAAGACTTGTTTGGCTATCGTTATTACAACTGGACTCCAAACGAAGGCTTCTCTCTTAATGGCCAGAAGGTCAAGTTCCACGGAGTATCCTTGCACCATGACCATGGGGCTCTAGGAGCAGAGGAAAACTATAAGGCAGAGTACCGTCGCCTCAAGCAAATGAAGGAAATGGGCGTCAACTCCATTCGTACGACCCACAATCCTGCCAGTGAGCAGACTTTGCAGATTGCGGCGGAGCTTGGTCTGATGGTCCAAGAAGAGGCTTTTGACACTTGGTATGGAGGCAAGAAGCCTTATGATTACGGTCGTTTCTTTGAAAAAGATGCGACTCACCCAGAAGCTAAAAAGGGTGAAAAATGGTCTGATTATGACCTGCGGACCATGGTTGAAAGAGGCAAAAATAATCCTGCTATCGTTATGTGGTCAATCGGAAATGAAATCGGTGAGGCTAATGGCGATGCTCATTCGTTAGCGACTGTTAAACGCTTAGTCAAGGTCATCAAGTCAGTTGATAAGACCCGCTATGTCACGATGGGAGCTGACAAATTCCGCTTTGGTGATGGTAGCGGTGGTCATGAAAAGATCGCAGATGAATTGGATGCAGTTGGCTTTAACTACTCAGAAGATAATTACAAAGCCTTACGTGCCAAACATCCAAACTGGCTGATTTATGGTTCTGAAACATCTTCAGCTACTCGTACGCGTGGCAGCTATTTCCATCCAGAGCAAGAATGGGTTGGAAGCAATCAATCTTGGCGCAACTATGAGCAGTCTGACTATGGAAATGACCGTGTTGGCTGGGGTAAAACGGCAACTGCTTCTTGGACCTTTGACCGAGACAATGCGGGCTACGCAGGACAATTTATTTGGACAGGTACAGACTATATCGGCGAGCCAACTCCTTGGCACAACCAAAACAGCACACCTGTAAAGAGCTCTTATTTCGGAATAGTGGACACGGCGGGTATTCCGAAAAATGACTATTATCTTTACCAAAGTCAGTGGGTTTCAGCTAAGAAGAAACCGATGGTTCACCTGCTTCCTCACTGGAACTGGGAAGATCAAGACTTGGCAGACAATGTTGCAGATGCTGAAAATAAAATACCAGTCCGTGCATACTCCAACGCTGCTAGCGTCGAATTGTACTTGAACAACCAATCTTTGGGAGTTAAGAAATTTAATAAAAAAGAAACCAGCGATGGCCGCAGCTACCAAGAAGGAGCAAATCCTCAAGAACTCTACCTTGAGTGGAAAGTGGCTTATCAGCCAGGCACTTTGGAAGCTGTAGCTCGTGACGAGCAAGGTAAAGAAATCGCCCGCGACAAGATTGTCACAGCAGGTCAGCCAGCAGGAGTGCGCTTGGTCAAGGAAGAGCACGCTATCGCAGCAGATGGAAAAGACTTGACCTATATCTACTATGAAATCGTCGATCGTAACGGCAATGTCGTGCCAACGGCCAATAACCTGGTTCGCTTCCAGTTGCATGGACAAGGCCAGCTTGTCGGTGTAGACAATGGTGAGCAAGCCAGTCGTGAACGTTACAAGGAACAAGCAGACGGTTCTTGGATTCGCAAAGCCTTTAACGGTAAGGGAGTTTCCATTGTCAAATCAACAGACCAAGCCGGTAAATTCACGCTGACTGCCCATTCTGGTTTATTAAAATCAGACCAAGTAACGGTCTTTACTGGCAAAGATGAGCAGAAAGAAAAGACCGTTTTAGGTACAGAAGTGCCAAACGTTCGTACAGTTTTGGGACAAGCTCCAAGCTTGCCCGCGACAGTTCCTTTTGTTTACAGTGACGGTAGTCGTGCGGAACGCCCTGTGACTTGGTCACAAGCAGACGTTAGCCATTCAGGTATTGTAACCGTCAAAGGAGAGGCAGACGGCCGCCAAGTAGAAGCACGAGTGGAAGTTTTAGCTGTTGAAAGAGAATTGCCAGTCATCAAACGAGTAGCTCCTGGAACGGACTTGAACAGTGTAGACAAGTCGATCCCTCTTGCTCTAACTGACGGCAGTGTCGAACATTATGATGTAGATAGATGGGAAATCGCGCCAGAAGATCAAGCTAAATTGTCTGTGGCAGGTTCTCGTATTCCAATGACAGGTCATCTAGCAGGCGATACCATTTCTGCTACCTTGCTCGTTGAAGAAGGGCAAGCAGCTGGACCTGTGACGCCACTAGTGACTGTGGGTGGTGAGGCAGTATCGGACCTGACTAGTCAAAAACCAGTCCATTATCAAAGCCTTGCCTATGGAGCGCAACTCCCTTCAGTGGCGGCTACAGCTGAAAATGCGGATGTGACAGTGGTTCAAGCTAGTGCTTCAAACGGTATGCGCGCAAATATTTATGTCCAGCCAAAAGATGGTGGAGCCCTGCAAACTTATGCAGTGCAATTCCTAGAAGAAGCACCGAAAATTGACCATTTGAGTCTCCAAGTTGAGCAAGCTGACGGTCTCAAAGAAGACCAGACTGTCCAATTAACTGTTTTGGCTCACTATCAAGATGGCACTCAGGCAGTTTTACAGGCTGATAAGGTGGCCTTCTCTACGAAAGGTGAAGGAGAAGTTGCCGTTCGTAAAGGAACTTTAGAACTGCACAAGCCAGGAAATGTGACTCTGAAAGCAGAGTATGACGGTGCTGAAGGGCAAGTGGAACTAGCGATTCAAGCCAATACGGAGAAGAAAGTGGTTCAAGCAGTCCGCCCAGTCCATGTGGTAACAGACTTGCATCAAGAACCAAAACTGCCAACAACCGTGACGGTTGAGTACGACAAAGGTTTCCCTAAAGTTCATAAGGTTACTTGGCAGGCTGTCGAAAAAGAAAAACTTAATCGCTACCACACTTTTGAAGTGGTCGGAAAAGTTGAAGGTATTGAGCAGGAAGCGCGTGCCAAGGTGTCTGTGGAAGGCATTGTCGCAGTAGAGGAAGTCAGCGTGACAACTCCACTTGCGGAAGCACCACACCTGCCAGAGAGTGTCCGGACCTACCATTCAAATGGCCAAGTTTCCTCAGCAAAAGTTACTTGGGACGCTATTTCGCCAAGTCAATATCAAAAAGAAGGCGTCTTCACGGTCACTGGTCAGGTAGAAGGCAGTCAGTTGCCAACCAAACTCCATGTCCGTGTCTCTGCTAAGACTGAAAATGGAGCCAATATTTCGGACCAATGGACAGGCTCAGAATTGCCACTGGCCTTTGCTTCGGACTCCAATCCAAGTGACCTAGTATCTTATGTCAATGATAAGGTGATTTCTTACAATGACCAACCAGCCAATCGTTGGACAAACTGGAACCGTCAAGATGAGGCTTCAGTGGGCGTTCTCTTTGGAGATTCTGGTATTATGACTAAGCGGGCAGTAGACAATCTGAACGTAGCCTTCCACGAAGATCACGGAGTTGGTGCTCCGAAATCCTACGTGATCGAGTATTATGCTGGCAAGGCCGTGCCGACCGCGCCTAAAAATCCTAGCTTTGTCGAAAGCGAAGAGCATGTCTTCAACGATGCTGCCAACTGGAAACCAGTGACCAACCTCAAAGCTCCAGATCAGCTCAAAGCTGGGGAAATGAATCACTTTAACTTTGATAAAGTCGATACTTATGCCCTTCGGATTCGTATGATGAGAGCGGATGACAAGTGGGGAACCTCGATCACAGAAGTCCAAATCTTCTCTAAACAAGTGGCGGCAGCGAAAGAGGCAGAAACTCATATCCAAGTGGCTGGTCAAGACTTGCCAAACTTTAACCCAAGCTTGACTGACTATTATCTCCCAGCTAACGACGGGCAAGTACCAGCAGTAACTGCTAGTGTCAGCAATAATGGTCTGGCAACAGTCGTGCCAGGTGTCCATGAGGGAGATCCTGTCCGTGTTGTCGTGAAAGCAGAAAATGGGGATATCCTCGGGGAATACCGCCTCCACTTTACAAATGATAAAGACTTGCTGGCTCGCAAGCCATTAGCAGCGGTGAAACAGTCTCGCTTGCTTCACCTAGGTCAAAGCCTAGACTTGCCAAACAAAGTTCCTGTTTACTTCACTGGTAAATCAGACTATGAAGTCAAAGACCTGACTGTTGAATGGGAGCCAGTTCCAGCTGAAAATCTGGCAAAAGCTGGCGAATTTACTGTTCGAGGTCGCCTGCTAGGTAGTGGCCTACCTGTCGAACTCTCTGTCCGAGTGACCGGTAAGCAAGGCGCGTCTGTGTCAGACAATCCATATTATGATGAAAATGGCAATCAAGCCTTTGCTTCAGCAACCAATGATATTGACCCAGGTTCTCATGACCGTGTGGACTATATCAATGATGGGGATCATGATGACAGTCGTCGTTGGACCAACTGGTCTGCCACTCCGTCAGCGAATCCAGAAGTCTCAGTAGGTGTCATCTTCAAGAACCAAGGCAAGATTGTCGAGCGGACGGTCGTTCAAGCCAAACTGCGCTTCTTTGCCGATAGCGGAACAGATGCACCATCTAAGCTTGTTTTAGAGCGCTATGTTGGACCGGATTTTGATGCTCCTGTCTATTACTCAAACTACCAAGCCTACGAGCCGAATCATCCGTTTAACAACCCTGACAACTGGGAGGCTGTTCCATATAACATCAACCAGGAAATCCAGGCAGGCACGGAACTTACAGCAAGCTTTAAGGCTGTCAAGTCGAAAGCGATGAGATGGCGAATGGAAAGAAAAAATGACAAGAATGGAGTTGCTCTGACGGAAATGACCTTCTTGGCACCAAGCGAATTGGCTAAGGAAAGTACAAATTCTAAGATTTTGGTAGATGGAAAAGAACTGCTAGACTTCTCTCAAGAGCGTCAGAATTACCAAGTGACCTATACTGGTCAACGTCCGAAGATTACAGTAGCAGAGAGCGACCAAGTAGCTTCAACGGTTGTGGATAGTGGAGATGATCATTTGCCAGTCTTGGTGCGCCTTGTTTCAGAAAATGGTAAGCAGGTTAAGGAATACCGCATCCAATTGACCAAGGAAAAACCAGTGACTGGGAAAACTGCAGCTGCTGTTCAAGAGGAACTTCCAAGTCTAGAGGTTCTCGAACAAGAGCTCAACTTCCAAACAGTTGAAAAAGAGGATCCGACGCTCAAACGAGGAGAAAGTCGTGTAGTTCAAGAAGGCCAAAATGGTCAGGAACGAGTTCTCACAGAAGTTTATCCAGATGGTAAGCGAGAAGAAAAGCTACGAGAAGTTCTCCAAGCTCCGACAGATCGAATCGTACTGGTCGGAACGAAGAAAGAAGATTCTCAGCCATCACCTGAACATCATCATGTGACTCTTCAAAAACCGGAAGAGACTGGTAAGGGCGAAACTCGGATTGTAGAAGTTGAGAAAGGTCAAAGTCCGACTCAGCCAGCTGCAGAAAGACCTGCTCAAGCACCAGCAAAAGCTGAGGAAGAGCCAAAGGCTAAAGAAACAAACTTGGAAGCTAGAAAAGTAAGTCAAACAGACAGTGGTCGTTTGCCAAACACAGGAAACCGTTCTGCACAGCTAGCAGCACTGGCAGGAATGGGATTGTTAAGCTTAGTAGCTAGTCTTGTAGCAAAACTAAAGAAAAAAGAAGATTAAGTCTCGTAGAAGATTAATCTTGACAACTAAAGCTGTCGAATGAAGAGAGTGGGACAGAAATCGGGAATTCGTTAGAATTCGATTTCGTCGTCCCACCTCCGCACAGTTGAGTAGGGCTGTAAAAGCTGATGAAATCAGCGTAGTAGAGCCCACTCAACCACTGCGTCTTGCTCGACAATCCAAAGACAATTGAGAGGCTAGGACTTTTGTCCCAGCCTCTTTTGCTGTTTTTTTCTGGGGAATTGTAGAAAATAGAGCAACTGAACTATCAATCGTCAAACTTTCTGTTTAAGATGACAAAAATGTAAGTTTAAATCCTAAAATGAAAGGTTATTCGATGGTAGCGGGACGGGGAATTTTATATCATATAGATGTAAGGAAAAACAAATCACAAATAATATCCAAATAAAAGGAGGCCCACTATGAAAACAAATCTCTTCAACCATAAACAAAAAACACAAATGGCGCAAAAGATTTCCAAAGAAGAAATCGAAAAAACCAGACTGGGTTGTGCATCAAGCCAGTATTATTTCTGGCTACAATATAGTCATTAAGAAGCAGATGCAGTGAAGGGGCTGGAGAGTGGGACAGAAATCGGTCATTCGTTAGAATTCGATTTCGTCGTCCCACCTCCGCACAGTTGAGTAGGGCTGTAAAAGCTGATGAAATCAGCGTAGTAGAGCCCACTCAACCACTGCGTCTTGCTCGACAATCCAAAGACAATTGAGAGGCTAGGCCTTTTTTCCCAGTCCTACCGCCTTTTTGCCCAAATGTAACTGAAAGTTTAAAGAGGCAAACTGGGAAAGCAGCCCAAATCATACAGCCTGCTCTCTCTAATGAACATCAGGTTTTTCCATAACGGGAAAATCGCTAAGTGACAAAAATGTAAGATTAGCGTCCAAAATGAAAGATTAGCTTATGGAAACTTATCGGGCTTTTCGGTATGATAATAGTATCGTTTTTAGTTTGCTTTCAGTAGGGGCAGTGGCTCAGGTAATCTTGGAGCAGAGCCAGCTAATAAAGCATTGAAAGCTAAGCTAAATAACCATTTTACATATAAATAAAAAAAGAGGTTCAAGTATGACATTATTAGATGTACAACACGTGAAAAAGATTTATAAAACTCGCTTTCAGGGCAGCCAAGTAGAGGCGCTAAAGGACATTCACTTTACAGTGGAGAAAGGCGAATATGTCGCCATCATGGGGGAATCAGGTTCTGGGAAATCTACCCTGCTCAACATCCTAGCCATGCTGGACAAGCCAACTGAGGGCCGCGTCTTTCTTAACGGAACTGACACAGCAACCATCAAAAACAGCCAGGCTTCCAGCTTCCGCCGAGAAAAATTAGGCTTTGTCTTTCAAGATTTTAACTTGCTGGATACCTTATCGGTCAAGGATAATATCCTGCTGCCTTTGGTGCTCTCTCGTCGTCCTATTACCGAAATGATGCAAAAGCTAGTTACGACCTGCAACGAACTGGGGATAAATAAACTCCAAGAGAAGTTTCCATATGAAATTTCTGGTGGTCAAAAGCAGCGGGTGGCGGTAGCCCGCGCTATTATCACTGAGCCTGAGATCTTGTTGGCGGATGAGCCAACAGGAGCGCTGGATTCTAAGTCTTCGGCGGCTCTCTTGGATGTCTTTGACGACATCAATGATCGCGGCCAAACCATTCTCATGGTAACCCACTCGACTTCGGCAGCTAGTCGGGCCAAGCGGGTGCTCTTTATCAAGGATGGGATTCTCTACAATCAAATCTTCCGCGGCAACAAGACCGAGCGGCAGATGTTCCAAGAGATTTCCGATACTCTGACGGTTATGGCAAGTGAGGTGGAAGCTCATGCTTAGATTAACTAGTAAGCTTGCGCTTTCTAACTTAATCAAAAATCGTAAGCTTTATTATCCTTTCGCTCTGGCGACTTGTCTGGCTATCGCCATCTCCTACATCTTTTTCTCCCTGACCTTTAATCCTAATTTAGTAAAAATGACGGGGGCAAGCGCCGTTTCTATGGTGCTATCTTTTGGGATGGTGATTGTCAGCATCACGACCAGCATTATCGTCTTTTATGCTAATAGCTTTGTTTTCAAGAATCGCTCCAAAGAGCTGGGCCTCTACAGTGTGCTAGGGCTCAATAAATTCCACCTCTTTGTCATGGTGGTAATTGAATTACTAGTATTTGGTCTGGTCACCCTTATCCTTGGACTAGGGATTGGGCTCTTATTTGACCAGTTGATCTATGCTCTCTTGCTAAAAATCATGGCGATAAAGGTCGTCTTGGTGTCAACTTTTCAGCCTGCTGTCGTTATCGCGGTTGCTGTTTTCTATGCCTTTGTCTTTTTCTGCTTGATGATTAGCAATGGTCTGCGTCTGAGAAAGCTTGATGCGTTGCAATTGGTCAAAGAGAAGAATAGCGGAGAAAAGAAAAGTCGCTTTTTATTCCTGCAGACACTACTGGGGCTTGCAGCCTTGGCATACGGTTATTTCCTTGCACTAGGAGTGACCAATCCCTTGTCAGCAGTCTTTACATTCTTTGTCGCAGTGCTCTTTGTGATTCTAGGCACCTATCTACTCTTTAATGCTGGAATTACAGTCTTTCTACAATTTTTGAAAAAAAGGAAGTCCTATTATTACCAACCTAATAACATGATTTCCGTTTCCAACCTGATTTTCCGCATGAAGAAAAATGCGGTGGGCTTGGCAACAATTGCCATCCTATCAACCATGGTTTTGGTAACCTTATCTGGCGGAGCTAATATCTATGCTGGCGGTGACTACATGCAAAAGGCTATGTTTCCTCATGATTTTAGCATTCAAGGAAAAGGAACCACAGGTGAGCAGATGGACCAAGTGCTGACAGAGTTTGTGAATGAGCAACAGTTACCAGTCACTAAGAAAGGTGTCTATCCATACTATACGATGGGAGTGACAAGTCGTGCTGGCAACCAGCTCGATATCAATGCTGCCGCTCAAAAATTTGTCACACCGAAAACGTATATTTTGGCTATTTCAGAAGCGGATTATCAGAGTATGACGGGGAAAAGTCTTGATCTTGGGGATGATGAAGTGGCACTTTATCAGCAAGGTGTGAAGTTAGATTCCAAGCAAGACTTACAGCTGGCTGGCCAGACCTTTAAAATCAAGGAAGAACTCAAAGAAGACTTTATCTTTGGCCATTTACCTGATCAGATGAACATGATCGTCCCAGAGAAAATCTACATGGTTCTTAAAAATCCTGACCAAATATTCTCTGCAATGACAGATAAATATGCTGTAAACCTTAATTATTATGGCTGGCTTGATACAAAGCTGTCAACGGAAGAACAGCGTAATCTGAGGGATGCTTATCAAGAAAAATTGCAGCAGTTTAATCAGACCTTGCCTGAAAATCAAGCGGTATATGGTTCGGTAACGGCTTTTGATAAGCAAGAAATCAAAGGTATGCTGGGTGGCATGTTCTTCATCGGTATCTTCCTATCAATCGTCTTTATGCTGGGAACCATCCTCATCATCTACTACAAGCAGATTTCAGAAGGGTACGAGGATCGGGATCGCTTTGTGATTCTACAAAAGGTCGGTCTGGATGAGAAGCAAATCAGACAAACCATTCGGAAACAGATCTTGATTGTTTTCTTCCTGCCGCTGGCCTTTGCCTTTATCCATCTGACCTTTGCCTATCATATGCTGAGCTTGATCTTGTCTGCTCTTGGTGTTCTTAACTCAGCTCTCATGCTGGCTGTGACACTGGGTGTCTGTGCAATCTTCTTTATCAGCTATGTGATTGTCTTCATGATTACTTCTCGCAGTTATCGTAAAATTGTCTCTATGTAAGAAGTTGGGTTTTCCCAGCTTCTTATTTTGTATTTCTTTGCCAAACGATAAAGTGGCATTTTAAAAGAGATTTTGGTAAATCCAATAATCTATGATATAATAAACCATCTATGCTTTGGAGGGAGATTTTATGAATATTTTTCGAAAAAAAGATGCCAGTAAAAACAGGACGGGAATGCGGCGGCACCTGAAACTGATGGATTTGATTCTTTTAGGGATCGGTGCCATGGTTGGTACAGGGATTTTCACGGTTACAGGAATTGGTGCGGCGACTTATGCTGGTCCAGCTCTGATTGTGTCGATCGTGATTTCTGCCCTATGTGTCAGCATCTCTGCCCTATTTTATGCGGAGTTTGCCTCTCGAGTTCCGGCTAATGGCGGAGCTTACAGCTATATTTACGCTGTTTTAGGAGAATTTCCGGCTTGGCTGGCTGGTTGGCTGACCATTATGGAATTTATGACAGCTATATCAGGTGTAGCTTCTGGCTGGGGTTCTTACTTGAAAGGGCTTTTGAGCGGCTTTCATATCCAGCTACCGACAGCCTTGAATGGCACATTCAATCCAAAAGCAGGGACTTATGTGGATTTGTTGCCTATTCTGGTTTTGGTCTTTGTGACAGGCGTGGTACTTCTAAACTCAAAAGCTGCCCTGCGCTTTAACTCAGCCTTGGTCGTCCTCAAATTCTCAGCCTTGGCTCTCTTTATTCTCGTTGGGCTTTTCCATCTTCGACCTGAGAATTGGTCCAACTTTGCACCTTTCGGTTTTGGTCAGATCTATGGCGGTCAGACGGGGATTATGGCTGGAGCTTCTCTGATGTTCTTTGCTTTTCTGGGCTTTGAGTCGATTTCTATGTCTGTGGATGAGATCAAAGAGCCTCAAAAAAATGTTCCGCGCGGCATTGTTCTTTCCCTTGGGATTGTGACCATCCTCTATATCTTAGTAACCTTGGTCTTGACAGGCTTGGTCCACTATACCAAGCTAAATGTCCCAGATGCAGTAGCCTTCTCCCTTCGCAGTATTGGGCTGGATTGGGCGGCCAATTATGTCTCTATCGTGGCTATTTTGACCCTGATCACGGTCTGTATCTCCATGACCTATGCCTTGTCTCGGATGATTTACAGCATAGCGCGTGATGGACTTTTACCGCGGTCTTTCAAGGAATTGACTGCTACTAGCCGCGTGCCCCAAAATGCTACTGTCTTGGTGGGGATTGCCTCGGCTATCTGTGCGGGTATCTTTCCTCTTGCTAGCATTGCCTCTTTCCTCAACATCTGTACGTTGGCCTATTTGATTATGCTGGCCTTTGCCATTTTGAAGTTGCGGAAGGAAAAGGGGCAGCCCAAGGCAGGAGAGTTTAAAACTCCGCTGGTGCCTCTAACTCCGATTTTGTCCATTGTCATCTGCCTTTCCTTTATGACTCAATACACGTGGGACACTTGGTTGGCCTTTGGCATTGCCCTGCTTTTGGGAATTTTGATTTACTTTGGCTATGGCTATCGTCATTCAGAAATAGAAGTGAAAGAAAAGTAGTATAAAAAAGTTCTTTTAAACAGAAAGTAGAAGGAGAAAAGAATGAAGAATTTTAACCTAACGAAAAAGAAGAAAGTTTGGCTGATTGCGCTTGCTTTACTTGCCCTTATCTTACTAGCTATTGTAATCAATATCCAGCTGAATCAACCCGAACATATGAGCGCTGATTATGTTGGCCTTTGGAAGTCAAGATGGCATGAGGAAAATAAAGACTGGCTATATCCTCTGAAAAATATCTGTCTTGTTATTTTAGCGGTTCTAGCTGGTTCTGGTCTCATAATTGCCTTTTCCAAGAGTGAAAGATGGAAATAAGCTTTTGTAGATTAAAATAAAATAATCTTACAAAAATGTAAGATTGACGATGATAAATGTAAGATAGAGACATGGAAAACGTGTCTCTATTTTGCTATAATCAGCTCAGGAATCCTCACAAGAAAGGTTGTGCAATTATGAAAAAAGTTCTTTTAGGTTGCTTGGGAACAGTACTGGTTTTGCTTGCTCTTTTAATAGGTTTTCTAGTCTACTTTGGTCCAGACTATGGAATTTTTCTTTTTCCACCTAGTCCGCAGGACTACGCTCGCTCGGTTGTGAAAAAGCTTGATTTTGGTCTTTATACGGATAAAGATTGGGAAAATGAGAAAAAGAAAGCTTTAGAGAAGCTTGAATCAGCCAAGACTTATCAAGACACCTATCCTGTCTTGGAAAAATTAACCAAAGAGGCTGGCGGGAAGCATTCTTATTTTTTAAGCCCACAGGATAATCCTGAAAACAGTCCAGAAAGCAAAAATCAGCCTGAAGTGCAGAATCGGGAGGGTATTCTCTATGTAAAAGTTCCTGCTTTCACTGGTGACGCACAGGCAGCGAAAGCTTATGCCAACAAGCTGTCAGCAGCTCTTAAAAAGGATGACTATCAGGCGGTTCTTGTGGATTTGAGAGACAATACTGGCGGGAATATGTATCCGATGATTGCTGGGCTGTCCTCTCTTTTGCCTGATGAAGACCTCTTTCAATTCGTTTATAAAAATGGAAGCAAGAGCGCGGTTTCTCGATCAGATATCCTTAAGCAGCTTGGTCTGGAGCAGACTGATGAGAAAGCAAAGAAAGTGCCAATAGCCGTCCTTGCCAATGAACGTACAGGAAGCTCAGGAGAGATGACTGTTTTAGCTTTTAAGGGACTTGAAAATGTTAAAATTTTTGGTCAGCCAACGGCAAGCTATACTACGGGAAATAATTATTATCAACTGTATGATGGAGCAGTTTTACTCTTGACTACCTCGAGTATCCTAGATCGTACGGGCAAGCTTTATGAGAATGTGGCAATCCAGCCCGATGTCCTAACAGACCAGCCTTTAGAAGAGGCGGAGTCTTGGTTGAAGGGACAGATGGGAGAATAGTTCATTGAAAGCAGTCAAAGAGACTGCTTTTCTGCTATAATAAAGAGAAGAACGAGGTGACAGATGATTCGTAAGGTAAAACTAAGAGACGCCGCAGCTATTCAGCGACTTAATGCTGAGTGTCTGGGCTATGACTTTGATAGGGAAGCGACGGAGGCTCAACTGAAGAGGCTGCTAGAGAATGACCAGCATTTGATTTTGGTAGTTGAAGAAGACGATCAGGTCATAGGCTACGCTCATGCGGCTAGCTACGACTGTCTCTATTTCCCGTCCTTGCTCAATCTCTTGGCTTTGGCCGTCGCTCAGGATTTTCAAGGGCAGGGACATGGCAGAGCGCTGATGCAAACTTTGCGTGAAGAGGCAAAAGCCGCAGGCTACACAGGGATTCGGATTAATTCAGGTATTTCTCGCTCTTCAGCCCATGAATTTTACCGCAGTCTTGGCTGCAGCGAAAAAGAAGACCAGAAACGATTTTATTGGGGATTTTAGAGAAAAGAGGAGAAGATGAAGATCGAACAATTAACTCAGCAGCATGCTTTAGAAATTGCCAATGATTGGCATTACGAGGCGCCTTATGACTTTTATGATATGGAAAATGATCTGGAGGATTATGAAGAAATAATATCCCTAGAAGCGCGTGGAGACCGTTATTATCAAGTCCTGAGTGAAGGAGAACTCTATGGATTTTTCTGCTTAGAGCAGAAAGGAGAGCGAACTTTGGAGCTTGGTTTGGGGATGAAGCCGGAGCACTGCGGAAAAGGTCAGGGCGCTGTATTTTTGCAGGAAATTCTGGACTTTATTATGGAAAATTTTGCGTCCCGAGTCATAAGTCTATCCGTGGCTGATTTCAATCACCGAGCCCAACAGCTTTATCTCAACATGGGCTTTGAAGTGGTGAGGCGCATCCCGCAGGAAAGCAATGGTGATATTCATCTCTTTGTGGAGATGGAGAAAAGGGTCTAAAATACCTATGACTGCTAGTAGCATATTTTGATAAGAGTATTAATAAACAAAAGGAGAAAACTATGACATTTGAAGAAATTTAGAAAAACCATGATTTTATATATTCTTTAGTGTCTCTTTACAGTGGTTTATAGCGGTTTACAGCAAGAATACCAATATTAGTTCATCTTTGATATTCTTCAGGAGTCCACAAAAAGGTGAACAAAAAAAGCCCTCAAAAAGGGCGTGAAATTTGATGAGTTCAGCAGGCAAGAAACTAGCACCCCACAAGGTGCTTTTTTTGTTTTCTGACGAAATATGTACATACTTTTCCATACTTTAGTTTCTGATTGCTGATAGGTATATTATACCATGGAGCGCGTGGTTATCAATTATGTTAACGTCAACAATACTGATTCACGCGATTATCACGCGCAAGCCTACTGTATTTTTATAATTCGTCTTTTTCTATCTTTTCTCTGAGAATTCTATTCCAAATATTATAAAAAGAGTGTCCTTTCGGAATAACAGGGGGATTTTTAGCAAATTCTTCTTGTGTTAAGGCTGTTTCTTTGTCTAATATTGTACCGTCTGCTAGTTTGGTACCTTTAGGGACAATATGGGATATTGTTGGGTTCCATTTTTCTTTAACTTTTGCCATGTTAAATACTCCTTTATGGTAAAAACAGAACCGTCCCACCTCCTACCGCAGAAAAGTCTGTTTCAAGGGGAGATGGAAAAGCTCTGTTTATAAGTCAATTATATCATAGTTAATTATTAAGCATGGATTTTTTTATCAGCAATAGCGTCTGTTAGGGTCTGTGAGAAGTTCAAACCTAATTCACGCCCTAGATTATCTGCCCAACGTGGGATAGTGAGTGTTTTCTTTACAGGCTCTTGGCTGCCTAGATACTCGGCAACGTCAACCATAACCATTGAGACAAAGGATTTGCTGGGGTCATAAGTCAGTGTTATACCCTCATCATCGCGAAAAGGATTATTATCAGCTAAAGATAAGGTGTTAATAGGGCTAGGAGTGGGAATATCTCGCCCATTCTCGATATAGTCCGCTAGGTTAATACCTAACCAATCGCTAGCCATTGCCATAGCGTCTGCCATATCCTCACCTTGGGTTGCTGAATGCTCAAAGTCTGGGAAAGTGACAAAGTAAGGAGCATTAGCTCCATCTGTATCATCATAATAAAATAAAGCTGGATAAGTGACAAGCATAGTTTACCTCCAAAAGAAAACAAGCGGTAGGCTGTCACTATAACAGCCCTGCTTGCTTTTTGATACCCCTTTCGGTGTATTTGTTAATCTCACCGTGGGGAATGGTTATAGGTCGCTCTCCAGCTTTTTCAAGCTTAACGTGCGACCCCTTGCCGCCTTTGGTCTTTATCCAACCGTGGGCAGTCAGTAACTTAACCATTTCTTTTTGTGTCATAGGCATAGCGCTTTTACCTCCTGACAAGATAATTATATCATACGTGTTACACGTATTCAACTAAAAGGCGATATTAGCGGTGAAACAAGTCCTAAAACAGGAGCGCTTTTATGTATAACGAGACTAAAAATCTTGTATTATCAATGTTTTTTAGGTTCTACCCCCCTACCTAAAAATTTGAAAAAATGGCGCGTGATGTAAGACGAGAGTTTGTTGCGGCTCTCTTATCCACCACATAGGGGCGGGGGGTAACGCACCTTATGAATCAACTCTGAAGCAGAAAGGGGTAGTATTGTAGCTGTTAGACTAGCTTGAAAGGTTGGTCTTATCATGTTTATATTATGGCTTTAAAGTTTCAAAAAGGGAATTTTTCGCACGGAAAAGGCCGCGTCCTTTAAAACCGAAACAATATAGCCCCGTTCAAAAAATAGGGGTAGTTTCCGAATGTTGAACAGTATAAGTGATAGCCTGAAGCATTTGGCCAAAAGGCAAGCAGCGGAAGCAGCTGCTTTGCTAAGTAAGTTTAGAAGCTCTATCATCCATGAGCTTAGCAAGCTTCTTTATTCCTGAACTCTTTATCCTGTAAATTGTAGTTTTTGACTTTTCTATCTTGTCTTCGATATTCCATATTTCCAAGTGATTGACATAGAACATCCGCAATACTGACCTTTCAAGAGGATCGCTCAGCTTGTCAATGAGTTTAGAAGTTTCTAAACGTTCATTGATTAGATTGGAGAGTCTGTTTTGTATATCTTCTTTCAACTTCAAAACATAGACAAGTTCATTCTCTGTATTGTTCACTCTACTAGTCTGGACTTTGGTTTGTGTCAGAGTTGATTTTTTAAATAAACCTTGATCTAAATACTGAAGTTCTAACTGCAAACTCTGAATCTCTTTATCTAACCATCTAATACCTTCTAACTTTGCTTTTACTTGCTCTGGTGTCACGCTTTGGCCTCCTCTTGTGGTATAATAAATCTATTAAATCTATACCAAGGAGTCAGTCGCAAGGCTGGCTTTTTGCTTGCTTTTCTCTCTTTTTCGGTATATACTTTATATATACAAACAAAGGAGAAAAGAAATGAATACAGTAAAAACCCGTAAAGTTGGGAACTCTCTGACTGTGACCATTCCTAAGGCGCTTGATGTCCCGGAAGGTCAAGAAATGGTCGTTTACAAGGGCGTTGATAATGTGATTGTCCTAGCTCCAAAGATTGCAGATCCATTCGCTGAAGCGGCTGATCTCCGTATGGAAAATGACTTTGAAGGGGTGAAAGTACTTGACAGCGAAATCTAACTATATCCCAGAAAAGCAGGATATCATCTGGATAGACTTTGATCCATCTGTTGGGCGTGAGATACAGAAGCGCCGCCCTGCCGTGGTGGTATCTCGTAAGGAATACTCAGAACGCACTGGCTTCGTTGCCGTCTGCCCTGTTACGCATGGCCAGAAGAAACTAGAAAAGCTAGGCTTGCTGGTTCCTGTTCTATCCTCTGAGGTAGACGGCTCAGTGAATCCGCTCCAGCTCTACACCTTCGACTTTCGAGAACGCCAGGCGCAAAAAATCACCACCATGGACACACCGAGCTTTCAGAAGGTTGTTCAACTCTATAACTTCATTTTTGAAGCATGAATCGATCAAGCTGAGGCGGGGCGTCTTGGCTTTTTATATTTTAGACGACTGGCGGGTTATGTCCATAATTGTCCATGTTTGAAAGCATGTTGTAAACAGATAAGGCGAGATATTTGTTCCTTCTCTGCTTGATAAATGACAGGGGATATTTTGCTATTTCTCTATGTTCGCTCGAGGTTCGAGCACGCGCAGCATAACCCAAAATCTGGTATTTTTTAGAACTTTAGCTATTCCGTTTAGTTGCCGAGAAGCTACCTCAATCTACCCAAACCATTCATCCAAAGACTGTCACCTTTTCTAGTATAGTTCAGGAATTTTTGATAGTGCTTATAATACCTGGCGCGTTTCATATACTTAGGTCGTTCAGGAAAAGCATCAAACATATATCCGCCACGTTTGGGACTCCAGCCCGGCTCTACCTTTCTAGCCTCTCTCAGTGCTCTCTCCCAATAGTATTGGCAATCTGTCTTACTGCGGTTTAGGGTTGACTTATGTATTTTCTGGCATGATCCACAACCATAAAGTATATGTCGCTTAAAGAGTTTTCTGCACCGCTTGCTGCAGATAGGGCATAGAAAGAAGTAGAGATAGCCTCCCTTAGTCCCTGATATTCTATCTAAATCAAAGTAGTCTTTGCCAAGGGTGATCCATAAATTATCTAAGTCTATTTCTAGTTTTTTGCTGTCTAATTTAGCTATACCATGAGAGATATTATTGATTTTCATAGGCTTTATAAATGTCTCTATGGCTATTGATTTTATAGTTTCCATCTGCTCCAAAATATCTATATACAGAAAACCCCAAATCTATTGGGATAAGTAGCAATTAAGCCACAAAAAGAGGCTGAGGCCTCTCTTAATAGTTCTAGCTTTCTGACTCTGCCACATAACCAGCAAGGCCTTTATATTCGCCTTCTACGTCCAACTTTTTGAGTAGACTAATACTTTCATCGCCCAGCGTTTCCAACGTACCAAAAGCGGTCATAGATTCCATAGGGATAGGCTTATCAGAAAGCAAGCAATCAGCATAGTCTAATAGCTCTAGCTCGTAGGCTGCGACCTTGTTCAGCAAACTTTCAAAGTCCTCTGACTCTTTGAGTTGAAGCACGCGCGCCTGTTTGTAACGCTCTTCAAATGCTTCATCGTCCACTGGTTGGTTGTAATAGTCTTTGAAACTGTCACAAATGCGCTTAAAGGTCTTGTTTAACTTCTTATCCTCCACATACTCAGCGCCCAGCGTTCCCTTATCCTTGTAGGTCAATGAGATTGTAGGCTGGAAATATGTTCCAGTCATATATCCCAGTAGCGCGTGACCTGCTACCATAGCAGTATCTAGGTCTTTAAAATCGTAAGTGAAAGTGAATGTTTTTGCTTTGTCTGAAAATTTTTTTAATGTCATGTTATTTCTCCTTTTTCTATTTTTCAATAATCAATACCAACAAATTTTTTACGGTTATCGAGAATAATATACCCCTGTTGTATAGCTAAAATTACAAAATATTTTAGTAGTTTGTCTTCATGCTTCAAGGTCTGGACAAGCTCACTGTTTTTAAAAGTTTCCCATTCAGAAATATAAGAAGCAGAACCTCCATTTTGTGGTGGAAGAAGATCCAATTCACTTTCTTCCATCTTCTCATATATACTCTTTGTGATGTACCTTAAACGTGGGGTTTTAGAAAGCAACTCCCTGGACTGCTTTCCATAATTCCTACCTTGCCACTTACAAATAGCTTTATCAAATACTAAATACTTTCTTACTCTATCAAAAATATATCTCATCGGTTCGTTCTCACCAGCCCACTTAATAACCTCTCCAATATTTTCCATGTAGGGCATTGACTTGAAGGCTAAAAAATTTTTGTCTTGGATAACTCGTTTATTTAATCTCTTCTTTACCACTAGTTCACTACTCCATTTTTTACAATATATATCCGCGCAACGTGGAAGTGTTAAAGGACAGGGTTACAGGGGGCGTAGCTCAATCGCCCCTGTTCCTGCTCCTTACTTCCACATTTCACGAAAATTGGACAAACTAGAATTGACGCTAGGCTATTCTAGTCATGTCCCTTGTTTTACATCTGTAAAATTTACAAGTGTTTACAACCCTTTACAACTCCTAAAAAATCCAATAACACCAACGCTTTTTGAGTTATGTTTTATAATTTACAAGTGTAAAAAAAACAATTGTTTTACATCTTTTACAATGAGTTGTAAAGGATTGTAAATTTTACGTTTGTAAAGGTGTAAAATCATGTAAAATTTTTACACTTTTTTTACACCTTTTTACAACTTTTACATTTGTAAAGTTTACAACTCTTTACATGTTTAAAGTTGTTAATAAGCAGGGTTTTCTTGTATCATTCCATCGACGACCACTATGTTATTATCGGATTCATCAATCAATTTGTCTAAGGTAGGTCTGCTGATTTTGGCAAAACGAGAAAGCTCTGACTTATTGGGTAGTCTATTATTCGCCTGTTCAAAGTTTGCTATCATAGATTTTAATTTGTTTGTCGCTTTTTCTTTCGTTTCTTCATTAGCCCATGCTTTTTCTTTCTGTTCTTTTGAAAGTGGTAACCCTGGTTCGTGATAGGCTAATATTTTCTCCTTATCATTTATCAACTGTGGATAGTAGAAAAGAAAATTTTTCTCCCCGTCGTAATCAGCTTCCGAGGTAACTGCTTCAAGTCTCCAATAAGTTCGCGTTTTTAACGGCAAATCTATGTTATCAAAATGTGTTAGAATTTCCTGCGTCTGTTCAGTAGGTAAAGGTTCTAGCGCTACCTCAATATGATTTCGTAGATCCTCGCTTGTTGCTCTCTTGTTTTTAAAACTGATATAATCATTTGTTACGTTTAGCTGAAAATATCTTTTATTGTGCGTAGTCATTACATTCTTGGC
Source organism: uncultured Streptococcus sp. (assembly GCF_938020365.1). Taxonomy (GTDB): domain Bacteria; phylum Bacillota; class Bacilli; order Lactobacillales; family Streptococcaceae; genus Streptococcus. Next base: position 25,822 of record NZ_CALIIB010000107.1, on the reverse strand, counting down.
CAAATCCCAGACGGCTTCTAGCCTCTCTAGGCGTAACAATTCTGGATCTAATTCCATCTTGAAAAATTCCAACAAGCTATCGCAATGAGCTAGAGACTCTGACCACTGCGCAAAGTCTGAACTTTCCGTAGTCCCTTTCGGTCTATCTCTATGACTTTGTGTATAGATCAGGCCGCCGCCTACGTGTTGGTTAATCTGTTGCAAATAATCCCCTAAGGAGCCCCCAAACTGTAGTAATTTCAAATTATCAATACTATCAATAATAACCACTTGAAAAGCGTTGTTTGGTACTTTATCTTTTACAACTTTGGCTAACTCTTCTAAAGCCGTTGACTTTGGAAGAGTTAAGATAGAAATATTGTCAAGATCTTTTTGCTCAACTTCTAAAAGTTGGGCAATCTGCATGAACTTACTAAAACAGTCGTTTTCTTTATGATTCGTATTGATATACAAGACGTTGAAAGCTCTTTTACTCTTCCACTCTAGCCAATTACTCCCTTGGACTAAAGATAGAGCTAGGGAAATAACTACGCTAGTCTTTAAGGATCTTCTTGGTGCCGATATACCCAATACTTGCCCGCGTCTCAACAATCCTGTCAAAATGCTAGCAGAGGGCCCTATTGTCTCAGCAGGAACTTGTCCTAGTTTTTTAATTTCTGTCATTGGTTATCCTTTCTGGTTTTTCAATCGTTTCTTTTTCATTTTCTTTAATTGTTGTAACTCTTTGCGTTGCTCAAGCGTTAATTGTCTATTTTTCCAAGTGTAGCCGTTGGTAGTCCGGACAGATTTTCTCTGTCCGGGGAATCTTTCAAAGCTAGCCATTTTCCACCCCCAGAAACTTCAGCACGTCCGAAACTCTATAATAGATTTTCCTAGCATCCTCTAGTGGTGGCTTGTATCGTCTTAGTCCCGCCTTTTCCCATCGTTGCAATGTCTTATATTTTATATCCAGTTCGTCCATTGCTTGCTGGGCTGAAATTAACCCTGTCAAGCGTGGTTTTGTACTCTCACGCGCTTCTAGATAGTTCTCCACAAGCTCCAGAACGCCATGAGTTAGCTCATATTCACTTTCTTTGCTGAGACTAAACATTCTGATCAGCTCCCTTCAGCAGCTCTTTGTAGCTTTCTAGATCGGCTTTGATAAGCACATCTAGACGCTTTCCCTCTGTGTCATACTGAGCCTTTAGCTCTCTGATACCTACTAGGCGTTCGGTATCGTTAGCAGGGATATAGTAGCCGTTACTTGCCCCACGTTTGGCCACAATGGGAATACCATAGCGAACGATAAGCCGGAGAATATGATCTCGTAAGGCTCTCATCTCTAGCCCTAGCACATTGGCTATATCCCGCCCTGCGCGTGGCTCGTCCGCCCCTACGGGTATCAATCTTAAAATTCTTTCTTCAAGCTCCGTCATGGCCGCCCTCCTTTCGGTATTTCTCGGCTAGGGCGTCGTGTTCTGAAATGAGTTGTTTTAGAGCGTGGTTAGCTGTATGGAGTAGGGGAAAAGTTCTCTGCCCCTCCTCTGCGCTAGCTAATTCTAAAACCTCCAGAATGTCCTTTAACTGTCCGCAAAGCCCTTCATAGTCCACTAGAATATCATTCGTTTTATCCGTCATCCTCTGCCCTCCATTGTTTCAAGCCATTTTTCCATCTTTCTGAGTTGCCGTTTGGTGATATACCCTCGGCGTCTGTAAGCAATAGCCCAGGAGTGAAACAGCTCAGCACATACGCCAGCTAGAAAGAAAAGTAGTAGTGTTAAAATTGCACCTAGTAGCTCGCTCATTTTAATAACTCCCTCTGTTTTTTCATCCTTTAGCGCTCAGATAGGCTTTTAGTTCTTCTGGATTGTCACATTCCAGTAGCTGATATGCCACAGCGTCTAGTTCCTGATGCACTACATCCATCTGGTCATATACCTGGCTTAGAAAGTTATTTAGGCAGCTCAATAGAACAGTTCTATCTGGCTCGCTGTCCATGGCTAGCATAAGACTGTTAGCATATCCTTTTAGAGTATCTATTCTCGTCATAACGTTTGTAGCACGTCGGCCTTGTTCTTTGATTTGCTTAACTGTCAGAGCAACTGTTTGATTTTGGTCTTGTTTTTTCATGGTATTTACCTCGATTTTTTATGTATTTAGAGTTTTTTGAATGGTTGTTTCTTATACATGATTTCCCTACGCTCAGACTCGCCAAAGTTTGAAAGCGTGAGAAAGTACCAGTTTAAAGAGTTGGCGCTCTCCGTATGGTCAAAGTGTCCTAGATATGCTATAATCTAGGTATAAATCTTTACTAAAACCCTTTTAATAACAGCTTGCCTGCTTGTTTATTATGTTTTAGTGATAGTGCGAAAGGCTTTGCTGATTGGTCTCGGTAAGCCTTTTTTGTTGCTCTCACGCGCCTTGTGGTGCGTTTTCTTTTGGTCTGAAGACCATAGACTTAATATCCTGATAGGTCATGCCTAGGTTAATCATAGCTATCGCCATATCTTCCAAGGCTTGGTATCTGACAAGCTCGGTACTGGTCAAGCTATCGATACCTGTCAGACCGCCACGCGCTGCCATCAGTTGCTTTTTATTCATGCCGCTAGTGCCTTTTAGCAAAAGGTTTGTAATGGTGCTATGCGCGTGCTTTGGAGCTTCCTTCCAGCTTTCTATGCTGTCATGCAAAGTCTTGCGCTTTGGCTTTTCTAAAGCACGCTGCAGCTTAAACTGAGTTAGCTCGTCCCGCATTTCAAAGAATGCTTTGACTAGGTTTGTCTTGAACTCAACAACTTGCGGTGTGTTGTCTAAGTAAGTGATTAGTAGAGTAGCTTGTTGCTCGTTTAAACGATAGACCTTTTTAGGTCGTCCTTTTCCGTCTAATTTATGGATTTCAAATCCATAAAATCCAAACGCCGTAAATCGCTCTTTGTGATTTCTTAGTAGGCGTGTTACAGTGTGGTGCTGTACTCCAGCACATTCAGAGATTATCTCGCTTGTGGTGTACGGCTCTTTCTTGCCGTCCATGTAGACTAGTTCCATTGTGGTTCTACCTCCTGTATGAATCGGGTTAGCTTGCTTGTCAGACGGCTCTTCTCGTCCATATTTTGAGCCTCTGCAATGGCTTTGGCTAGTGTATCGATATAATACCGCTCTGCCTCTGCCAACGTGTCAGGGGCTTTTATAGTGGTCTGTGGTTCTTCCACCAGTTTCCCAGCCATGTAGTAGCCATTTAGTCGGATTTCTTTCAGAATGTGCTTGATTACTTTTTTAAACTCTTTGGCTTTTGGTTTGGTTGACCTCATAAGCACCTCATAGAGTCCATGCTCAGTTAAAAACCAAACTTGTTGACCACTACGGAAAGTTTCCGTAGTACCGTCCAAAGGTGTCCCTTTTACTTTTTCATCTTCATCTACTTTTCTTAGCATTGATTGCACATCATAATATCCTTGTGATGTTTTGCTGTAGTCAATCATCTCAGCAATCGCCCTAGCTAAAAATAGCGGTTCCTGTTCACTGCCGTAGATGTCCAATGGCTGACCGTGAATAATAGTAGTAGTGACAACCTGTAATAGTTGCCCTTGGTCTGTTGTCTCTTCAAAAATACTTACTTGTGTTGTCATGTCTTGCTTAACCTCTCTGTATAACTTGTTTAGTCTTTTTCTGCTTTCCTTGTTGGGCTTATGCTTGCCCTGTGCCCACTTGCCAACTGTTCGGGGGTCTATGCCTATTCGTTGGCCGATAGCTACCAAGTTCAGACCGTGAGTGGTTCGCATTTCATCAATGACCCTCGTGTAGTTCCTCTTCATTGTTTGCCTGCCTATCTCATTCTTCTGGTGTTAGTAGTTCGTCAATAGTAACGCCTAGATAGTCAGCGAGTTTTAACAATGTCTTTGTGGTTGGATTAACATCACGCTCATAATAAAAAGGTATAAGAGTACTTCTTGCTATACCTGTTTCTATTGAAACTGTTGAAATTTTTAGGCGCTTTTTTGCCAAAATCACGCGAAAATTATTCTTCATTGATAACCTCCTTTGGTTTTTTGTTAGGTCAAAGTATATTTTTGTAGCGTTTAGCTATCACTTTGGTAAGTGTATGTTACAATATTTTTTGGTAGTTGTCAATAACAAAATGTAGTTTTTATATTTTTTTGATAGTTATAGTTCTCTTTTTGTAGTGTTTGTGCTACAATGTTGTTAAACAATGAAGGAGTTCAATTATGTTAAGAAATAACCTTGCTCGTCTTATGGTTGATAGAGGAATAAAAACTCTTCACTTATCCAATGAAACTGGGATTGCGCGTTCAACAATAACTAAAATAGCAAATAACCAAAGTGATAAAATAGGAATTGATACAATAAATAAGTTACTCGGAGCTCTAGACGTTCGTCCGTCTGATTTTTTCGATTATATCCCTTACGATTTTGATTTTACTTTTGATGTTGACTTTGAGGACGAAAGTCAAAGTCAAGCAATTCCTGAAGAAGGCTGGCAATGGGGCAATTATCCTGCTTATGCATTTTTGAATGTTTACAGAAATGGATCAAAAATAAAAACTATTGAATACTCTGGTTCGTTTGATGAAGAACCTATGCATGATGGATTTGATATGACTTTAAAGCCTCATATCGACCTAAAGTTGTCTAAAGAGGTAAAAGATTACAAAGATAATTTAAAATTTTTATCTACTATCCCTGTACAATTTCAAACAGATATTAAAAATATATTAGAGACAAAAATCTCGAATTATTGTACCTCAGGTAACTATCTTACTCCCGATATAAAAGTAGAGATGTTTCCTCTTGTTAGGGATTGGAAAAATGAAGGTTTTTAACTACCCCAGCCCACCTAGCTAAAAATCAACCTTTTACTCTTTTAGGGCTGCCGAAAGTGCCGATTTTAACACCAGTGCGCGTGATTTCTCGGCGTTCGCTCGGAGTTCAACGCCATATTAGAGGCTTGTAACTCAACTACTCATAATTTTTTAGAAAGGAACTCATGAACGAATTACAATTCTTGATCTATACCGCTGACAACGATAACGAGACAGCTAGTGTTATCATCAAAGGCGAAACGATTTGGGCTAGTCAGAAAGAAATGGCTAGACTTTTTGATGTCGGTGTTCCTGCAATCAGTAAACACCTAAAAAACATCTTTGAAGAGGGCGAATTAGAAGAAAATTCAGTTATTTCCAAAATGGAAACAACTGCGACCGATGGTAAGAATTACCTAGTCACTTACTACAATCTTGACGCTATCATTTCAGTTGGTTACCGTGTCAATTCCCAAAAAGCTACGAGGTTTAGACAGTGGGCTACTTCGGTACTTCGTGAGTACATGATAAAAGGTTTCGCCATGGACGATGAGCGTCTGAAGCAAGGCGAGAACTTGCTGGAAAAAGACTATTTCCGTGAGCTCTTGGAGCGCGTACGCTCTATCCGGGCTAGTGAGCGCCGTATATGGTTACAGATTACAGATATTTTCGCTGAAATCTCTATCGACTATGTTCCACAAAGTACATTGACTAAGCAATTCTATGCTGATGTACAGAATAAGTTCCATTATGCAATTACTGGCCAAACTGCTGCGGAAATCATCTACACGAAAGCAGATCATACAAAAGACAACATGGGTCTTACAACATGGAAAAACTCCCCTAACGGTCGTATATTGCAATCAGATACCCAAATAGCAAAGAATTATCTAACAGAAAAACAGATCCGTTCCCTTGAACGAGGGATATCTAGTTACTTTGATTACCTGGAAAGGCAAATTGAACAAAGAAAAGCTCAGACAATGCAGCAACTAGCCCAAAGCATTGACAGATTTTTGACTTTCCAAGAATACGATATTTTAGAAGGTCATGGGAAAATCACTTACAAGGCTGCGAAAGATAAAGCAAAAGCAGAGTATCAACTGTTTAACAAAACCCAAAAGATAAACTCGGACTTTGAAAAACAAATCAAGCACCTATCAGATAAATAATCTGCTATCCTCTCAATTTCATTTTTTGACCTAGATTATTCACCCAAAATATGCTACGTTTTAAAACGCAATATAAGCCCGTTTAAGCGCGTGTTTTCTTCTCTGGTATATTTACCGTCTAACTATTTAAAATCGAAAATAGAGGGGTTCTCGTAACTCCTAGCATGATATAAACCTAATTCAATCTAAAATCTTTTTAATAACAGCTTGCCTGCTGATGGAAAGGTATATCATGAAAATAACAGAAGTCAAAAAGAAAGACGGTAGCAACGTGTATCGCGCAAGTGTCTATCTGGGAGTGGATCAGGTAACAGGTAAGAAAGTAAAAACCAGTATCACGGGACGGACAAGGAAAGAGGTCAAGAGCAAAGCCCAGCACGCGCAGCTTGACTTTAAAGCGAACGGGTCAACGGTTCATAAAACTGTACGGGTGAAGAATTATCAAGAATTGGCTGAGTTATGGCTAGAAAGTTACCGGCTGACTGTCAAACCACAAACCTTCATAGCGACAGAAAGAATGGTGAATAGCCACCTAGTCCCAATCTTTGGAAAGATGAAGCTGGATAAACTGGCCGCTAGTTATATCCAGAGTTTCATCAATGACTTATCAAGTCGCTTGGTTCACTTTGGCGTGGTTCACTCGATAAATAGTCGTATCTTAAAATATGGCGTTTCACTGCAGCTCTTGCCATTCAACCCAGCGAGGGATATTATCCTGCCCAGGAAGCCAAAGCGTGAGAGTAAAGCAATCAAGTTTATCGCTCCGGAGGACTTGAAGTCTCTTTTAGGCTATATGGAGAAGCTGGCATTCAAAAAATACAGTCATTATTTTGATTATGTGCTGTATAGCCTACTGCTTGCGACTGGCTGTCGCTTTGGGGAAGCAGTGGCTCTGGAGTGGTCTGATATTGACTTGGAGAATGCGACCATCAGCATATCAAAGAATTATAATAGGCTGGTGGATCTAGTAGGCCCACCTAAAAGTAAGGCAGGGGTTAGAGTGATTAGTATTGACCGGAAAACAGTCAATATGCTGAAGCTCTACAAAAATAGGCAAAGGCAACTATTCGTAGAAGATGGGGCGCGTGCTCCGTCTGTAGTATTTGCTATCCCGACTAAGGAATATCAGAATATGGCCACAAGGCAAGATTCCCTGGATCGGCGCTGCAAAGAGATTGGAATACCCCGCTTTACCTTTCACGCCTTCCGCCACACTCACGCTAGTTTATTGCTCAATGCTGGCATCAGCTATAAAGAATTACAATATCGGTTAGGCCATGCTACCTTGGCTATGACCATGGACATCTACAGTCACCTATCCAAGGACAAAGAAAAAGAGGCTGTTTCATACTACGAAAAAGCCATAAATGACCTGTAAGTCCACAAAAAGGTGAACAAATTTAAAAACCACCTCATTTCAGAGGTTCACAAACCTTATCAAATCAAGGTTTATAGACGATAAAGGAGAAAAACATGACATTTGAAGAAATTTTACCAGGCCTTAAGGCCAAGAAAAAATATGTGCGTACAGGCTGGGGTGGGGCAGAGAACTACGTCCAGCTCTTTGACACGATTGAGCAGAATGGGGTGGCTCTCGAGGTGACACCTTATTTCCTCATCAATGTTTCAGGCGAAGGGGAGGGCTTCTCCATGTGGAGTCCAACTCCTTGTGATGTCCTCGCTACAGATTGGGTAGAAGTGGATGACTAAGACAGTACTGGTAACGGGAGCTAGCTCTGGTATCGGCCGAGCTCAGGCTCTGACCTTTTTGGAAAATGGCTACCGCGTTTATGGGGTAGATAAGGGTGAAAATCCGGGGTTTCTAAATGAACTACGTTTTTTTAAAATAGATTTGACAGAGGATTTGACACCGCTCTTCACTAGCTTGCCTGAAGTGGATATTCTCTGTAATACGGCCGGTATTTTGGACGATTATCGTCCCTTGCACGAGACCAGCGACGAGGATTGGGAGCAGCTTTTTGCGCTCAATCTGACCGCAACCATGAAAATCACTCGCTTTTACTTGCAGAAAATGCTGGAGAAAAAGTCTGGTATCATCATTAATATGTGCTCGATTGCTAGTTTTTTGGCTGGCGGAGGCGGTGCTGCCTATACAGCCTCTAAGCATGCTCTGGCTGGTTTGACCAAGCAGATAGCCTTGGATTATGCGGATAAAAATATCCAAGTCTTTGGCTTGGCGCCAGGCGCTGTCAAGACAGCCATGACTGCCGCAGATTTTGAGCCAGGCGGACTGGCAGACTGGGTTGCTGAGGAAACGCCGATCAAGCGCTGGCTGAACCCTCAAGAAGTAGCTGATATCAGCCTCTTTTTAGCAAGCGGTAAGGCAGCTGCTATGCAGGGCGAGATTATCAAAATCGACGGTGGCTGGAGTTTGAAGTAGGGGATTTACTGAGTTTAGGGACATCATCCGTGGCCAAATCTACTACAAGAGAGAAGACGATTTTAAGAGCATAGGATGAAGATGAACAGGTCTCAGCATAAAAATAAATATTTTTTCTAACTTTTATAGATAAAAATGAAAGAATTTCTAGCAGAATTGCTTGAATTGTGATACAATAAAGCGATTTGTGAAAGGAAATGATTGAATGAATGAAAATGAGTTGAAAAATAACGAGAAAACAGAAAAAAATGGAATGAAACGTGGCTTACAGAATCGGCATGTTCAGATTATAGCCATTGCTGGAACCATTGGCACGGGACTTTTCTTGGGGGCGGGACGCTCGATTAGCCTGACGGGTCCATCCATTATCTTGATTTACATGCTGACGGGCCTTTTCATGTATCTGATGATGCGAGCGATTGGGGAAATGCTTTATTATGACCCTGACCAGCATACCTTTATCAACTTTATTACCAAATATTTGGGAACTGGCTGGGGGTATTTTTCTGGTTGGTCCTACTGGATTTCTCTGATTTTTATTGGAATGGCTGAGATTACGGCTGTTGCCCAGTATGTGCAGTACTGGTTTCCTGACTGGCCAGCTTGGATGATTCAGCTTGTCTTTCTAGCTCTTCTTAGCTTGGTCAATCTGATAGCGGTTCGAGTTTTCGGTGAGGTCGAATTTTGGTTTGCTATGATAAAGATTGTAGCTATTATTGCTTTGATTGCAACGGCTGTCTTTATGGTATTGACAGGCTTTAAAACGCCTCACGGAGTAGCTAGTCTTGGGAATATTGGACGAGGTTTTCAGCTTTTCCCTAATGGCTTTGTAAGTTTTGTCATGGCTTTCCAGATGGTTTTCTTTGCCTATCAGGCCATTGAATTTATCGGGATTACCACTTCTGAAACGGCTAATCCACGGGCGGTCTTGCCAAAGGCCATCAAAGAAATTCCTTTGCGGATTGTCTTGTTTTACGGGGGTTCTCTCCTTGCCATTATGGCTATCATTCCTTGGGAAAAACTAGCGACGGCTGACTCTCCCTTTGTTATTGTTTTTCAGTTAGCGGGTCTCAAATGGGCGGCAGCCTTGATTAACTTCGTGGTTCTGACCTCAGCGGCCTCCGCACTGAACTCGACCCTCTACTCAACAGGTCGCCATTTGTATCAGATTGCCCACGATACGCCCAATCCTTTTCTTGAGAAAATAGGAGCTGGGAAACTATCTCGGCAAAATGTTCCGCAGAATGCGATTTTGGCTTCAGCGGCTACCATTGCCTTTGCGGCCTTTATCAAGATTCTTCCGGGAGTATCGGACTCCTTTGCTCTGATTACGGCTTCCTCATCTGGTGTTTACATCGCTATTTATGGTCTGACTATGCTGGCCCACCTCAAATATCGTAAGTCACCAGATTTTATGGCAGATGGTTATCTCATGCCAGCTTACAAGTTTCTCAATCCTTTGACCATGCTCTTCTTTGCCTTTGTCTTTGTCACTCTTTTCTTACAAGAGTCAACGGTAGTGGGAGCAATCGGATCAGCTGTCTGGATTGTCGTCTTTGGTCTTTACAGCCAGTTCAAATTCCGAAAATAATCCCTTTTTAGGAAAAACGTGTTGTCTCTCAGTCCAGCTGGCTGAGAGATTTTGTTTTTAGTTGCTTCATTGGCTGTTTGGGGTATAGGTATTTGGTCGAGAAAATGATATAATGAAGGAAGAAATAATGTAAAACGAGGCTGAAATGTTGAATATTCAAGAAATTAAGAAGAATGCTGGCGGCTTGCAGTTCGACCAAGAATTTGATTTGGCGCAAGAGCTACAAGAGCGTAATCGTGAAGTGTTAGATATCCAGAAAATCGTGGCCAGAGGTCAGGCTCAGTATGAAAATGGGCTTTATTTTTTGGATTACACCTTGACCTACAAGATTACCCTCGCTTCTAGTCGCAGTATGGCTCCGGTTGATAGGGAGGAATCCTACACGGTTCATGAAGTCTTTGCTTCTGTCGAAGATGGCTCTGTGCAAAAGGATTTGCTGGAAGATGATTTGGTTCTACCATTTGAGGGGGATTCGATCGATCTGGCAGCCAGTGTGGCGGACAATATTTTACTTCATATTCCGTTAAAAGTTTTGACTCCTGAAGAGGAAGCTGGTGCGAGTATGCCTACGGGAAATGACTGGCAGGTGCTGACGGAGGAAGACTACCAAAAGCAGCAAATGGAGAAGAAAGAAGCCAATAGTCCTTTCGCCAGCCTTCAAGGCTTATTTGATGAATAAAAGCGTCTAAAATCTAGCAGAATTCTGGAGGATTCTCAAGGAAATCTCTTTGAATCTTCTTGAAATATGAGCGTAATTTTGTTACACTAGATAGAAAGACTGTGAAGGAGATATGATGACAGAACGAGGCTTGTTAATTGTCTTTTCTGGCCCCTCAGGCGTTGGGAAAGGAACAGTAAGACGGGAAATTTTTGAGAGTACGGAAAATCAGTTTCAGTATTCTGTATCTATGACGACTCGTCCGCAGCGTCCTGGAGAAGTTGATGGTGTTGATTATTTCTTTCGCACTCGTGAAGAGTTTGAGGAGTTGATCCGTCAAGGGCAGATGCTCGAGTATGCAGAGTATGTCGGCAATTATTACGGGACTCCACTCACTTATGTCAATGAGACCTTGGATAAGGGTATAGATGTTTTCTTGGAAATCGAAGTTCAAGGAGCACTCCAAGTCAAGAAAAAAGTGCCCGATGCTGTGTTTATCTTTCTGACTCCGCCAGACTTGGAAGAGCTGAAAGACCGTTTGGTTGGCCGTGGTACAGACAGTGCAGATGTTATTGCTCAGCGAATTGAGAAAGCAAAAGAAGAAATTGCCTTGATGCGGGAATATGACTATGCTATTGTCAATGACCAAGTACCTTTGGCAGCTGAACGTGTGAAACGTGTGATTGAAGCCGAGCATTTTCGTGTGGACCGTGTTATCGGTCACTACCAAGACATGCTTCCTAAGGATGAAGCAGTTGTTCGTTAATAAAGTTAGAAATTAGGTAAATAGTTATGATGTTAAAGCCGTCTATTGATACCTTGTTGGACAAGGTACCGTCAAAATATTCTTTGGTTATCTTAGAAGCTAAGCGTGCCCATGAGCTAGAAGCTGGCGCTAAGCCAACTCAAGATTTCAAATCAGTGAAGTCAACGCTGCGCGCTTTAGAAGAAATTGAATCTGGTAATGTCGTGATTCACCCAGATCCAGAAGGAAAACGTGAAGCGGTTCGCCGTCGTGCGGAAGAAGAACGTTTGCGTAAAGAAGAAGAAGAGCGCAAGATCAAAGAACAAATTGCCAAAGAAAAAGAAGAGGGTGAGAAAATTTAAGGTTGGGGTTACTCAATCTTATTTTTCGTTTAGGGAAAGCGGGGTGAGAGTGTGAAAGTTGCCAAGATTATTGTCGATGTTCCTCTGATGCAGACGGATAAACCATACAGCTATGCGGTTCCAGAGGAGTTTTCTGGGATGCTAGAAGCTGGGATGCGGGTGCATGTGCCTTTTGGCAAGGGCGGTCGGTTGATTCAGGGGCTGATTGTTGGCTTGGTTGATGAGGAAGCTGAAGATTTGGCGGTGCATATCGGAGAATTGAAAGATATTGCAGAAGTTCTTGACTTTAGGCCGGTTCTCAATGCGGAGCAGCTCTGGCTAGCTGACCAATTGCGCCAGTCTGTCTTTTCCTATAAAATTTCTATCCTGAAGGCCATGTTGCCGAGTCTTCTTAATTCCAGCTATGACAAGTTGCTTTATCCAACGGAGCAGCTTTCTTCTGAGGAGCGGCAGGCCATTTTTGGTCAGGAAGCTAGTCTTCGTTTTTCTGATTTGGACAAGAAAAGTCAGTCCAAGCTCATGCGGTTGACTCAGGCTGGTAAGATTCGCTTGGAATACCAAGCGATCGACCGCAAGCATATCAAGACAGAAACTTGGTATCAGGTGAACAGAGAGAAATTGACTCAGTTCCTGCCTTCTACCCGAGCGAAAAAGCAGCAGGAACTTCAGACTTATCTGCTGGAAAATCCACAATCAGGTCTTCTCAAAGACTTACGCAAACTCTTTTCACCTGCAGCGGTCAGCATTTTCTTAGAAAAGGATCTTCTCCATACAGAAGAGAGAGAGGTCAGCCGGTCTGCGGCGCATTTCCAAAAGGAGCGACAGGATAAAAAGCTGGTTCTAAATGAGGAGCAAGCAATCGCGGTCGCTGAGATTTGTGGGAAAATCGGTAAAGAAAACGCTCAACCCGTTTTGCTAGAAGGAGTGACGGGGAGTGGCAAGACCGAAGTTTATCTCAAGGTGATTGAGGAGGCTCTAATCCAAGGAAAGACCGCGATTATGCTGGTGCCGGAAATTTCCCTGACTCCTCAGGTGACCGATCGCTTTATTTCGCGCTTTGGTAACAAGGTAGCTATTTTGCATTCTGGTCTATCTGATGGCGAGAAGTACGATGAGTGGCGCAAGGTGGAGCGAGGAGAAGCTCAGGTCGTTGTTGGTGCTCGTTCGGCCATCTTTGCCCCCTTGACAAATATCGGAGCCATCATCATTGACGAGGAACATGAGTCCTCCTACAAGCAGGATTCCAATCCTCGCTACCATGCCAGAGAGGTTGCTCTCCTGCGAGCTCGTTACAATCAAGCTGTTTTAGTGCTGGGTTCGGCGACTCCGAGTTTGGAAAGCAGGGCCAGAGCCAGCCGAGGAGTCTATGACTTTTTGCAGCTGACCAAGCGGGCCAATCCGCTGGCGCAGATTCCTCAGGTTCAAGTGGTAGACTTCCGAGATTACATCGGGCAAAATGAAGCTAGTAATTTCACTCCAGTCCTGCTAGAAGCTATTCAGGATCGTCTAAATAAGGGTGAGCAGACGGTTCTCATGCTCAACAGGCGAGGCTATTCTAGCTTTGTCATGTGTCGGGAATGCGGCACGGTGGACACCTGTCCCAACTGTGATATTTCTCTGACCTTGCATATGGATACCAAGACCATGAACTGCCACTACTGTGGCTTTACCAAAGAAATTCCACCAACCTGTCCTAATTGTGCCAGTCGCAGCATCCGCTACTATGGTACGGGAACGCAGAAGGCCTATGATGAGCTGACGACTCTCTTTCCAGAGGCTCGCATTCTGCGCATGGATGTGGATACGACCCGTAAGAAAGGGAGCCACGAAGAAATCCTAGAGGCTTTTGGTCAGGGGCAGGCAGATATTCTGCTAGGAACTCAGATGATTGCCAAGGGCTTGGATTTTCCTAATGTGACCTTGGTCGGTGTCCTCAATGCGGATACGGCTCTGAATTTGCCAGATTTTCGCTCTTCAGAACGAACCTTTCAACTGCTGACTCAAGTAGCAGGTCGAGCAGGTCGGGCTGAGAAAGCAGGACAAGTTTTTATCCAGTCTTACAACCCGCATCACTATGCCATTGACTTTGCCAGAAAGCAGGATTACGAAGGCTTCTACGCTTATGAAATGGGAATTCGACGGCAGTTAGGCTATCCGCCTTATTACTACACAGTCGGGCTGACCCTATCCCACAAGGATGAGGAAACGGTGGTCAAGAAATCTTATCAGGTCATGGATATTTTACGGAGTGGCTTATCGGATAAGGTGCAAATTTTGGGCCCCACACCCAAGCCCATTGCTCGAACTCACAATCTCTACCACTATCAGATTTTACTGAAGTATCGCTTTGAGGATGATCTGCAAGCTACGCTCAATCGGGTTTTGGAACTAACGCAGCAAGCGGAAAATAAGGACCTGCGACTCAGTATTGATAATGAACCCCAGAATTTTATCTGATGGCAAAAGTGAGCGAGAGCTGTCAGCTTTGCTCGCTTTTTTGATATAATAGAAAGAAAAATAGTCGCAGGTGACAGGTTTCTGCGACAGATTTGAGGAAATGACAGTGAAATTAATTTTTATGGGAACGCCTGACTTTTCAGCAACGGTCTTAAAAGGCCTGCTGGAAAGCGAACAATATGAAATTTTAGCAGTGGTCACTCAACCAGACCGAGCAGTGGGTCGTAAAAAGGAAATCCGCATGACACCGGTCAAGGAAGTGGCTTTAGCCAACGGCTTGCCGGTTTATCAACCAGAAAAGTTAGCTAAAAGCGCTGACTTGGAAGAGCTTATGAACTTGGGAGCTGACGGCATCGTGACAGCAGCCTTTGGTCAATTTCTGCCTAGCCGATTGCTGGACAGCGTTAACTTCGCAGTGAATGTCCATGCGTCTCTCTTGCCTAAATACCGTGGCGGAGCACCTATTCATTATGCCTTGATAAATGGTGACCAAGAAGCGGGTGTGACCATTATGGAGATGGTCAAGGAGATGGATGCTGGCGATATGATTGCCAGTCGGGCAACATCCATTGAAGAGTCTGATAATGTAGGAACTCTCTTTGAAAAACTAGCTGTGATTGGTCGCGATCTTCTTTTAGAAGTCTTGCCAGCCTATGTAGCGGGAGAGATTCAAGCTCAGCCTCAGGATCCAGAGTTGGTAACTTTTTCACCGAATATCAGTCCAGATCAAGAGCGGATTGATTGGACAAAGACCAGTCGTCAGATTTTCAATCAGGTTCGGGGCATGAATCCTTGGCCGGTGGCCCATACCCTGCTAGCTGGTCAGCGCTTCAAGATTTACGAAGTTAGCCAAGCGGAAGGCAGTGGTCGTCCAGGTGAAATCTTGACGATCAGCAAGAAAGAATTAGTTGTCGCAGCGGGTCAGGGAGCCCTTTCTCTAAAGACGGTGCAGCCATTCGGCAAGCCCAAAATGGATATTAAGGACTTTCTCAACGGTCTAGGTCGGAGTTTAGCAGTAGGTGATGAATTTGGAAAGTAAGCAAAACAGAGCCCGAGAGCTTGCTCTGCAAATTCTGGAAGAAGTCTTTGAAGAGGGAGCTTATTCCAATATTGCCCTCAATAAGGCTCTGAAACAAAATAGCCTCAGTTCAGCTGATAAAAGCTTGGTTACGGAGCTGGTTTATGGAACGGTCGCTCGCAAAATTACTCTAGAATGGCAGCTGGCTCATTGGGTGGAGGACAGAGACAAGCTGGATGCTTGGCTTTATATCCTGCTTGAGCTCAGCCTCTACCAGATGCTCTATCTAGATAAAATCCCCCAGCATGCTGTCGTCAATGAAGCTGTTGAGATTGCAAAAGGCCGCAAGCGTGGCAGTGAAAAATATGTCAATGCCATCCTGCGGAAAATCGAGCGGGAAGGCGCAGCTGATCCGACCAGTATCAACCGCAAGAACAAGCGCTACTCAGTCCAGTATTCTCTGCCGGTCTGGCTGGTCAAGGTTTTGATTGACGAATACGGGGAAGAACGCGCGGAAGCCATCTTTGCTAGTCTCTTTGAGCGCAACAAGGCTAGCATTCGAGTGACGGATTTGGCTCGAAAGGAAGAAATTAAAGCAGTTTTGGGTGCGGACGATTCGCTCTTAGCTCCTTCAGCCTTGGTCAAGAAGCAAGGCCATTTTGCTGGTCATGAGTTCTTTGAAAAAGGCTTGATCACTATTCAAGACGAGTCTAGCCAGCTGGTTGCTCCGACTCTACAAATTGAAGGGAATGAGCAGATTTTGGATGCCTGCAGTGCGCCGGGTGGCAAGGCAGTGCACATGGCTTCCTACCTGACGACTGGTCAAATTATAGCCTTGGATCTTTACGACCATAAGCTGGACTTGATTCGTCAAAATGCAGAACGTCTGGGCTTGGCAGATAAAATTACCGCTAAAAAGCTAGATGCGACCAAGGTGTTTGAGACTTTTGGTCCAGATGCCTTCGACAAGATTTTGGTGGATGCCCCCTGCTCGGGAATTGGTCTGATTCGCCGCAAACCAGACATTAAGTACAATAAGGAAAACGCCGATTTTGAAAATTTACAAAAAATTCAGCTGGATATATTAGACAGCGTTTGTCAAAGTCTACGTAAAGGTGGTATAATAACTTATAGTACTTGCACGATTGTGTCTGCAGAGAATTTTGAAGTAGTTAAGAATTTTCTAGAAAGACATCCAAATTTTGAGCAAGTTAGACTAGAACATGAAAGAGAAGATATCGTGAAAGACGGCTGTATTTTGATTACGCCGGAATTATACGGAAGCGATGGATTTTTTATCAGTCAATTTAGGAAGATATCGGACTAAGAGGAGGAAACTGACAGTATGGAAATTTCAATATTAACAGATGTTGGTCAAAAGCGGACAAATAATCAGGATTATGCCAATCTTTTTGTAAATCGGGCTGGCAAGACCATGATTATCTTGGCTGATGGTATGGGTGGCCACAGGGCTGGCAACATTGCCAGTGAGATGGCAGTAACAGACTTAGGAGCTGCATGGGTTGATACCCAGATTGACTCAGTGAACCAAGTCCGTGAATGGTTTGCAGAGCATTTGGAACAAGAAAATCAGCGTATCCACCAATTTGGTCAGGACGAAGAATACAAGGGCATGGGCACGACGCTAGAAGCCTTAGCCATTATTGATAATCAAGCCATCTATGCTCATATTGGTGATTCTCGCATTGGCTTGATTCGTGGCGAGGAATATAGCCAATTAACCAGTGACCATTCACTTGTTAATGCTTTGCTCAAGGCTGGACAGATTACACAAGAAGAGGCGGAACGCCATCCGCAGAAGAATATTATCACTCAATCTATCGGTCAAAAAGACGAAGTGCAGCCTGACTATGGCATGATCACGTTAGAAGATGGTGATTACCTTCTGCTCAACAGTGACGGTCTGACCAATATGATTTCAGACAGCGAAATTTATGATATTGTCACCAGCGATATCAGCTTATCTGAAAAAACTGAAACCTTAATTCGCTTTGCCAACAATGCTGGAGGACTGGATAATATCACAGTTGCCCTGGTTCGTTTTGACAAGGAGGAACAGGAATGATTCAAATCGGCAAGATCTTTGCCGGGCGATACAAAATCATCAAACAGATTGGCCGTGGAGGCATGGCAGATGTCTATCTGGCGCGAGATCTGATACTTGATGGTGAGGAGGTTGCTGTAAAGGTTCTTAGAACCAATTATCAGACAGATCCTATTGCAGTTGCCCGCTTCCAAAGAGAAGCCAAAGCAATGGCGGACTTGGATCATCCTTACATTGTCCGGATTTCCGATATTGGAGAAGAAGATGGTCAGCAGTATCTGGCCATGGAATATGTGTCTGGCCTTGACCTCAAGCGCTATATCAAAGAAAATTCTCCACTTTCAAACGAAGAAGCAGTCAGAATCATGGGGCAAATCCTACTGGCTATGCGCCTGGCGCATACACGCGGGATTGTCCACCGTGACCTAAAACCACAAAATGTCCTCTTAACACCAGATGGCGATGCTAAGGTAACAGATTTTGGGATTGCCGTGGCTTTCGCAGAGACCAGCCTGACCCAGACCAATTCGATGCTGGGGTCGGTGCATTATCTTTCGCCAGAACAGGCACGGGGTTCCAAAGCCACTGTTCAGAGCGATATTTATGCCATGGGGATTATTTTCTACGAGATGCTGACAGGGCATATCCCTTATGACGGAGATAGTGCTGTGACGATTGCTTTGCAGCATTTCCAAAAGCCCCTGCCTTCAATCATCGCAGAAAATCCGAATGTTCCTCAGGCCTTGGAAAATGTGGTCATTAAGGCAACGGCTAAAAAGCTGAGCGATCGCTATCAATCTGTTGCAGAGATGTATGTTGATTTGTCCAGTAGCTTATCTTATGATCGCCGAAATGAAAAGAAACTGGTCTTTGATGATGGGGCCAAGGCGGATACTAAAACTTTGCCAAAAGTTCCTCCAATCCCTCAGTCAGCTCCAAGTCCTGTCGCAGAAGCAGTGGCTCCTAAAGCTGCAGCTGATGTGAAGAGAGAGACCTCTGTTTTAAAAGCTCCAGTTAAAAAGCCGAAAAAACGTCATTTAAGAGCTAGATACAAAGTTATGTTCTTAGCTATTCTCTTAGTTTTTGCAGCCTTCTTCTTTCTGATTTACAAGAGTCCTGCCAATACTACAGTTCCAGATGTAGCAGGTCAAACAGTGGCGGAAGCTCGTTCGACCATTACTGCTAAGGGCCTTGAGGTAGGAGAAATCAAGGAGGACTACAGTGATAAAGTGGCGGAAGGTAAGATCATCAAGACAGATCCACCAGCTAATAGTCAACGTCGTGAAAACAGTAAAGTGGATTTGATTGTCTCCAAAGGAGCAAAAACCTTTACAGTAGAAAATTACGTTGGTAAGAAGTCCTCAGAGGCGATTGAAGATCTGAAAAGCACTTACAATATTCCTGAGAAGCTGATCAAGATTGTAGAAGAAGAAAGTTCTGATGCTGAAGAAGGAGTGGTCATCAGCCAAACCCCAGCTGCAGGCTCTTCTTATGATGTGACGTCCAATAAACAGATTACTCTGACCGTTGCTAAAACAGTGACTACTGTTCCAATGCCGGACTTTGGCCATCTCCAAGTTTCGTATGCCTATGCGCGGTCCTATCTGATGGAGATGGGAATCGCTTCGTCTCGTATTGAGCGAGTGATTGATCGCTCCGTGGAGTCCAGTCAAGCTGATTTGGTGACATCCCAGTCTCCAGCAGCTGGTCAAGGTATTAAATTGAAATCAAATACCAAGATTACTTTCTACGTGACAGACGGTACGGTAACAAGTTCTTCTAGTACAAGCGAACGTTCATCGTCGTCATCGCCTTCCAGTAGCACCACGAGTGAGAGTGAAAGTCACTCTAGCTCTTCCAGCAGCTCTACAACAGCATCGACGGACCATCAATAAGGCGCCTAGCTACAGTTATCCTATCTAGTCTATTTTAGACTTTGTAGAGAATTGGAAGTATATCCCTTGATTTTCAAGGCAGACTATGCTATAATCATTTTAGTGAATATAAAAGAGAGGCGAGGAAGTATCTTCGCCTCTTGTCTGTGAGGAGGTGCAGTCTTATCGCAACAATTGTTGAATTAGTAAGAGAAGTCATTGAGCCAGCCATCCAAGAACCCTATGAATTAGTAGATATTGAGTACGGCAAGATGGGCGGTGACCATGTTCTCAGTGTTTTTGTAGACAAGCCCGAGGGGATTACGGTCAATGATACAGCAGATTTGACCGATATTATCAGTCCTCTGTTGGACTCTATCAAGCCCGATCCTTTTCCTGACCAGTATTTTCTGGAAGTGACTAGCCCAGGCTTGGAGCGTCCGCTGAAGACCAAGGAAGCTGTGGCAGCTGCAGTTGGAAGCTATATCCATGTCAGTCTTTATAAGGCACTGGATAAAAACAAGGTTTTCGAAGGAACGTTGCTTGGATTTGAAGACGATGTCTTGCTCATGGAATATATGGATAAAACACGCAAAAAAGAAGTTGAAATTCCATATAATCTAGTGTCAAAAGCAAGACTGGCCGTTAAATTTTAGTGAAAAATCGCAATAATATAATGAAGAAAGGAATACTTTTGCTTCAGCAAAAGTTACATGAAGATGAGTAAAGAAATGCTAGAGGCCTTCCGTATTTTGGAAGAGGACAAAGGTATTAAAAAAGAAGATATTATCGAAGCAGTGACAGAATCCCTTCGCTCTGCTTATCGTCGTCGCTACGGTCAGGCAGACAGCGCAGCCATTGAGTTTAATGAAAAAACAGGTGATTTCCATGTCTATACTGTCCGTGAAGTCGTGGACGAGGTCTTTGACAGCCGCTTGGAAATCAGTCTCAAGGATGCCTTGGCTATCAGCTCTGCCTATGAGCTAGGAGACAAGATCAAGTTTGAAGAAGCGCCAGCTGAATTTGGCCGCGTAGCAGCTCAATCTGCTAAGCAGACCATCATGGAAAAGATGCGCAAGCAGACTCGTGCTATCACTTACAATACCTACAAAGAACATGAAAATGAAATCATGTCAGGAACAGTAGAGCGCTTTGATAATCGCTTTATCTATGTCAATCTAGGCACCATTGAAGCACAATTATCTAAACAAGACCAGATTCCTGGTGAGGTCTTTGCCTCTCATGACCGTATCGAAGTTTTTGTCTACAAGGTAGAAGACAATCCTCGTGGTGTCAATGTCTTCGTTAGCCGTAGCCATCCAGAAATGATCAAGCGCTTGATGGAGCAGGAAATTCCTGAGGTTTACGACGGAACTGTGGAAATCATGAGCGTGTCTCGGGAAGCGGGCGATCGGACCAAGGTAGCGGTTCGCAGCCACAATCCAAACGTGGATGCGATCGGAACCATCGTCGGACGTGGTGGTGCCAATATCAAGAAGATTACCAGCAAATTCCACCCAGCTAAATACGATGCCAAAAGTGGTCGTATGATCCCGACTGAGGAAAATATCGATGTCATCGAATGGGTTGCCGATCCAGCCGAGTACATCTACAATGCCATTGCTCCAGCTGAGGTCGATCAAGTTATCTTCCATGCAGAAGACAACAAGCGAGCTTTGGTTGTTGTGCCAGATAATAAACTTTCTCTGGCTATCGGCCGTCGTGGTCAAAACGTTCGCTTGGCAGCTCATTTGACTGGCTTTAGAATTGATATCAAGTCAGCCAGCGAATTTGAAGCAATGGAAGCAGCCAACGAGCTTGGTGGATTTGGCCAAGATTACGTACCAGCCGAAGTAGATGCCCTTTCAGCAGAATTTGAAGCAGAAGAGCTGGCAGATGGTACAGAAGTGGCAACTGAAATCGAACTCGAAGAAAGTGAAGCAGTAGCCGCAGAATAAGGGAGGCAGATATGGCAAAAACAAGAAAAATCCCTTTGAGAAAATCAGTTGTGTCAAATGAAGTGATTGACAAGCGTGATTTGTTGCGCATCGTCAAGAATAAAGAAGGTCAGGTCTTCATTGATCCGACAGGCAAGGCCAATGGGCGAGGTGCGTATATCAAGCTAGATAACGAAGAAGCTCAGCAGGCCAAGAAAAAACGGGTCTTTAATCGTAGTTTCAGTATGGAAGTAGAAGAAAGTTTCTACGACGAGCTGATTGCCTATGTCGATCACAAGGTCAAGAGAAGAGAGTTGGGTCTTGAATAAAGAAAAACTAGCAAACTTGCTGGGTTTGGCCCAGCGAGCTGGCCGCATCATTTCAGGAGAAGAATTGGTCATCAAAGCCATCCAAGAAGGAAAGGTTCATCTGATCTTTCTAGCTGAAGATGCCGGACCGAATCTGACGAAAAAGATTACTGATAAAAGCCATTATTACAAGATAGAAGTGTCAACCGTGTTTTCAACACTGGAATTAAGCACTGCGATTGGCAAAGCTCGTAAAGTAGCCGCCATCACAGATGCTGGTTTTACAAAGAAAATGAGGTCTCTTATGCAATAGAAGAGGAGGACAAGAATTGTCTAGAATTAGATTGTACGAAATCGCAAAAGAATTGGGGAAGGAAAGTAAAGAGGTAGTAGCTCGGGCTAAGGAATTAGGGCTAGAAGTCAAAAGCCATTCTTCCAGCGTAGAAGAAGAAGCAAGCCAGCGCATCAAGGATAGCTTCGCGACTAAGACTAAAGAAGTTGCTAAGCCTCTTCCAGAAAAAGAGGTGAATTCCCAGCCAGCACCAAATAAAGTAGCTGAAAAACCAGCTGCTCCAGTCCAAAAAGAAGTGGCCCCTGTTAAAAAAGAAGAGCCAAAAGTTGTTGAAGCAGCGGCGGCTGAAGCTCCAGCCAAACCGGCTCCAGCGCGACCACAAAGTCGAAATTTTAAGGCAGAGCGTGAAGCACGTGCCAAGGAACAAGCAGAGCGTCGTAAGCAGCAACAAAATCGGAAACCACAAAATTCTGACCAGAAGGAAAGTAATGAGCGTGATCGTCATGACCGCAAGGCCAACAACGATCGCCAAGAGCGCCGTAATGACCGTCGTGATAATCGTGGTCAAGATGGCCGTCGGAATGGTCAGAATCATCAAGGATTTAACGGTCAAAACCGCCAACAGCCTCAAGGTCCGAAAATTGACTTTAAGGCTCGGGCAGCAGCTCTGAAAGCAGAGCAAAATGCGGAGTACGCACGTTCTAGTGAGGAGCGTTTCAAACAGGCTCAAGCAGCTAAAGAAGCGCAGGAACGCCAGAATAGACGAAAAGAGCCAGTCCAAGCAGAGCCAACAACTGCTGAAGTATTTAAAGCTACTCCAGCTGAAACAGTCCAACCGGCTGCTCCTTCACCAGCACAAGCTGCGGTAGATACTCGTCGTAAAAAGCAAGCTCGACCAGATAAGAAGCGCGATGATTTTGATCGCGAAGAAGAAGGTCCAAGAAAACAACAAAAGAATCGAAATAGTCAAAATCAAGTGAGAAATCAAAGAAACAGTAACTGGAATAACAATAAGAAAAATAAAAAAGGAAAAGGTAACCAGAATCAGGTTCCAAAACCTGTTACAGAACGCAAGTTCCATGAGTTGCCAAGCGAATTCGAATACACAGATGGCATGACCGTTGCGGAAATCGCAAAACGGATCAAGCGCGAGCCAGCTGAAATCGTTAAGAAGCTCTTTATGATGGGCGTGATGGCAACGCAAAACCAATCTCTTGACGGTGATACTATTGAGCTCCTCATGGTGGACTACGGTATCGAAGCTAAGAAGAAGGTAGAAGTGGATACAGCTGATATTGAGCGCTTCTTTGTCGAAGAAGGCTATATCAATCCAGATGAATTGGTAGAGCGTCCGCCGGTTGTAACTATCATGGGACACGTTGACCATGGTAAAACAACCCTCTTGGATACTCTACGTAACTCTCGCATTGCGACAGGTGAAGCGGGTGGTATCACTCAGCATATCGGTGCCTACCAGATTGAGGAAAATGGCAAGAAGATTACTTTCTTGGATACGCCTGGACACGCGGCCTTTACTTCGATGCGTGCGCGTGGTGCATCTGTTACCGATATTACCATCTTGGTCGTAGCAGCTGATGACGGTGTTATGCCTCAGACTATTGAAGCGATCAACCACTCTAAAGCCGCTAATGTGCCAATTATTGTGGCTATCAACAAGATCGATAAGCCAGGTGCCAATCCTGAGCGCGTAATTGGTGAATTGGCTGAGCATGGTGTCATGTCTACTGCTTGGGGTGGAGATTCTGAGTTTGTTGAAATCTCTGCGAAATTCAACCAAAACATCGATGAGCTTTTGGAAACAGTTCTGCTTGTAGCAGAAATTCAAGAACTCAAGGCAGATCCGACTGTTCGTGCTATCGGTACTGTTATCGAAGCCCGTTTGGATAAAGGAAAAGGTGCAGTTGCAACCCTTCTTGTCCAACAAGGTACGCTGAATGTTCAAGATCCAATCGTTGTCGGAAATACCTTCGGGCGTGTCCGTGCTATGACCAATGACTTAGGTCGTCGTGTCAAAGTGGCAGGTCCATCTACGCCGGTTTCCATCACAGGTTTGAATGAAACTCCGATGGCAGGTGATCACTTTGCCGTCTATGAAGATGAAAAAGCTGCGCGTGCAGCTGGTGAAGAACGTGCTAAACGTGCCCTTCTTAAACAACGTCAAGCTACTCATCGTGTCAGTCTGGAAAATCTCTTTGATACCCTTAAAGCCGGTGAAGTTAAGTCTGTTAACGTCATTATCAAAGCTGATGTACAAGGTTCTGTAGAAGCCTTGGCTGCTTCCTTACAGAAGATTGAAGTGGAAGGCGTTAAGATTACCATTGTCCACTCAGCAGTTGGTGCTATCAATGAATCCGATGTAACTTTGGCAGAAGCTTCAAATGCCTTTATCATTGGATTTAACGTTCGCCCTACACCACAAGCTCGCCAGCAAGCAGAAGCTGATGATGTAGAAATCCGTCTTCACAGCATTATCTATAAGGTTATCGAAGAAATGGAAGATGCCATGAAAGGAATGCTGGACCCAGAATACCAAGAAAAAATCATCGGGGAAGCCCTTATCCGCGAAACTTTCAAAGTTTCCAAGGTTGGTACTATCGGTGGATTCATGGTTATCAATGGTAAAGTTACCCGTGATTCTAAGGTTCGTGTCATACGTGATGGCGTCGTAATTTACGACGGTCAGTTGGCTAGCTTGAAACACTTCAAGGATGATGTGAAAGAAGTCACTAATGGCCGCGAAGGTGGTCTCATGATTGACGGCTATAACGATATCCAAGTGGATGATACGATTGAAGCCTACATCATGGAAGAAATTAAGAAGTAAGAGAAATCCGTCGAAAACTCTCAGTGAAAAGCATATTTGATGGAAGTCGATACTTCTAGTCCAAGTTCCTTTTTCGCAAAGAGCTTAGAGCGAATTTCATTCAACTAAAACTAAACATATGAGACTGGGACAGAAATCGGTAATTCGTTAGAATTCGATTTCGTCGTCCCACCTCCGCACAGTTGAGTAGGGCTGTAAAAGCTGATGAAATCAGCGTAGTAGAGCCCACTCAACCACTGCGTCTTGCTCGACAATCCAAAGACAATTGAGAGGCTAGGACTTTTGTCCCAGCCTCATATTGCAGAAGAAAAAATTTAGAAAGGAAATCCTATGGCAAATCATTTTCGTACCGACCGTGTAGGAATGGAAATCAAGCGCGAAGTCAATGAGATTTTGCAAAAGAAAGTCCGTGATCCACGTGTCCAAGGTGTGACCATTACCGATGTCCAAATGCTGGGCGATCTGTCTATGGCCAAGGTCTACTATAGCATCATGAGTGACTTGGCTTCGGATAATCAAAAGGCACAGCTGGGCTTGGAAAAGGCAACCGGCACCATTAAGCGTGAACTGGGCCGAAACCTCAAGATGTATAAGATTCCAGATTTGACTTTCGTCAAAGATGAGTCTATTGAGTACGGTAACAAGATTGATCAGATGCTCCGCAATTTAGAAAAACATTAATGAAAAGAGTGAGATGGGGCAGTGTTTACGAGTCCTGTCTCATTTTTATTTTTGAAAAGACTTTTAAAAAGTTTTGAAAAAAAGGTGTTGACAAGAGGAGATTATCCTGTTATACTAGTAAAGTACTCAATCGCGGGGATGGCGGAATTGGCAGACGCGCAGGACTAAGGATCCTGTGACCGCTTTAGGTCGTGAGGGTTCAAGTCCCTCTCTCCGCATAGGATTAGCTGACTTCGGTCAGTTTTTTTCTTTTTTCAAAGAAGCTGAAAATGTCTGAATTCAAAAATTGCTTGGGAATTACTTAAAATTTCAGGAAAAACTAGCAATTTTAATGAAAAAGTGATAAAATAAACAATGTAAGTGGTTCATTCCACAAAAAATTAGAGGAGGCCTATTACAAATGGCAATCGTTTCAGCAGAAAAATTTGTCCAAGCAGCTCGTGACAATGGTTATGCAGTTGGTGGATTTAACACAAATAACCTTGAGTGGACTCAAGCTATCTTGCGCGCAGCAGAAGCTAAAAAAGCACCAGTTTTGATCCAAACTTCAATGGGTGCTGCTAAATATATGGGTGGTTACAAAGTTGCTCGCAACTTGATCGCTAACCTTGTTGAATCAATGG
>NZ_CALIIB010000106.1 GCF_938020365.1 uncultured Streptococcus sp. | reverse complement strand
ATGCCGACTTTGACGGTGACCAAATGGCCATCCACGTTCCATTGTCTGAAGAAGCGCAGGCTGAAGCTCGTATCCTCATGCTGGCTGCTGAGCACATCTTGAATCCGAAAGACGGAAAACCAGTTGTAACACCATCTCAGGATATGGTCTTGGGTAACTACTACTTGACTATGGAAGAAGCAGGTCGTGAAGGTGAAGGCATGGTCTTTAAAGACCGTGATGAAGCCGTGATGGCCTTGCGTAATGGCTATGTCCACTTGCACACTCGTGTAGGTATCGCGACAGATAGCCTCAATAAGCCATGGACAGAAGATCAAAAACACAAGATCCTCATGACTACAGTAGGTAAGATCCTCTTCAACGATATCATGCCAGAAGAGCTGCCTTACCTGCAAGAGCCAACCAATGCTAACTTGATAGAAGGCGTTCCAGCTAAATACTTCTTGGAGCCAGGTAAAGATATCAAGTCTGCCATTGAAGCCCTAGAGTTGAATATTCCGTTTAAGAAGAAAAATCTAGGAAATATCATCGCTGAAATCTTCAAACGCTTCCGTACGACAGAAACATCTGCCCTACTGGACCGCTTGAAAGACCTAGGTTACCACCATTCTACTCTGGCTGGTTTGACAGTGGGTATTGCCGACATTCCAGTCGTAGAAGACAAGGCAGAGATTATCGAAGAGTCTCACAAGCGCGTGGACCAAATCACCAAGCAATTCCGTCGTGGTATGATTACTGATGACGAACGCTACAATGCTGTTACAGCTGAGTGGCGTGCTGCCCGTGAAAAATTGGAAAAACGCTTGGTTGCCAACCAAGATCCGAAGAACCCAATCGTTATGATGATGGACTCTGGAGCCCGTGGTAACATCTCTAACTTCTCACAGCTTGCCGGTATGCGTGGTCTGATGGCTGCGCCAAACGGACGTATCATGGAGTTGCCAATCCTTTCAAACTTCCGTGAAGGTCTGTCTGTATTGGAAATGTTCTTCTCAACACACGGAGCCCGTAAAGGTATGACCGATACGGCCCTCAAGACTGCCGACTCAGGTTACCTGACTCGCCGTCTGGTTGACGTTGCTCAAGATGTGATTATCCGTGAAGACGACTGTGGTACAGACCGCGGCTTGCTCATCACTTCTATCACAGAAGGCAAGGAAATGATCGAGTCTCTGGAAGAACGT
This sequence comes from uncultured Streptococcus sp., assembly GCF_938020365.1. Lineage (GTDB taxonomy): Bacteria > Bacillota > Bacilli > Lactobacillales > Streptococcaceae > Streptococcus. Next base: position 8,016 of record NZ_CALIIB010000106.1, on the reverse strand, counting down.
CTCAATGGTCGTTACACTAAGAAGACGGTTAAACATCCAGAAACTGGCGCAGTTATCATCGGTCCAAATGAATTGATTACCGAAGACAAGGCGCGTGAGATTGTCAATGCTGGTGTGGAAGAAGTGACGATCCGTTCCGTATTTACATGTAACACTCGCCACGGTGTCTGCCGTCATTGTTACGGTATCAACTTGGCAACGGGTGATGCGGTTGAAGTCGGTGAAGCAGTCGGAACTATTGCTGCCCAATCTATCGGGGAACCTGGTACACAGCTGACCATGCGTACCTTCCACACGGGTGGGGTTGCCTCTAATACCGATATCACTCAGGGTCTTCCTCGTGTCCAAGAAATCTTTGAAGCCCGCAATCCGAAAGGGGAAGCGGTCATCACTGAAGTTAAGGGTGAAGTTACTGCTATTGAAGAAGATGCATCTACTCGTACGAAGAAAGTCTTTGTTACAGGTGCAACTGGTGAAGGTGAATATGTGGTGCCATTTACAGCCCGCATGAAGGTAGAAGTGGGAGATCAAGTCTCTCGCGGTGCTGCCTTGACCGAAGGTTCTATCCAGCCTAAGCATTTGCTGGCTGTCCGTGATGTCTTGTCTGTTGAAACTTACCTGCTTGCTGAAGTACAAAAAGTTTACCGCAGCCAAGGGGTAGAAATCGGCGACAAACACATTGAGGTAATGGTTCGTCAAATGATTCGCAAGGTACGCGTCATGGATCCAGGTGATACAGATCTCCTCATGGGAACTCTTATGGATATCACTGACTTTACAGATGCTAACCGTGATGTGGTTATCTCAGGCGGAGTGCCTGCGACAGCTCGCCCAGTCCTCATGGGAATCACCAAAGCTTCCCTTGAAACGAACAGCTTCCTTTCTGCAGCTTCCTTCCAGGAAACAACTCGTGTCCTGACAGATGCTGCTATCCGCGGTAAGAAAGACCATCTGCTCGGACTCAAGGAAAATGTTATCATCGGTAAGATTATCCCAGCTGGTACTGGTATGGCTCGTTACCGTAACTTGGAACCACAAGCAATCAATGAAGTTGAAATTATTGACGAAGTTGTGGAAACAGCAGAGACTGAAGAAGTCGAAACAAGCGTAGAATCATAAGAACTTGCTTGAGTTTACAATATAAAAGTCTATCAGGAAGAGAATCTTGTATTCTCTTCCTTTTTTGCTAGGTGCACTACATTGGTGAAGATATAAAAAATTGGTAATTTAGCGTTCCTTTTTTCTGCTAGACTGAATCAAAAGCTTAGGGAAGGAGCTTCCTAGTGAGCATGATGGCGTATTTTTTGATTTTACATGGCTCTTAGCTGTACAGTAAGGGAAAAATTCGATATACTAAGTAAAAGGAGGAAAAAATGAAAATTTTTTTGCAAAAAGTAGAATATAGTTTATTGGCTTTATTTTTAGCTGTACAGACTCAAGTTCCTTTTGTGCTGATTCAGTTTTACAAAGGTCGAGATCAAAGTTTTTCAATGGGATATACCTTGCTTGTCCTGATGGTTTATTTGCTGATTATTTTTTATGCCCTGCGAATGGCCAAAAAAGAAGGCCTGCTGACCCTTGATTTTAGTTTTTTTAATTTAAAATCAGTGATTTGGTTGGTATTATCCTATCTGATAACTTTCGGAGTTAGTATTTTTGCTGCGATTATTATGGTTCTAGAGGGCCAACTTTCAGGAACGACAGCCAATCAAACTGCTTTGCAGAACTTATTTCAGAGTACGCCCGTTATTTTGCTTGTTGTGGGAGCTGTTTTTTCAGCACCAATTTTGGAAGAGATTCTTTTCCGTGGTTTGATTCCCAAAAAGCTATTTCCCCAGCATGAGTTGATTGGTTTGGTGGTTGGTTCTATCCTTTTTGGTTTTTTCCATGGTCCGACCAATATCGGTAGTTTTATCCTTTATGCTGGTATGGGGGGCGTTCTAGCTTGGGTGGTTCACCAGACTAAGCGTTTGGAAATGGGAATTTTAGCCCATATGTTGCGGAATGCCATTGCTATTCTAGTGATGATTGCCGCACAAGGCTAACGATAGATAATTGACAGATGAAGAGGTCAGCTTGACCTCTTTTTTGACATTTCAGGGATAAAAAGTGACTTTTTAGGGCAGCGAGCCAACAGGGTAAATCTTTTGCTTTATAATGAAAATTGTATCTTAGCTTTAGGGAGTGAAAAATATGCGTCTCAAATTTCAAAAATCTATCCAAATCTTATTGGTAGTTATGCTACTTCAATCGGGTTTGTTGCTTTTGGTTCAACCAATGACCAACCGCTTGGTTTTATCAAGGCCTAGTCTGCTCTTTATCTCTCTGTTTTTGCTCATTCTTTTTGGGTACGCCTCTTACTTTTCTCGTGAGTGGCGGGATTTTAAGATAGAGCTGCGTGCTTCCAAGCGATTTCCACACTTGCGCCACCTCTACTTTTTGATGATTGCAAGCAATGCAGCAGGCCTTGTTCTTCTTTGCGGTCAGTCTAGTTCGGAGCTAACGCCTTTGCAGCAGCTTATCTCAAACAGTTTTTCCGCTTCCTCCTTGCTGTTGATTGGCATGGACTTGCTGGCTTTGTCGCCGCAGGTTGGCCAAAATAGGCAGATGAAATATGGGAAAAGTTTGGCTTTTTCCTTGGGAATCACTCTCTTTGCTTTCCTGAGAAATCCCGGAGAATCATCTTGTTTTCTAATTTACCTAAGTTTAGGCATGGCTTTTGTCCAGCTCTTAAAAGCTTGGGTTGGATCTCTGGAATTGTCCTTGCTGGCTCATCTTTTGCGAAATTTGATTCTGATCCTCCTTTTGCCCTTCTGTTTGTAAAAATTGTTTTCTTAAATAGTGGAATTGTGGTAAAATGATAAATGACACAAGAGCCTGAGAGGGCTGCTTGTAGGATCAAGTGCAGTTTGTAAAACTGATGCTGCATCTGCTGTTGGCTTTGCGGTACACTAGATGAGTGTGCCTTTTTTATTGAAAAGCAGTAGTAGCAAGAGGAAAGGAAATACGATGAATCTAAGACAACTTGCACCAGATGGCAAGACGGCCCTTTGCGGGATTCTCAATGTTACTCCAGATTCCTTTTCGGATGGGGGCAGATATGATACGGTGGAAAAGGCTCTGGAGCAGGCAAGCAAGATGATAGCTCAGGGAGCTCACTTGCTGGATATCGGTGGTGAGTCGACTCGTCCGGGCAGTCATTTTGTGGACATTGAGGCGGAAATACGGCGTGTTGTGCCGGTCATTGAGGCTCTTCGTCGGGAGACTGATATCCTCATTTCTGTAGATACTTGGAAGGCACCAGTTGCAGAAGCAGCTTTGGCCGCTGGAGCTAATATCATCAATGACATCACGGGACTCTTGGGTGATGAGCGAATGGCAACTGTGGCTGCTCAGAATGGAGCGCCAGTTATTGCCATGTTCAATCCAGTCATGGCTCGGCCCCAACACACCAGTTCGAAAATCTTTCCGACTTTTGGCTTTGAGGCCGCTTTTACCGAGTCTGAATTAGCGGATTTTGAACAGTTGGGTATTCAGGCGCTCATGTGGGCATTTTTTGAAAGAACACTGGGGAAAGCTAAGCAAGCTGGACTGGAGCGGGAGCAAATCATGCTGGATCCAGGGATTGGTTTTGGCTTGACCAAACGGGAAAATCTCTTGCTCTTACAGGAGTTGGATAGCATTCATCAGGCTGGCTTTCCTATTTTTCTGGGTGTCTCTCGCAAGCGATTTTTGGTCAATATCTTGGAGGAAAATGGTTTTGAAACTGACCCAGAGACGGAAACAGGTTTTCAAAACAGAGACCTGGCTTCAGCTCATTTGACCAGCATTGCAGCTAGTCAGGGTGTTGAGGCTGTCCGAGTGCATGATGTGGGAGTCCACCGGATGGCAGCCGAGATTGGCGATGCCATTCGACTGGCTCAGAAAATGGAAGATCTAAATTTACGGCAGTATAAGTGACTATGACAAGAGAAGAATTGCCAGATTTAAGCTGGCTGGAAGCCTATCGGACGGATAGTCCTAATTTTGGCTTAGAGCGGATGGAGCGGATGCTGGCGCTGCGGGGAAATCCTCATTTGCAGCTGTCAGTGATTCATATAGGAGGGACCAACGGGAAGGGCTCAACCATTGCCCACCTGCGTCAACTCTTGGAAATGCGGGGTCTGCGTGTAGGAACCTTTACCTCCCCCTATCTGATCAGTTACAATGAACAAATCGCCGTCAATGGTCGGTCTATTCCTAATCAAGATTTGTCGCGCCTTCTAGAGACTTATCACGCTCTCTTTGAGGAGCAAGCGAATGATGAGGTTTTGCAGGGAGTGACTGAGTTTGAAATCATGACGGCTTTGGCCTATGATTATTTGGCTCAGGAAGAGGTAGATGTGGCCATTATGGAGGTTGGCATGGGCGGCCTCTTAGACAGTACCAATGTCTGCCGACCTGATCTGACAGCCATTACGACTATTGGCTTAGATCATGTGGCTCTGCTGGGGCATTCTCTGGCAGCAATTGCCGAGCAGAAAGCTGGGATTATCAAGCCAAATGTGCCCTTGGTGACTGGGCGGATTGAGTCAGAAGCTCTGGCGGTCATTGAGGACAAGGCTCATCAAATGCAAGCCCCCCACTATGTGTACGGTCAATCTTATCAAGTGACAAGCTTGGGAGGGACTGACTCAGGAGAGCATTTTAGCTTTTCCGATGCCCATCGGGAGGCGGAGCATTACCAGACGCCTCTGTTGGGACAACATCAGGTAGATAATGCTGGTTTGGCGATTCAGCTCTGTGACCTCTATTGTCAGAGCAAGCAGCTACCGCTTTTACCAAAAGAGCAAGTTGGTGCGGCTTTACTGGCGACAAACTGGCCGGGGCGGATGGAGCAGATTTCGCACCAGCCTCACATCATTCTCGATGGCGCCCACAATCCTCATGCTATGGAGAGATTGACGAGGACTTTGAACCAACATTATCCAGACTTGGATAAGAGAATCCTTTTTAGCTGTATCCAGACCAAGTCTCTGGAGGAAATGGTAGGTCAACTCAAGCAAGTACCTAAGAGTCAGCTGATTTTGACCAGTTTTGCAGATCCACGGAGCTTTTCCAAAGAAAAAATGGAGGCGCTGGCTTGCGAGCAGGGCTTGAACTATGCTGCTTGGCAGGACTTTTTAGAGGCTTATTTGAAAGCTGAGCATAGGAACGATGAGCTCTTGCTGATTACGGGCTCCCTTTATTTCCTGGCTCAGGTCAGGGCCTATATCATTGACAAAGAAAAAGAACATAGGAGTGAATATGGACACGAAGAAAATTGAAGCAGCTGTTGCTCAGATTATTGAGGCGATTGGCGAAGACGGAAGCCGCGAAGGCTTGCAGGAGACGCCACAGCGCATTGCTAAGATGTATCAGGAAATCTTTGCTGGGCTGGGCGAGACGGCTGAGGAGCATCTGGCTAAGTCTTTTGAAATCATTGACAATAATATGGTAGTGGAGAAGGATATTTTCTTTCATTCTATGTGTGAGCACCACTTCCTGCCATTTTACGGGAAAGTTCACATTGCCTATGTGCCTAATGGTCGGGTAGCAGGCTTGTCCAAGCTAGCTCGAACGGTAGAGGTTTATGCCAAGAAACCGCAGATTCAAGAGCGATTGACCGTGGAGATTGCTGAGGCCTTGATGGACTATCTGGGTGCTCAAGGGGCCTTGGTCTGGGTGGAAGCTGAGCATATGTGTATGAATATGCGCGGAGTCAGAAAGCCTGGCACCGCAACGGTTACTACAGCGGCACGCGGCATTTTAGCGACGGACAAGGACCTGAAAAATGAAGCTTACAAACTGATGGGACATTAAGGACTTGACAATAAGGAGAGGATAGTCATGGATCAGCTACGGATTAAGGATTTGGAAGTGTACGCCTATCATGGTGTTTTTGGAGCGGAAAAAGAACTGGGCCAGCGTTTTGTGCTGGACTTGATTTTGGACTATGATATGACTCGAGCGGCCAAAACAGGCGACCTGACAGCTTCTATCCACTATGGAGAATTGGCTCAAGATTTGACCCACTGGTGTCAGGAAAGCAAGGAGGACTTGATTGAGACGCTGGCTTACAAGCTGATTGATCAGATTTTTCTGACCCATCCTTTAGTGCAGAAGGTCAGCTTGGAGGTCAAAAAACCTTGGGCGCCAGTGCCACTGCCTTTAGAGACCTGCTCCGTCAAACTAGTGCGTCAAAAGCGGAAGGCCTTTATCGCTCTGGGAAGCAATCAAGGAAACCCAGCTGCCAATCTGGATGCTGCTTTGGAAAAAATGGCAGAGCAAAATATAAGAATTTTGCAGGCATCAAGCCGCATTGAGACAGAGCCTTGGGGTGGTATTGAGCAAGATCCGTTCCTCAACCAAGTTGTTGAAGTTGAGACTTGGCTCAATCCTGAGGAGTTAATGCAGATCCTGCTGGCTATCGAAGCGGAACTAGGGCGCGTGCGGGAGATCAAATGGGGACCGCGCGTGATTGATCTGGATATTCTTTACATAGGACAAGAAGAGTTATACAGTCCAAACTTGATTGTTCCTCATCCTTATGTGGCGGAGCGGGCTTTTGTCTTGCAATCTCTGGTGGAAATCGCCCCACACTTTGTTGATCCCGTGCAGAAAAAAAGCATCCGCCAGCTCTGGGATGCGGTTGAAAAATGAGAAAAGAAACTTGTCGCAAGGCAAGTTTTTTCATTGTCTGAACTTTCTCTGAACTTGTCCTTGTATACTAAAGAAAAACAAAAGGAGTTCAGTATGGAACATATGGTGAAAATAGAAGGAGTCTGCAAAAAGCAGGGCAACAAGCAGATTTTAGAAGATATTTCTTTTACAGCTAGAAGCGGTCGGATTACAGCTTTTCTGGGCCCAAATGGTGCTGGTAAAAGCTCGACCTTGAGGATTCTCTTGGGGTTAGATCGGGCGACCGCAGGAACTGCGACTTTTGATGGGAGAACCTATCAGTCAATGACTTATCCGCTCAGAACGGTAGGTGCAGCCTTTGACGGCATTGGCGGCCTGCCAAATCGAAAGGTCTATGACCACTTGAGAATTATCGCAGCGAGTAATGCTATTCCCAAGTCTCGGATTGATGAGGTTTTGGAGATGACTGGAATCGCTCATAAGAGGAAGGACCTCTTGTCAAGCCTGTCTCTGGGGGAAGGTCAGCGGTTGGGTTTAGCAGCAGCTTTGCTGGGTGATCCTCAGTTTCTTATATTAGATGAGCCGACCAATGGCTTGGATCCAAGTGGGATTAAGTGGTTTAGAAAGTTCATCCGTCAGCAGGCTGATTTAGGGAAAACGGTACTTCTATCTTCCCATATCTTGTCAGAGGTGCAAATGGTGACAGATGATGTGGTCTTGATTCATCATGGGCGAATTATTGAGCAGGGACGATTGGAAGAGGTGCTGCAAGATTCAGACAGTCTAGAAGATCTCTTCTTTGATTTGACAGAGGAGGTTTAAGATGAAAGAAACGATGTCCTTATTGCATTCAGAATGGTTGAAAATTCGCTCAACCAAGGCTTTCAGAGTGAGTATGGCCTTCATGCTACTATTGGTGCCTGCCGTATCCTGGCTGGAGGGCCGACAGTATTTGTCTATTGGCTTGGATGCCACACCTGAGACGGTTCCCGGTCTGGCAGAAGCCATTGATCCGCTGGAATATCTGGGCCTCAATGGAGCCTCTATGGCGGGCATGGTTTTGGTCATCTTAGCTGGAATTTTAGGAGCTATGGAATTTCAGTCTCATAGCTTGAGAACTAGCCTCTTGACCTGTAATAACCGCCTAAAGTTGCTTGTGGGGAAACTCATGACCTTTACTTGCTTTTCTCTTGCCACTAGCTTTTTATCAATTTACTTTAGTTATATGGCCATGCATCTGGCTATAGGAAAGGAAGGGCTTGATCCGATTCTGCTCAATCAGGCAGCTTGGAGTCTGATTATGTGGAAAACCTTATCTCTGACCTTATTGGGAATCCTTTCGTTTTTGTTAGGTTT
>NZ_CALIIB010000105.1 GCF_938020365.1 uncultured Streptococcus sp. | reverse complement strand
CTGACTATGTGGCCTATTCAGCAAAAATAGCAGAGCTGAACCAGCAATATGGCAACCGCATCAAAAAGGGCATTGAAATCGGCTATTACGCCCCGCGTAAAGATGATATCCTAGCTTTCCTAGCGAACAAGGACTACGATTTGAAACTCCTATCTGTCCATCACAATGGCAATTTTGACTATTTGGAAGAGCCAGTCCTGCAGCTGGACAAGATGGAGTTAATTCCCCGCTACCTGGGAGAATTAGAAGAGGCCATCGAGGCTGTTCCGGCAGATGTTCTAGCGCATTTCGACTACGGTTTCCGCAAATTCGAGCTTACTGTAGAAGAGTTGAAAACTTTTGAACCAGAGCTGCGACAGCTTTTTCAAAAAATGATTGACCATGACTTAGCTTTTGAACTCAACTGCAAGTCCATGTATCTTTATGGCCACGAGGAACTCTATGTCTACGCTCTTGGTCTGATCAAAGAGCTGGGGGGCCAGCGCTTTTCAGTTGGCTCCGACGGCCACAAGCTAGAACATTTCCGCTTGAAGTTTGACCGTGTGGCTCAAGTCCTCGCTGATGCCGGTATTGAGGAAGGTCAGTTGATTTAAGGCATCCCGTGTGGTTTTCCAATCGTCCATTAAACGCTTTTTTTGAAATTCAACCAGAATATGATATACTTAATTATCTTAGAAAATACAGAAGTTTATTGATATAGGAGAAAAAATGGCAGAGCCAGTGAAATTATTTCAGTATAACACCCTAGGAGCCTTGATGGCTGGACTTTATGGTGGGAGCATGACGATTGGGGAGCTCCTGAAATACGGCGATTTAGGGATTGGTACACTGGATTCCATTGATGGGGAGTTGATTGTTCTTGATGGCAAGGCCTATCAGGCCAAGGGATCTGGCAATGTGCCTGAAGTTGTAGAAGTTTCAGATGATGTAACGGTGCCCTACGCTGCAGTTGTTCCCCATCAAGCAGAGGTCATTTTCCGCCAACGCTTCGAAATGACAGATAAAGAATTGGAAAAGCGAATTGAATCCTATTACGATGGGGAAAATCTATTTCGCTCCATCAAGATTCATGGAGAATTTTCCCACATGCATGTGCGAATGATTCCAAAATCGACTTCAGAGAAAAAGTTTGCTGAGGTGGCCGTGAGCCAGCCAGAGTACCATGCGGACAATGTTTCTGGAACTATTGTTGGTTTTTGGACACCCGAAATTTTCCACGGTGTCAGTGTAGCCGGCTATCATCTTCACTTTATTTCAGACGACCATACCTTTGGTGGTCACGTTATGGACTTTGTTATCAAGGAAGGGATTGTGGAGCTAGGTGCTGTCGATCAGTTGGATCAACGTTTCCCAGTTCAAGACCGTAAGTTCCTCTTTGCAAAATTCAATGTCGATGAAGTAAGATCGGACATGGACAAGGTTGAGTAGCCAATTGCTGTGATAATTGTCTACTTCTGATAAAAAAAGAGGCTAAGACTCTGCTGTCCCAACCTCTGAAAGATAACTAGAATTTTAAATTTAGTAAGTTTGAGGAGTCTTGGCTCCTCTTTTGTTTTTCAATATCCGCCAAATCGATATTTTAGAAACGGATTAGTTTACATTTTCATGCTTTTGATTTTTTCTTCGTCTGGTGTGACGCGCAGGGTTTTCTGGCCCGTATAGGTGACAAATCCCGGCTTGCCACCAGTTGGCTTGTTGAGTTTTCTGACTTCAATCATGTCCACTTGGACCAGATTGGAGAGTCTGGCCTTGGAGAAGTAGGCCGCTAGCTCGGCAGCGTCTGTCTTTACCTCATCGCTGGGCTGAAGATTGCCTGTGATGACGACATGGCTACCCGGAATATCCTTGGCGTGGAACCAAAGCTCGTCCTTCTTAGCCATCTTGAAAGTCAGTTCATCATTTTGTAGGTTGTTGCGGCCGACGAGGATAATGGTTTGGCCATCTGTTGCCAGATATTTCTCCGGTTTCTGCCTTTTCTGGATTTTCTCTCTTTGGCGTCGGCGGATAAAGCCAGTCTGGATTAGTTCCTCCCGAATTTCTGCAATTTCAGTCAAGCTGGCCTGAGCAAGGGCAGTTTCCACGCTCTCTAGGTAGAGAATGGTAGCCCGAGTCTCCTCAATCAAACTGGTCAGATGTTTGACGGCTTCCTTGAGCTTCTGGTAGCGTTTGAAATAGCGCTGGGCATTTTGGTTTGGGGTCAGGGCCTTGTCAAGTGCAATGATAATCTTCTCACCTGTGTAGTAATTGTCCAGCTCTACCTGATCTTGGTCGTTGGGCACCTGATGGAGAAAGGTGGTCAAGAGTTCCCCTTTTTGGCGGAATTCTTCTGCATTCTCCGTTGCTAGGAGCTCTTCCTCTTGCTTGCCCAACTTTTTCCGGTTCTTTTCCAACTCATTTTCTACCTTGCGGATGAGTTCGCTGGCCTGCTGGTTGACCCGATCGCGCTCAGCCTTGTCCTTATAGAAAGTATCTAAAAGCTCGGATAGCGTGGACATTTGGGTCTTACTGTCGGAAAATAGCAGAGCAGAGAAGGATTTTTCGGTCAGGCTAGGTTGAGTCGGACTGGCAAAGAAGGCTCGGAAAGTTTTGAGCTTGTCAGCTGTCAAACGGCCGCTGAGCTCAGTAGCCGTATCCCGACCCAAGCCCTGAAAAATCTGCTGCAGGCGTTTGGGCTCTAAGTCCTCTGTCTGTAGGATTTGGAAGAGCTTTTCATCGCCCACAGTGAAAGGGTTGAGGCTGCCTGTTTGAGGCGGTGCGACATAAGTTGAACCCGGCAGGATGGTCCGATAGCTATTCTGAGAAAATCCGACATGTTTGATAGCTTCAATGATCTTTCCGCTGGCCTTATCCAAGAGAATGATATTGCTGTGCTTGCCCATGATTTCGATGACCAGAGTCACAGCCACGCTATCGCCGATTTCGTTCTTATTGGAGACGCTGATTTCCAAAATCCGGTCATTCTCCACTTGCTGGATCGCTTCAATAACAGCGCCCTGCAGGTATTTGCGCATGACCATGATAAAGGTATTAGGAACGGCAGGATTTTCAAAAGTAGTCTCTGTCAGTTGGACGCGTCCAAAGACAGAGTGGGCTGATAGGAGCAGTTTGTGGCTTTTACGGTTGCTGCGAATCTGTAAAACCAGCTCCTGTTCAAAAGGTTGATTAATCTTTTGGATACGGCCGCCCAGCAGTTCGCGGCGCAGCTCCTCTGTCATATGGTGTAAAAAAAATCCGTCGAAAGACATGTTTTTCTCCTTGAAAGTTGCTACAGAAGATTATAACAAAAAACCAAGCCAAAAGCTTCTAAAGTCTCATCAAAAAGAAATTTATTTTTTATCAATGATTATCGATATAAACAAAAACCGAACATTTTATAAAAAATTTCAAAAAAGCCTTGACATATCTTTAGGAAAAATTTACAATATAGGAAATTAGAAAAGTAGTAGATGCATTTGTTTTTAGCGAGCTTGTGGTTGGTGGAAACGAGCAGCAAATCTTTACGAAATTGGGCTAATTGATAAATGAATTTGAAACAATAAGAATTCGGTAGGCACACCTTACAGTGCAGCTTGTTTGATGACAAGACAGAGGTATGGAGAAAGACTAGTTATTTTTCCATAAATGAGGTGGCACCGCGATTTACGCCCTCACACAGAATACCTGTGTGAGGTTTTTTGTTGCTTATTATAAGAATAAGGAGAAATGTCCATGTTTAAACGATGGCGTCCCTAGGGATTGAATAGAAAAAATGAAATAAAGAAATGGAGAAAAAATATGAAAAATAAACGTTTAATGACTATTTTAGGCCTCTTGGCTATTTTGGTAATCGGTGGGATGGCTTATTCCAGCTTGAGTGGAAAGAGCAGTGGATCTAAGACTAGCGACGATAGTAAGACAGTCAAGGTTGGTGTCTTGCAGTATGTTAGCCACCCTTCGCTTGATTTGATTTACAAGGGGATTCAGGACGGTCTAGCTGAGGAAGGCTACAAGGGCGATAAGATTAAGATTGACTTTATGAATGCTGAGGGAGATCAGAGCAAGGTCTCTACTATGAGCAAGCAGCTAGTGTCCAATGACAATGATGTGCTGATTGGGATTGCCACTCCATCTGCGCAAGGACTAGCTGCGGCTACTAAGGACAAGCCTATCGTCATGGGAGCTATTACAGATCCAGTCGGAGCAAACCTAGTGAAAAATCTGGAAAAGCCAGGTGGTAATATCACAGGTGTTTCTGACCACAATCCAGCTAAGCAACAGCTAGAGTTGATTAAAAAATTGACGCCAAATGTGAAAACAATCGGTGCCCTTTATTCTAGCAGTGAAGACAACTCCAAAGCTCAGGTAGAAGAGTTCAAAAAATTGGCCGAAGAGGCAGGCTACAAGGTAGAGGAATACTCTGTTCCTTCAACAAATGAAATTGCTTCAACTATGAATGTCATGACTGGCAAGGTTGATGCTATCTGGATTCCAATTGACAATACCATTGCGTCAGCTTTTGCGACAGTTGTATCCAGCAATAAAGAAGCTAAGAAACCGATTTATCCAAGTGCGACGGCCATGGTAGAAGAAGGAGGCCTTGCCTCTGTCGTTGTAGACCAGTATGACCTCGGTGTTGCGACAGGTAAAATGGCTGCTAAAGTCCTTAAAGGTGCCAAACCTGCTGATACTGCAGTAGATATTTTTGATAAAGGTAAATCTGTTATCAATACTAAAAATGCCAAAGAACTCGGTATCACTGTACCAGAAGATGCTCTCAAAGAAGCAGGACAAGTGATTAAATAGAAAGAAAGGGAGTCTGTTGTCTGACAGGCTTCTTTTTCTTCTTGTAAATTCTATAACTGAGCTTGCGAAATGTTTAGAAATCTGTTAGAATGAATTATAATTGAATAGCAATCCGCAAGACCAGTAACCTAGGGGAAGTTTGACAGGGAGGGGAGCCAGCGACTGAGAGCTCTCTAGATGAAAGCTAGGCGAATTCACTTGCTTTGGGGTTGGTAATTAAGGTCTGGCTTGCCAGATAAAAAACGGATGGTACCGCGTGTCAACGCTCCGCTTCGGTGTGAGTGAGACCGCGGTTTTTATTTTGGAGGAACTATGTCAACAATTGAAGAACGATTGCAGAGTCTGCGTGAGGAAACTTTAGCCCAATTGCAGACCATTACTCTGGAAAATGCTAAGGATATGCAGGAGCTGAAAGTATCTGTCCTAGGGAAAAAAGGAAGTCTTACTGAGATTCTCAAAGGGATGAAGGATGTTTCCGCTGAGATGCGTCCTATTATCGGGAAGCACGTTAATGAAGCACGAGATGTGCTGAATGCAGCCTTTGAAGAAGCAGCTCAAATCTTGGAAGAGCAGAAAGTCGCAGCCCAGTTGGCCAATGATGCCTTGGATGTTACTCTGCCAGGACGTAAGATTCCAGCTGGAAATCGTCATATTTTGACCCAAACGAGTGAAGAAATCGAAGATATCTTTATCGGTATGGGCTATCAGGTTGTGGATGGTTTTGAGGTTGAGTCAGACTACTACAACTTTGAGCGGATGAACCTGCCTAAAGACCACCCTGCGCGGGATATGCAGGATACCTTCTACATCACAGAAGAGATCCTCTTGCGTACTCACACTTCTCCTGTTCAGGCTCGTGCGATGGATGCCCATGACTTTAGCCAAGGGCCACTCAAGATGATCTCTCCAGGACGTGTCTTCCGTCGTGATACAGACGATGCGACTCACTCACACCAGTTTCATCAGATTGAAGGTCTGGTCGTAGGGGAAAATATCTCTATGGCTGACTTGCAAGGAACCTTGCAGCTGATCGTGCAAAAAATGTTTGGTGCAGATCGTAAGATTCGTCTGCGTCCATCTTACTTCCCATTCACAGAGCCATCTGTCGAAGTGGACGTATCTTGCTTTAAGTGTGGTGGTGCCGGCTGTAATGTCTGCAAGAAGACTGGCTGGATCGAAATCATGGGAGCTGGAATGGTGCACCCAAGTGTCTTGGAAATGAGTGGCATCGATTCGGAGAAATATTCTGGCTTTGCCTTTGGTCTCGGTCAGGAGCGGGTAGCTATGCTTCGCTACGGTATCAACGATATTCGTGGCTTCTACCAAGGCGATGTCCGTTTTTCACAGCAGTTCAAGTAAGAAGTCAGTAGAATAGGACTTGATTTGAACAATCCCATCACGACAAGCCTGATTAGCAATAATTGCGATCTTGAAATGCGTGGAAATGGTGTTTATCAGTTTAGCTGCCTATAAGACAATTTTAGCTGGGCATATCGCTCACAGCTGCTTCTGAGAAAGGGGTACCCTATGTTAGTTAGAGTTCAGCCAGAAGATCTGGATATTTTGCGAGGGTTAGAAGTGCAGACCTACCAAGAAACCTTTGGCCCTTTTATCAAGCAGGAAGACTTGGAGCATTATTTTGCCCATGAGCTGGTGCATGAAAGGCTGGAGCAGGAGTTGGTGAATCCTGAGTCTGAGCATTATTTTGTACTGGACAAGGAGCAAAAGATCGCTGGTTTTCTCAAGTGTAACTGGGGGCAGGCTCAGACAGAGCAGGAGTTGGAAGATTCCTTTGAAATTCAACGAATTTATGTGCTTTCCTCCCATCAGGGCCTCGGCTTGGGCAAGGAAATGTTTGAATTTGCTCTAGAAGAAGCCCGAAAACGTGGCTTTAGCTGGGCTTGGCTAGGCGTTTGGGAAAGAAATTTCAAGGCTCAGAACTTTTACTTTAAATATGGCTTTGAAAGGTTTAGCCAGCACGAATATATCACTGGTGACACGGTCGATATTGACTGGCTTTTAAGGAAGAAATTAGACTAAAAGACGATAGTATCGCTGTTTATTGGGCTTTTAGTGAAAACAGAAATTTATAGAGAGGAATCAAATACGACCGAAAAGACGAATGGACTGGCTTTGTCTATAAATCAAAGTTAGCTCTGCTCGGTCGTAAAATCATACATATGTTAGTTAGTTATAAATGGTTAAAAGAACTGGTTGATTTGGATGTGACGAGCGCTGAGTTGGCGGAGAAAATGTCCACAACTGGTATTGAAGTAGAAGGAGTCAGCTCGCCAGCTGAAGGTCTTTCGAAAATTGTTGTCGGAGAAGTTCTGAGCTGCGAGGATGTACCTGAAACCCACCTGCACGTTTGTCAAGTCAATGTCGGAGAAGAGGAGCCTCGTCAGATTGTCTGTGGAGCACCGAATGTACGTGCTGGAATCAAGGTTATGGTGGCTGTACCAGGCGCTCGCATTGCAGATAATTATAAGATTAAAAAAGGAAAAATTCGTGGGCTAGAGTCACTAGGTATGATTTGTTCTCTTGGCGAGCTGGGCATTTCGGATTCTGTCGTGCCAAAGGAATTCGCGGATGGCATCCAAATTTTGCCCGATAGTGCTGTGCCAGGAGATGAGGTCTTCCCTTATCTAGACTTGGATGATGAGATTATCGAGCTTTCTATCACGCCAAACCGGGCTGACGCTTTGTCTATGCGTGGGGTGGCGCACGAAGTAGCAGCTATATACGATAAGCCTGTTCATTTCAAAGAATTTCCTTTGACTGAAGGGAATAAAGAGGCTGCGGCTAGCTTGTCTGTAGCCCTTGAGACTGAAAAAGTACCGTTTTATGCAGCTCGTATTTTGGACAATGTGACCATTGCTCCAAGTCCTCAGTGGCTACAAAATCTCCTCATGAACGAAGGAATCCGTCCGATTAACAATGTAGTGGACGTGACCAACTATATCCTGCTCTACTTTGGTCAGCCAATGCATGCCTTTGATCTGGACACATTTGAGGGGGATCAGATTGTTGTGCGGGAAGCGCGTGCTGGTGAAAAATTAGTGACGCTGGACGGCGAAGAGCGTGAGCTGGAAGTCGGTGATTTAGTTATCACTGTGGCAGATAAGCCAGTGGCTTTGGCTGGTGTCATGGGCGGAGCGGCAACCGAAATCTCTGATAAATCGACTCGTGTCGTTCTAGAAGCGGCTGTTTTTGATGGCAAGTCAATCCGTAAGACAAGCAGTCGTCTGGGCTTGCGTTCTGAGTCTTCTTCACGCTTTGAAAAAGGGATTAACCTTGCAACAGTAACTGAAGCTCTAGATGCTGCTGCTAGCATGATTGCTGACTTGGCAGGTGCAACTGTTCATGCTGGTATTGTCCAAGCAGGACAGTTAGATACGACTGACAAGCAGGTTTCGACTAGCCTTTCAGATGTCAACCGAGTCTTGGGAACAGATTTGACTTATGCGGATATTGAAGATATTTTTCGTCGTCTAGGCTTTGGTCTTAGCGGATCTGCGGACTTGTTCACAGTCAGCGTGCCTGCTCGTCGTTGGGATATCAGTATTCCAGCAGATCTTTACGAGGAAATTGCTCGTATTTATGGCTACGACCGCTTGCCAGTTTCCCTGCCTCAAGATGCTGGAACAGCTGGTGAATTGACGGCCACTCAGAAGCTACGTCGCAAGGTTCGGACGGTGGCTGAAGGAGCAGGTCTGACCGAGATTATTTCCTATGCCTTGACCACGCCAGAAAAAGCTGTTGAATTTACGCTTAACCCTACAAATCTGACTGAGCTTATGTGGCCTATGACAAGGGAGCGCAGTGTTCTTCGCCAAAATATGCTCTCAGGCATGTTGGATACTGTCAGCTACAATGTTGCTCGTAAAAATAAGGATTTGGCCCTTTATGAAATTGGGAAAATCTTTGAACAAACAGGTAATCCAAAGGAAGAATTGCCTAACGAAATCAATAGCTTTGCCTTTGCTCTAACTGGCTTGGTAAGTGAAAAAGATTTCCAAACGCCAGCGACTCCTGTTGACTTCTTTTTCGCTAAGGGGGTGGTTGAAGCGCTCTTTGACCGCCTAGGATTAGAAGCT
Source organism: uncultured Streptococcus sp. (assembly GCF_938020365.1). Lineage (GTDB taxonomy): Bacteria > Bacillota > Bacilli > Lactobacillales > Streptococcaceae > Streptococcus. Next base: position 3,201 of record NZ_CALIIB010000105.1, on the reverse strand, counting down.
GATTATCAAGCAACTGACCAGCTCAAGAGTCTGCATCCAGGTCGGACAGCGCTGATTTCGATCAAAGGTCAAGCAGTGGGCTATGTTGGGCAGGTTCATCCAGTGACGGCCAAGGCTTATGACATCCCAGAAACCTATGTGGCAGAGCTCAATCTGACAGCTATTGAGGCAAATCTTGAGCCAGAACAGCCTTTTGCAGAAATCACCAAATTCCCAGCTGTTACTCGCGATGTTGCTTTGTTACTCAAAACAGAAATCAGCCACAGACAGGTGGTTGAAGCGATTCAAGCTGCCGGAGTGAAACGTTTGACGGATATCAAGCTCTTCGATATCTTCTCAGGTGAAAAGCTGGGTGTTGGCCTCAAGTCTATGGCTTACACATTGACCTTCCAAAATCCAGAAGATAGCCTGACCGATGATGAAGTGGCTAAATACATGGAAAAAATCCAAAAATCCTTGGAAGAAAATGTTGGAGCAGAAGTGCGCTAGTATATACAAAGAGAAGCAGTCCTTTGGGCTGCTTTTGGCTATAAAAGAGCTTTATAAAAGTCTTGATTTATGGTATTCTAGTCCCATAAAGATTTTACAGAAAGAATATTTTAATGGAATATAAAAGAAGTTATGCAGCTGAAATTGTAGCTATTATTATTGTTATTATTGGAGCCTTCATATTCATTGGGGTAATGCAATCACCAAATAGTAGTGGTAGGAATCATAGTGATAGCTTGGAACAGCTAGAATCTGAACGAAAAGATGCAAAGTTGAATGAAAGCCCGATGACTATTGAAAAAGCCAAAACCTTGGTTAATTCGGATTTTGCACCTGAGAATGAAACACCAGAAGAAGAGCAAAAAAGACTGCAAGCTTTTGTAGAGACCTATAATAAACAATTAGAGTCCGAACAAGCTTCTATCCGAAGAGAAAAGGAATCTGAGCAAGAAATTCTCAATCAAAATAATAAATATGTGGGCCCAATTCTAATTGGTGCAGGTATTATAGTTACTATTTTAGGTGTTTCGGCTTATAAGAAAGCTCATGAGCCTGCAGCTTTTACTATTTCTGATGATAAGATTGATGTTAAACCCTCTGTTTTCCAAGATATAAATCACATTAATTTAACAAATATTAAGCAAATCGAGTATGAAATTAGACGTGCTTATTCTAAAAATTCGAGATCAACTTATCGCATACTTTATTTTAAAGACGAAGAAGGAAAAACACTGGAAGAGATTGACTTGAATGATCTTGTTGATGCTGATTTCAATACGATTTATAAAGAAATCAGTAAACGAGCTCCGCATATCGAATGGATTTTTCCGGAATAAAAGGAAAGATTGTAGGAAAAGTAATCATGGAAAATTCAAACCAAATCTCCCAATGTCAGACTCTTTGGGCTAGAAACAAATATCTGGTTCTCAGTCATTCCAGTAAGATATATCTGGAAATCCGCCAATATCTAAAAAGTGACTCGGTGGAAGCAGTACATGTTCAAGGCTTGATTGACCAGGCGATAGCCCTGCCTGAAAATCGCGGTCAGGTCTGCAATGCCTTTCAGCATGTTTGGGGTTATTTTAAGAAAAAAGCTAGCCCAGCTGAAAAAGAAAATTTTATGCTTCTTTTAGAGCGATACCAAGCAGGTCAGGTGGAGCAGAAGGTTTTGGTAGAAGCTGTGAAAGATTTGCTTAGAAAGTACCCCAATCCCTATCTGCAACAGTCGACCTTGATATTTGGGGATGATGCAGAAGGCTCGTCCATCAAGGATGACTAGCTTTGATCCTCTAGAAGAAGCAAGAAATTCTATATCTCCAGTTAAGTAAGGCTGGGGAATTTTTTATTTTTAGATAAAAAAGCTATATGATTGACAAACAAAACAGACAAGTGTAGAATATACATATAAACTACAAATGTAGAAAAAGGAGAAAGCAATATGACTATTTCAAAAAAGGCCTTTATCGGCATTCTATCTCTGGCAGCAGCAGTTTTATTGGCTGCTTGTTCAGGCAATGCCAATCAGGGGGGAAATGCTAACTCATCACAAAATACCCAAAGCCGAACAACGCAGGCTGCGCAAGAACAGACTTCTTCATCCAATGCAGGTCAGACCAGCAATCTAGACGGACGCTACCAAGCAACCGACCATGATGGTGACCAGCATGTCCTAGAAATCAATGGTTCGACTGGTACTTGGACTGAGACCGAGGTCGATGGCAGTAAGGAAATCAAACAGGTACAAGTAGATGCAGCGAAGCAGAGACTAATTGTCGGTGACGATGTCAAAAGCTATCGTCAAAATGGCAATCAGCTGATTGTGGATGAACTAGATGATGATCCAGACACTCTGACCTTTACCAAGCAGTAAAGCGTTTCTCAATCTGCTCAGAAAAAGAGTGTGCGAAGCGTAGAGAAAAAGAAACAAGAAAGGTTTCGGTATATGAACTGAAGCCCTTGTTTCTTTTTATTTTACGAATTTCTTTCAAGGAATGTTTCTTACTTAGGGAATCGCTATACGACTTAGTGATTTTCGTGTGAATCTAGTTACCATTAGTCTCATATGTTTTTCTAGCTTGCTTCTTTATGATATAATGATCTTTAATATCTCAAAGGAGGACAGCTTTGTTTTTAGCTTTTAAAGAGATTATCTACAGCCGTGGACGCTATCGTTTAGTGGTTGCTGTGGTCTTTCTCATTACCTATATGGTTTTCTTTTTGTCTAGTCTTTCTGTCGGTTTGGCTAGGCTCAATCGCTTGGCTCTGGACCAATGGCAGGCTGAGTCAATCGTCTTATCGGAGTACGCAAATAAGAATCTGGTTGCTTCGACTATCAAGGAAGAGGAGTATAGTAGCTTGCTTCAAGGGGACTCAATCGCTGCTTTGGGACAAACGTCAGCAGTGGCCAATTATGAAGATGGGACTGATAAACTCAATGCTCAGGTTTTTGGTCTCTCTTGGGATAGTTTTCTAGCGCCTGACATTATTGAGGGGCGTCCTGCTGAGAATGCTTATGAAGTCATTGCGGATAAGCGTCTCCAGCAAAAAGGTGCGAAACTAGGCGATCAGCTTCAGCTCAATGGCAGTGAGCGCCTCTATCAGGTTGTTGGTTTCACAGAGGATAATAGCTTCTTTACGCAACCTGTAATTTTTATGGATCTAGATGATTTCAGGGAATTAAAGTACGGCTCTAGTCAGGTTAAGAATATCAGC
>NZ_CALIIB010000104.1 GCF_938020365.1 uncultured Streptococcus sp. | reverse complement strand
AGAACAAGGTGGCCAACGTTCCATCTCACCAGCACCAGTGGTCATCCGCAAAGGCTTGGACATCGACAAAATCATGATGCACCTGTCCGATACCTTTAACTCATGGGATTACCGTCAGGGCGAATATTACTAAGATAAAAAGAAGCTCAGTGTAGGAGAGGGATTTCCTCTTTACACTGGGCTTTTTAGTTTATAATTTCTTTTATTTTTCCTATAATTATGCTATGATATAGAATATATTAATAGTTAAATCGTCTTATGGCTATAACGTTAAAGAAAAGGAAATACAGTCTATATGATGAAAAAAGAAGAGTTTCTAAAAAGAATGAAGAAAGAATTTCCAGATGCTCAAAAGAATGATACAAATAGTTATACATCTTTTAAGGTAAAGAACTCAAATGGGAAATTACAAAATTTTATAGAAATTCATTTTCAAAAAGAAGGAATTAAAATAGGTATCATGTCAAAGTGCCTCAATAAATTAGAATTAGAGAAGTTTGACAAGAAACCAGCTTCTCATCGTTGGACACTAGATGCTGAATATGTGATTACTAGTGAAGAAAAATTTAATGAAATTTTACCCTATATAAACAAATCGTATTTATTTATTAAAGGTGAAGGATCTAAGGAGATAAAAATGCCAGAAAATATTGATAAATATAAAAATATTTTACTTTCATCCAAAAATATAATCCTCCGTGGCGCTCCTGGTACAGGTAAAACCCACCTTGCTAAAGAAATTGCCTTAGAGTTAGCAGGTGGCAATGAAGATCAAATCAGCTTTGTACAGTTTCACCCATCTTATGACTATACAGATTTTGTAGAGGGGTTGAGACCAATTCTGGGAAATGATGGGCAGATTAACTTTGGCTTGCAGGACGGCATTTTTAAGCAGTTTTGTCAAAAAGCTAAAGAAGCTCAGAAGACAGGAGGGCAAGATAATTTTGAAGAGACTTGGACTAAGCTAACCGATGCTATCAATGAGAAACAGGGGCAATATTTGTTCCCTCGTAGTTCTGTTCCAGCCAGCCTAAACAGTCAAGGGAATGTGAAGTTTGACTCACCTGTTGCTACTAAAGAAAAAGTTTATCTTTTATACAAGGGTGAGGAGACTAAGTTAAAGTACGAAACTTATCAAAAAATTGTTTTGGATCACATGAAAGAAAGTTACGGCTTATCTGATTATGTATCCCCAACGATTGACACAGACAAGAAGTTCGTCTTCATCATCGATGAAATCAATCGTGGTGAGATTTCTAAGATTTTTGGGGAACTTTTTTTCTCCATTGATCCGGGCTATCGTGGTAAGGATGGAGAGGTTTCGACTCAATATGCTAATTTACATGAAACTAATGTGAAGTTTTATATTCCTGAAAATGTCTACATCATCGGAACAATGAATGATATTGACCGCTCGGTAGATACCTTTGATTTTGCCATGCGCCGTCGTTTCCGTTTTGTAGAAATCACGGCTGAAAGTCAGCTGGAAATGCTTGATGAACCTCTTGGATGTAGAGCTGAAGAAGCGAAAATGCGTCTAAGAAACTTGAATGCTGCTATCGAAAACGTTCAGGAGCTAAACAGTCATTATCATATCGGACCAAGTTATTTCCTTAAGTTGAAGGATGTAGACTTTGACTATGAATTACTCTGGTCTGATTACCTCAAACCACTTTTGGAAGACTACTTGCGAGGTTCTTATGAAGAAGTTGAAACTTTGGAAACTTTGAAAAAGGCATTTGATAAGACAAATAATGAGCAAACCAATCAGTCAATAACTAGTGACAATGAAAGCGATGGAAATGACGATACGGATAACAGATAATCAGCAACTTATAAAAAAAGAGGATTTTGTTGAAATCTACCCAAAAATTAGTCAGGTACTTTTAGATAGAACTTTAGAAAGTCTTTCTCAAGAGGATAGTATTTTCATTTTTCCAAATGATTTGAAAAATACTTCTGACTTGGACAAGGGACATAAAATTTTTGAAACTGTCAATCAGAACATTAAGACAGGAAATGTGATTGGTTTTCTGGGTTACGGTCAGGAAAGATTAACGATTTCCTCTCGTTTTTCAAATGCTAATAACGACTATTTTTTACATTATCTCTTGCAGAAGGTCCTCAATATCAATCTCACTAACTTGGATGTTGGTTTATCTAGCGAAGATAAACTCTATCAACTATTGGTTTACCTCTTTCCAAAATATCTGCAAGCGGCTTTGAGAAAAGGACTTTATAAGGAATACCAGAGGTTTTTCCATAATGATAGCCATGTAAAGGGAGCGATTGATGTAGGAAATCATCTTAAGAAAAATGTTCCTTTTATGGGAAATATTTCCTACACTACTAGAGAGTTTGCTTATGATAATCCATTGATGCAGCTGATTCGACATACCATTGAGTATATTAAGAATCAGAAAACAATTGGATGTGGAGTGTTTGATGCTAATCGTGAAAATATGACAGAAATTACTCATGTAACTCCTTCTTATAAACTAGCTGATCGTGCCAAGATTATCAGAATGAATAAAATCAAACCCATCCGACACGCCTATTTCAGAGAGTATAGAAAATTACAGGAACTCTGCTTGATGATTCTGAGTAGAGAAAAGCATGGTCTTGGGCCACAAACCCAAAGGGTGCATGGCATTCTCTTTGATGTTGCCTGGCTTTGGGAAGAGTATGTCCAGACATTATTGCCAGAAGGTTTTATCCATCCACGAAATAAAGAAAAGACAGATGGCATTTCTGTATTTAGCAGTCATGGTCGAAAAATTTATCCAGACTTCTATTATAATGATTTAAAAATCGTACTAGATGCCAAATATAAAAAGCTAGAATTTACTGAAAAAGGAATCAATCGTGAGGATTTATATCAACTGATTTCCTATACATACATTTTAGAAGCTAAAACAGCCGGTCTTATTTTCCCAAGCGTGGAGAAGGTTGTTGATAACGACATAGGTACATTAGCAGGTTACGGGGCACTCTTGAAAAAGTGGTCCATTCTTATTCCTCAAGAAGCTGAAAGTTATGACCATTTTGTTCAACAGATACATCAATCGGAAACAATAAATTTTAGATTTTAAAGCAGGTTAAACCTGCTTTTTCTTTACCTAGTTTAAAATTATTTCTAAATAGAACAAAATTCTTGACAAGTGTAATATCAGGTGTTACAATAAATAAAAAAACAATTCGATATAGAAATAAATTGGAGGAAGTATGAAAGACAGTCATTTAGTTGCCCATCATATTCGTTTGTTGAATGGGCGGATTTTTCAAAAGTTACTGAGTCAGGATCCTGAAGCCCTTTATCGCAGTGAACAGGGCAAGATTTTAGCGGTTTTATGGAATAGTGAGACAGGTTGTGCTACGGCGACAGATATCGCGCTTGCGACTGGTCTCGCGAATAATACGCTGACGACTATGATTAAGAAACTTGAGGAGCAAAACCTAGTCATCATTAGCCCATGTGGAATAGATAAGAGAAAGAAATATGTCAAGTTGACAGAGCAGGGTTGGTCCCAGAAAGAAGTTGGCTATCGTATCAGTCAAAAATTGGATGCAATTTTTTATAAAGGATTCACTGAGGAAGAAATTCGCCAGTTTGAAAATTATCAGGAACGTATTTTAGCAAATTTAAAAGAAAAAGAGGCATAAATCATGTCAAAACAAGTTGAAAATGCACAAAATCTATACATTCATGCTATTCAAGATGGACACGTTGCTGAGGCTCAAGCTCAGTCTGTAGGGGATGCTTATATCCAACACTCGACAGGTGTGCCAGATGGGAAAGAAGGATTTGCGGCTTTCTTTGCAAATTTCTTTGAGCGCCATCCCGAGCGTGAGATGAAAATTGTTCGCACTATTGAAGACGGCAATCTAGTCTTTGTTCATGTTCATCAATATCTCAATGGCGGGGAAGCGCAATGGGTGACGACGGATACTTTCCGTGCGGATGAGAATGGTCGTATCGTGGAGCATTGGGATGTCATTGACTACTATCGCGCTCCAGAAAATGGGCAGTTAGATCAGATCTTTGGAGATTTTGAAATCACGGATTTGGATAAGACAGCAGAAAATAAAAAAACCGTTCGTCGTTTCTTGACAGAAATCTTCCAAAATGGAGAGCTAGAGCAGTGGAGTGATTATGTGGCAGAAGATTTGATTCAGCACAATCATGAGATTGGCCAAGGAAGTGCTGCTTATAAAAACTATGTGGCTGAACACGGGGTTACTTTTGACTTTGTTTTCCAGCTTTTGGGACAAGGAAATTATGTGGTCAGCTATGGGCAGACTCAGATCGATGGGGTTGCTTATGCTCAGTATGACATCTTCCGTTTGGAGAATGGATTGATTGTGGAGCATTGGGACAATAAAGAAGTCATGCCTAAGGTAGAAGACCTGACCAACCGAGGGAAGTTTTAAAAGGAGGTACTAAAATGAAAGCTGTGTTTGTCAAGGAAGCTGGAGGACCAGAAGTTCTGCAGGTTGTGGAAGTTCCAAAACCGACTGTTAAAGAAGGTTGGACCTTGGTCAAGGTACAAGGATTTGGAATCAACCATAGCGAGATTTTTACTCGTTAAGGACTATCGCCGTCAGTTCAATTTCCACGGATTTTAGGAATTGAATGTGTGGGAATTGTAGAGGAGACCAATCGTTCTGATTTGCAGGTCGGGCAGCAAGTCATCTCCATCATGGGAGAAATGGGGCGCGCTTTTGATGGTGGTTATGCTGAGTATGTTTTGCTACCAGATGAACAGGTTTATCCTGTGAGGACAGAGCTTGCTTTGGAAAGTTTAATCGCTCTGCCTGAAACCTACTACACGGCATTTGGCTCTTATCTCAATCTCAAGATTGAGGAGGGAGACAGAGTTCTGGTTCGAGCAGCGACTAGTGGTGTTGGGATTGCTTTTGCAAAACTTCTCAAGGGGCAATTTTCAAATGTCTATCTAGCTGGAAGTAGCCGTAGTCTGGGCAAGGAAGAGCAGCTAAAAGAGGCAGGATTTGACCAAGTGATTTTGGATAAGGATGGCGTTTTGCAAACGGAAGAGCAGTTTGACAAGGTCTTGGATCTTGTCGGTCCGAGTGCTATTCTTAATACATTTGCTCGTACGGCAGATGGTGGTATTATCTGTTCTTGTGGCTTGCTGGGCGGTCAGTGGACTATTCCAGACTTTGACCCTATTGAAATGCTTTATCGCAATCTCTACTTAACAACCTTTGCTTCTGGCAATGTGTCTCAAGACAAGCTTCAAGCTTTGGTGGACTTTGTGGAGCGGTATCAGGTGGATGTGCGACCTGAAAAAGTATTTTCTATTGAGCAAATCCAGGACGCTCATGCTTATCTGGAAAGTAGCCAGTCTTTTGGCAAGGTTATCGTAATAAATAAGGAGAAGAAATGATTGAATATAAAAATGTAGCGCTACGCTATACAGAAAAAGATGTCTTGAGAGATGTCAATTTAAAAATTGAGAATGGCGAGTTTATGGTTTTAGTTGGGCCTTCTGGGTCAGGTAAGACGACCATGATCAAGATGATTAACCGTCTCTTGGAACCCACTGATGGAAATATTTATATGGATGGCAAGCGCATCAAAGACTATGATGAGCGCGAACTTCGTCTTTCTACTGGTTATGTTTTACAGGCCATTGCTCTGTTTCCCAATCTAACGGTTGCGGAAAATATTGCTCTCATTCCTGAAATGAAGGGCTGGACTAAAGAAAAAATTGCGAAGAAAACAGAAGAGCTTTTGGCTAAGGTTGGTTTACCAGTAGCTGAGTATGGACATCGACTTCCGAGTGAGTTGTCAGGTGGGGAACAGCAGCGTGTGGGTATTGTCCGTGCCATGATTGGTCAGCCAAAGATCCTACTCATGGACGAGCCTTTTTCAGCGCTGGATGCTATTTCTAGAAAACAATTGCAGACTTTGATCAAGCAACTGCATAATGAGTTTGGGATGACGACCATTTTTGTCACTCACGATACGGACGAAGCTTTGAAATTAGGAGATAGGATTGCTGTTTTACAGGATGGAGAGATTCGTCAAGTAGCGACACCTGAGGAAATCTTATCTTCACCTGCAACCAGCTTCGTAGCAGATTTATTTGGAGGTGTTCAACATGGCTAATTTAATTTCTACCTTTCAAGAGCGCTTTGGAGAATGGTTGGCAGCCTTAGGGCAACACCTCCAGCTGTCTCTTCTGACCTTACTAGTGGCCATCTTCCTGACCATTCCACTCGCTATTTATCTCAATAGTCACAAAAAAGCAGCTAATTGGGTACTGCAAATTGCAGGAATCT
>NZ_CALIIB010000103.1 GCF_938020365.1 uncultured Streptococcus sp. | reverse complement strand
CAGGCTCCATCATCACATCCAGCAGAATCAAGTCATATCCGACAAAATGCGTCAGCTCTAGGTCTTCTATCCGATCAAGCGTCGTCACATCATAAGCATCGAGCTCTAGGACGTTTTTCACCAGCTTCAAAATGCTCTGGTCGTCATCAACCACCAAAATACGATACTGTCTCATGATTTCCATTATAGCATACCTCTAGCGAACATCTCGTTTCAAGGTTAAGAATATAGCAGAGCTCCAAACCAAAGCTAACCATAACAGCTGTATTCCCAGCCCTGATAGATCTATTGAATGCTGAAGCCCTTCATACTCAAAAAGATTTAGTGTAGCCAGATCGGGCAGGTATTTTGCTTCCTTGATGAAAGTTGCCAATAAACGGCTGAGACCAATCAAGAGAGGAAAGAGCACCGACACCGGCACAACCCAAGATTGAAATAGCAAAGCGAGGCCAGCAGTTAAAAAAGCCAGAAAAAGATTGCTGAGAAGACCAAAAGAGCTGTAATAGAGGAATTTCCCCAGTAAGGACCAGCTAAAGTCTAGGTCAAAACGAGCCAGCATAACAAGGAAACAGCTGCTTATAATGATACTATAGAGAACCAAGAGCAGCAAGAACAGAAAAAGGAATTTCCCAGCCAACCAAGCCTTTCTATTTGATACGGTTAGAAAATTCGTTCGCATCCCAGACTTGACAAACTCCTGAGCAAAATAGAGAGAAGTAAAGATGACGATGACAGGCTGCGCCAGATAGAGGGCATGCAAAACCTCGCTCAGAGCCTTCGTCTGACCAACTGCTGTCTGACTGTAGTCAAGATTCATCAGAAAAAATGGAACAGCTACCATAGCCACTAAGGCTGCACCAAGAGCGAGATAGTAAGAACGGAACTTAATCCATTCACTTCTAAGCAGAGCTTTTATCATCAGTATCGCCCTCCTAAATCCGTCTTCAAAAAGCGCAGAGAGGCCATGCCGCCGATGACTAGCAACCATACGCTTAGTACCAAGAGTCCTTGCAAGGGATTATTAGCATATTGAGAAGTCGGCGTTGCAACAAATAACTCTCCTGCGGGCTGTGGCAAATAAGCTCCCCAACTCGTGTGGGTAGCTAGGTAGTTTCCTAGATTATAGATTTGGGGTACGAGAAAGAGTAAGGGAAGCAACATCGTCCGCCCAAGCAATCCCAATAAAAAGGACAGGAGACCCAGCAATGCAGTAGCTAGTGCCTTCCATAAAAGATGACTCCAGGCAGCTTGATTAAGTAAAATTGGATGTAGCCCTTCTTTTCCTAAAGCCAAGTGCATGACAATATAGCTCAAATAAATGGATAATAAGCTAATGACGAGTGAAAACAAACCAAAGGTCAATATTTTCCCCACAAGTAGCTTCAGGCGGTTATTACAGGCCAATAGACTGGTTCGCAAGCTATGAGACTGGAATTCCGTTGCTCCCAAAATTCCAGCTAAGATGACTAAAACCATACCACCCATAGAAGCGCCATTAAGACCTAGATATTCCAGCGGATCAATAGCTTCTGCCAGACGGGGAACCGTCTCAGGGGTCGCATCTAAACCGATAGACAGATACTGGCGTCCCTCTAGCCATGACACAACAGGTACCAATAACAGCATAAAGACCACACTTACCCTGAAAGCCTTGGTTGATTGGATTTTCAACCACTCTGAATGCAATAAGGACATCGTCTCTTTCATCTTAAACCTCCTCTGTTAAGTCGAAGAAGAGCTCTTCTAAACTATCTGTTCCTTGTAATACATCTTCTAGAGTTCCCTGTTCGATAATTTGCCCATGATGAATCAAGACTACATCATCTGTTACCATTTGTACCTCAGACAGGATATGAGAGGATAGAAGGACGGTTTTCCCTAAATCAGCCTGCTGGCGAATGAACTTTCTAAACCACTTAATCCCACTTGGATCCAGTCCATTGGTCGGCTCAT
>NZ_CALIIB010000102.1 GCF_938020365.1 uncultured Streptococcus sp. | reverse complement strand
ATGCCATTGAGTACGATATGATTATGCCTCACCAGTTGCGGGCAACCTTGGAAACTAAGAAAATTTCAGGGCTCTTTACAGCAGGTCAGACCAATGGGACTTCTGGTTATGAAGAAGCCGCTGGTCAAGGGATTATTGCTGGGATTAATGCGGCCTTGAAGATCCAAGGTAAGCCAGAGTTGATCTTGAAGCGTAGTGATGGTTACATTGGAGTCATGATTGATGATTTGGTGACCAAGGGGACTGTAGAACCTTATCGCCTCTTGACTAGTCGAGCGGAATACCGTTTGATTCTCCGCCATGACAATGCTGATATGCGTTTGACAGAGATTGGCCGAGAAATTGGTCTTGTAGATGATGAGCGCTGGGCTCGTTTTGAGATTAAAAAGAATCAATTTGACAACGAGATGAAGCGCTTGGAATCCATCAAGTTGAAACCTGTCAAGGAAACCAATGCTAAGATAGAAGCGCTTGGCTTTAAAGCTCTGACAGATGCAGTAACTGCCAAAGAATTTATGAGGCGGCCGGAAGTGTCTTATCAAGATGTGATTCAGTTCATTGGTCCAGCAGCAGAAGAGTTGGATGAAAAGATTATCGAGCTAATTGAGACAGAGATTAAGTACGAAGGTTATATTTCTAAAGCCCTTGATCAGGTTGAGAAGATGAAACGCATGGAAGAAAAGCGCATTCCAGCCAATATTGATTGGGATGATATTGATTCGATTGCGACAGAAGCGCGACAGAAGTTTAAGAAAATCAATCCAGAAACGATTGGTCAGGCAAGCCGTATTTCGGGTGTCAATCCAGCAGATATTTCTATTTTGATGGTTTACTTAGAAGGTAAGTCTAGAAGCATTTCTAAAAACAAAGCAAAATCGTAGACATATTAACGTACTATTTTATTGATAGTACGTTTTTGCATAATTTACACGTTTGTAAACGAATATTTACAAAAAATCTCTTTTATATAGAGAAATATTTACAACTACTGTCAACTTTTTGTTTAATAAAATTTACAAGATTTACACATCTTGTAAATTGATTATGAATATTTGTTTGAGAATAGATCTAGGATTTGAGTCTTTCTTGCTTTACAAGTATTCAAGGGCAGTGAAAACTCGCTTTTTTTAAGAAAATATGGTAAAATGGCGCAATAAGAGGTTTTTTAATGAAAAGAATTCGTTTTTCCCCGAGCCACTTTGCGATAGTGGGTTTTACTTCCTTTATCATATTAGCTATTTGTCTACGCCTTTTTGGTGATAGTTTGCCTATGCTGGTGTCTCTTTTCATAGTGCTGGTGCTCTTGGTTTGGCTATTTATACAGCAGCAAAGAGTGACCGAATTGGACGAGCTTGAGCAGATTCGTTATGTCAATCATCAAGCAGAGGGAAGTTTAGCTTCTTTGTTGGATAAGATGCCAGTTGGTGTGATTAAAATCAATGAAAATAGTGGAGATGTGGACTGGTTCAATCCTTATGCTGAATTGATTTTTACAACGGATGATGGGGAGCTAAATAGTGATCTCCTGCAGGAAATTATCCAGCTTGCTGCTTCGAAATCGGGTAGCTACGCAACAGTAGGAGACAACCAGTATTCTGTTTACTTTGATTCAGCTTCTAGTGTCTTGTACTTTTTTGATGCATCAAGTGAGTATGAAGCAACAGTTGGGCTCGTTACGACGCGACCAGTTATCGGTGTTGTTTCAGTAGATAATTATGATGATTTGGAAGATGCTGTTTCAGATTCAGATATCAGTCATATCAACAGTTTTGTAGCTAACTTTGTAGCAGAGTTTTCTGAGCAATTTCATATGTTCTACCGTCGGGTGGGAATGGATCGTTATTATCTTTTCACGGATTATACGGTTTTGGAACAACTGATGGATAGTAAATTTTCGATCATTGATCAATTTCGGACAGAAGCCAAGAATAGAAAACTTCCTCTGACGCTTAGTATGGGCTTTTCTTACGGGGATGGTAAGCATGATGAAATTGGTAAGATTGCTCTCCTTAATCTTAACCTAGCTGAGGTCCGAGGTGGTGACCAAGCGGTTGTCAAAGAGAATGACGAGACCAAGAATCCAGTTTACTTTGGTGGTGGAACAGCTGCATCTGTCAAACGTACTCGTACGCGTACGAGGGCTATGATGGCAGCTATTTCAGATAAGATCAAGAGTGTAGATCAGGTTTTCGTGGTTGGTCATCGCAATCTTGATTTGGATGCCTTAGGCTCCGCGGTGGGTATGCAGCTTTTTGCTAGCAATATCATTGAGAAAGCCTATGTTGTGTATGATGACCAACAGATGGGCTCGGATATCTATCGCTCTATTCAAAAATTGACGTCAGAAGGCGCTGATTATCTTTTGCCGATCTCAGAAGCCGTAAACCGAGTGACCAGTCGTTCGCTCTTGATAATGGTGGACCACTCGAAGTTGGCCTTAACGCTTTCAAGAGAATTATTTGATCGATTTAGTCAGACGATTGTAGTGGATCATCATCGTCGCGATGAGGATTTTCCTGAAAATGCGGTCATCGCCTATATCGAAAGTGGAGCTAGCAGTGCCAGCGAATTGGTAACGGAGCTGATTCAGTTTCAAAATTCCAAGAAGAATCGCCTGAATAAAATTCAAGCCAGCCTGCTCATGGCTGGGATTATGCTAGACACCAAGAATTTTACCTCCAGAGTAACAAGTCGAACCTTTGATGTAGCTAGTTATTTGCGGGCTCGCGGCAGTGATAGTGTAGTCATTCAGGATATTTCTTCGACGAATTTTGAAGAGTATCGAGCGGTCAATGAACTGATTTTGACAGGTAAGAAGCTTTTGCCAAATGTGATTGTAGCAGCGGGTGCTGAAAATGCCAGCTATGATACAGTCGTCATTAGTAAGGCAGCTGACACCATGCTTGCCATGTCGGGCATTGAAGCAACATTTGTGGTTAGCAGGAATACTGAGGGTTACATATCCATTTCAGCTCGTAGTCGCAGCAAGATCAATGTTCAGCGGATTATGGAGAAAATGGGTGGTGGCGGCCACTTTAATCTAGCAGCAGCGCAAGTCAGCGATCAAACGGTTGCTGAAGTCACCCAGCGTCTAAATCAAGAGATTATGGATCAAGTGATGGATAATGAGGAATCAATAGAAAAGGAGAAATAAAATGAAAGTTATTTTTTTAGAGGATGTAAAAGGAAAAGGGAAAAAAGGGGAAATCAAGGAAGTACCTACTGGCTATGCTCAAAATTTCCTGATTAAGAAAAATCTGGCTAAGGAAGCCAATGCGCAAGCTATCGGTGAGCTGAGAGGAAAGCAAAAATCTCAAGAAAAAGCTCACGCAGAGATGGTGGCAGAAGCACAAGCCATTAAAGCTAAATTGGAAGAAGAAGCAACGGTTGTTGCTTTTACAGAGAAGGTCGGCCCAGACGGACGGACTTTCGGTTCGATTACCAACAAAAAAATTGCTGATGAACTACAAAAGCAATTTGGTCTAAAAATTGATAAACGGAATATCAAGGTTGATTCTCCCATTCGTTCGATTGGTTTGATTGATGTTCCTGTAAAGATTTACCAAGATGTGACAAGTGTGATTCGCCTGCGGGTTACGGAAGGGTAAAAAGAATTAAAGGAAGGATTCACCTATGGCAGAGATTGATGAGTTGCGAGCTCAGCCTCAAGATATTTTAGCAGAACAGTCTGTACTAGGGGCCATTTTCATCGATGAGAGCAAACTAGTCTTTGTCCGTGAATATATTGAGCCTGGAGATTTCTTTAAATATGCCCATCGTCTGATTTTTAAGGCCATGATTGACTTGGCGGATCGTGGGGATGCTATCGATGCGACTACCGTTCGCAGTATTTTGGATAGCCAAGGAGACTTGCAGAATATTGGTGGTTTGAGCTATCTGGTGGAGGTCGTTAATTCTGTGCCGACTTCTGCCAATGCAGAGTACTATGCCAAGATCGTTTCTGAAAAAGCAATCTTACGCCGCTTGATTTCACGCTTGACAGAATCCATCAATCAAGCCTATGATGGGGAAAGACCATCCGAGGAAATCATTGCAGGAGCAGAAAAGGCCTTGATTGATGTCAGCGAAACGGCCAGCCGCAGTGGGTTTAAAAATATTCAAGATATTCTAAATCTTAACTTTGCTAATCTAGAAGCCCGTTCTCAGCAAACTACTGATATTACAGGGATTGCGACGGGTTACCGTGAGCTGGATAAGATGACGACGGGCTTGCACGAAGAAGAGTTAATCATCCTAGCTGCTCGTCCTGCGGTCGGAAAGACGGCCTTTGCCCTCAATATCGCCCAGAATATCGGGACCAAGCTGGATAAGACAGTGGCTATCTTCTCTCTAGAAATGGGGGCAGAGAGTCTGGTGGACCGGATGCTGGCTTCAGAAGGAGTGATTAATTCTCACTCTATCCGTACGGGGCAACTGACAGATGAAGAGTGGCAGAAATATACCATTGCGACAGCGAATCTGGCCAATGCTAGTATCTATATTGATGACACGCCAGGGATTCGGATTACGGAGATTCGTTCGCGGGCTCGCAAGCTGTCTCAAGAGACAGGCAATCTTGGCCTGATCTTAATTGACTACTTGCAGCTGATTACAGGAACGGGTCGCGAAAACCGTCAACAGGAAGTTTCAGAAATTTCCCGCCAGCTTAAGATTTTAGCAAAGGAGCTCAAGGTGCCGGTTATTGCGCTGAGTCAGCTCTCGCGTGGCGTGGAGCAGCGGCAGGATAAGCGCCCAGTACTATCTGATATTCGGGAGTCTGGGTCTATCGAGCAGGATGCGGATATCGTAGCCTTTCTTTACCGGGATGACTACTATGAACGGGCCGGTGAGGAAGAGGAAGGCATTCCTAATAACAAGGTCGAAGTCATTATTGAGAAAAACCGGAGCGGAGCGCGTGGTACGGTTGAGCTAATTTTCCAAAAAGAATATAATAAATTTTCAAGTATTTCTAAAAGAGAGGATGTATAGTATGAGTGATGCATTTACAGATGTAGCAAAAATGAAGAAAATCAAGGAGGACATCAAGGCTCACGAGGGGCAGATGGTGGAGATGACCTTGGAAAATGGCCGTAAGCGCCAAAAAAGTAAACAAGGTCGTTTGATTGAAGTTTATCCTTCTCTCTTTATCGTTGAGTATGAAAATGAAGGGGGACAGCCGGGTGAAATTGCCAACACCTATGTGGAGTCCTATACTTACTCAGATATTTTGACAGAGAAAAATTTAATTCGCTATTTTGACTAAGAATAATAGGTGATTCCAGAACTTTGTATTGCTTCCTAGAGTTGGGTAAAACCCAACTTTGAGGAACAGTTCATTTCTGGGATTTTTCTTAATCTAAACATGCTATACTAAGGATGGTTAAGACCAGCTGAAATAGCGGATTTGCAATGGCATGAGCTAGAACTTACAAAAGCTCCTACATATAGAGAAAGGGCTGGTGAAAGAAATGATAAAAAATTTGGTTTTTGACTTAGGAAATGTCTTGATTGAATGGAATTCTGAGAAAATCTTGACCTCTTTTGAACCTGAGAAAGAGCGACGACAGCTTCTTAGACAGGTCATTTTTGAGTCGGGTGTCTGGCATCAAACAGATAAGGGGGAGCTGAGCTTGAAAGAAGCCTGTGACAAAGCGCTAGCTCAGCTGGATGACTCCTACCATCCTGTTGTTCAGAATATCTTCTACTATTGGTATGAGGTTGTGGAGGTTTACAGTGGTTTACAGGAAAAGATTCGACTATGGGCTGATCAAGGCTATCGCATTTACATCCTGTCAACTACTTGCGAGATTTTTTACCGTATTGAAAAAGCTGGTTTGCTGCCCATCTTTCCACTGCTGTCGGGCTATATCCTTTCCTCAGAAGTCGGGGTTGTCAAGCCAGAGCTAGAGATTTATCAAAAGCTACTAAAAAAGTATAGTCTTGATCCGACAGAGTCAGTCTTTATTGATGACATTCAAGCTAACTTGGATACGGCAGCTGAACTGGGTTTTGAAACCATCTTATCCACAAGTGAGTCAGAGAATATCAGGGCTATGGAGTCTTTGTTGGCTGCGAAAGGAGAGTTTGCCTGATTGATGATCGTTTGATTCACTTGTAGTTGAAAAGTAGTGAGTCCAAGCTCCAATCTTGACATTTACTGATGATTGCGTTATCATAATCCTATATATGGGAGTCTGTGTACAGTCTGAGAGGAAGTGTAAGCTTCGACCGCACCTGATCTGGGTAATGCCAGCGTAGGGAAATGTATTTGTAAAGACCTTGTGGTTTTGCTAAAACGGCGAGTTATTCGCCAAGTTAGTTTACTGATGCATGCAACACCTTTTCCATATTGGAGAAGGTGTTTTTGTATGGAAAGCAAGGTGTTTATAAAGGGAGCTCGCTGTCTTTTTGTTTAAAAACCAAGTTATTTTCTTGTGAATTTTAATCCTATCTGCATAGATTATTCTCAGATGAAGCATGAAAGTAAGGAGGTGAAGAGATGAAAGCCAGTATCGCTTTACAAATTCTTCCTTTGTCACATGATGTGAATCGTTTGGCAGTCATAGAGGAAGTAATTGAGTTTTTGCAAAAACAGCCAGTGAAGATGGTCGTGACGCCTTTTGAGACCGTTCTAGAAGGGGAATGGGAGACCTTATTTCCTATTCTGCAGCAGGCGATTGAGCTTGCAGGCACTCAGGCAGACAATGTTTTTGCTAATGTGAAAATAAACTATGGAAAGATTTTAAGTATTGATGAAAAACTTGAAAAATATCCTGCGGCAGCAGATTAGCCTTTTGGGTATGCTGGGAATCCTTGTCATCTGGCAGGTTATGGGCTGGCTCAAGCTCTTGCCCAAGTTTATCCTGCCGACACCTCTGGAAATCGGTCAGGCCTTTATCAGAGATGCCGGATTTCTAGCAAGTCATAGCTGGGCCACCTTAAAAGTAGCCTTGCTGGGGTTAGCCTTGGGTGTCATCTTGGCCTGTATACTAGCTGTACTCATGGACAGCATGAGCTGGCTCAATGATCTGATCTACCCCATGATGGTCGTGGTGCAGACGATTCCGACCATTGCTTTGGCGCCAATTCTGGTTCTCTGGCTGGGTTATGGGATTTTGCCTAAGATTGTGCTGATTATTTTGACGACGACTTTTCCGATTATCGTCAGTATTCTGGATGGTTTTCGGCATTGTGATAGGGATACTCTGACGCTCTTTGAGCTTATGCAGGCCAATCGCTGGCAGATTCTCTGGCATTTTAAGATTCCAGCTAGTCTGCCCTATTTCTATGCGGGCTTGCGTGTCAGTGTTTCTTATGCCTTTATCACGACCGTAGTTTCCGAATGGCTGGGCGGTTTCGAAGGTTTGGGTGTTTATATGATTCAGTCCAAGAAACTTTTCCAGTACGATACTATGTTTGCTATTATCATATTGGTTTCGGTTATCAGTCTTCTGGGGATGAAGCTGGTGGCTGTCAGTGAAAAATATGTTATTAAGTGGAAATAGGAGCTCAGCTCTGCTATTTCCAAAAAAGAAAAGAGGATTATAATGAAAAAAACTTATAAAATGTTGTTGGCAGGTTTGGCTGCCGTGTCTATCTTCGGCTTAGCGGCTTGCAGCAAGTCAGGCTCAGAGTCTGCTAGTAAGGATAAAAAGATTGATTTTATCCTAGACTGGTCACCTAACACCAACCATACCGGCCTTTATGTAGCTCAGGAGAAGGGCTACTTCAAGGAAGCAGGCGTGGATGTGGATATCAAGTTGCCGCCTGAAGATAGCAGTTCGGATCTGATTATCAACGGCAAGGCGCCTTTTGGTATTTACTTCCAGGACTCCATGGCTAAAAAACTGGATAAGGGCGCAGAAATCACAGCTGTCGCGGCTATTGTAGAACACAATACTTCGGGCATTATTTCAAAGAAGTCTGCAGGGATTACAAGTCCTAAGGATCTGGCTGGGAAGAAGTATGGTACCTGGAATGATCCAGTGGAGCTAGGCATGCTCAAAACCTTGGTTGAAAGCCAAGGCGGTCAGTTTGATGAAGTGGAAAAAGTTCCCAACAACGATTCCAACTCTATTACGCCGATTGAAAATGGTTTGTTTGATGCAGCCTGGATTTATCATGGCTGGGACGGCATCATGGCTCAGACTCAGGGCATGGACACGAATTTCTTTTACATGAAGGACTATGTCAAGGAGTTCGACTATTACTCTCCAGTCATCATTGCCAATAATGACTATCTCAAGAAGAATCCAGACGAGGCGAAAAAGGTCCTGCAGGCTATCAAGAAGGGTTATCAATATGCCATGGAGCACCCTGAAGAAGCGGCAGATATTTTAATCAAGCATGCGCCAGAGTTGAAAAATAAGCGTGATTTTGTCTTGGCTTCCCAAAAATATTTGTCCGAGCAATATGCATCAGATAAGGACAAGTGGGGTCAGTTTGAGGCTAGCCGCTGGAATGCCTTTTACAAATGGACCAAGGACAATGGCATCGTGAACAATGACTTGAGTGACAAGGGATTTAGCAACGATTATATAAAATAATGACAGAAATCAAACTTGAAAATGTAAGCTATGCTTATGATGAGCAGCAGACTTTGAAAGATATCAACCTAGAGGTAGATGCTGGCCAGGTCGTAGCGATTTTGGGGCCTAGTGGAGTCGGGAAATCGACCCTCTTTAATCTGATTGCTGGGATTTTGGAGGTCCAGTCGGGCAGGATTGTCCTAGATGGGCAGGAAA
>NZ_CALIIB010000101.1 GCF_938020365.1 uncultured Streptococcus sp. | reverse complement strand
TATCTCAATAGTCACAAAAAAGCAGCTAATTGGGTACTGCAAATTGCAGGAATCTTTCAAACTATTCCTTCAATGGCCTTGCTGGGACTCTTTATCCCCCTCATGGGGATTGGCACACTGCCGGCACTGACTGCCCTGGTGATCTACGCTATTTTCCCGATTTTAGAGAATACTGTCACTGCTTTGAATGGGATTGATCCTAGTTTAGAGGAAGCTGGAATCGCCTTTGGGATGACCAAGTGGGAGCGACTCAAAAAGTTTGAACTGCCTCTAGCTATGCCCGTCATCGTATCAGGAATTCGGACGGCAACGGTAATGATTATCGGAACAGCAACTCTAGCAGCCCTTGTTGGAGCTGGTGGATTAGGTTCTTTTATCCTTCTAGGAATTGATCGTCGCAATGCCAGTCTAATCTTGATTGGAGCAATTTCCTCCGCAGTTTTGGCTATTCTTTTCAACAGTCTCCTTAAATGGATGGAAAAGACCAAGCTTCGGACGATATTTACAGCTTTTGCGGTCTTAATCCTCGGACTAGGCGCTTCTTACACGCCAAGCTTGCTACCAAAACAAAGCAAGGATAATCTGGTTATTGCTGGGAAATTGGGGCCAGAACCAGAAATTCTCATGAATATGTATAAACTCCTCATCGAGGAAAATACGGATATGACTGTGACAGTCAAACCAAACTTTGGGAAAACCGACTTCCTTTATCAAGCGCTGAAAAAAGGTGATATTGATATCTATCCTGAGTTTACCGGTACGATTACTGGAACTCTCTTGCAGCCTGCTCCAAAGGTCAGCAATGATGCTGAAGAAGTTTTTGAAGCAGCACGTGATGGAATCAAAAAACAGGACAATCTAGTCTTGCTCAATCACATGGCTTATCAAAATACTTATGCCATTGCTGTACCTAAGAGTGTTGCAAAAGAATACAATCTTAAAACCATCTCTGATCTTAAAGCAGTCCAAGACAAGCTCAAGGCAGGGTTTACCTTGGAATTTAACGACCGTGAAGATGGGAATAAGGGGCTTCAGTCGGTCTATGGACTGAATCTCAATGTATCAACTATGGAGCCAGCCCTTCGCTATGATGCGATTAAATCAGGTGATATTCAGATTATGGAAGTCTACTCAACTGACCCTGAAATTGAGCGCTATCAACTTCAGATTTTAGAAGACGATAAACATCTTTTCCCTCCTTATCAAGGGGCACCTCTCATGAAGGCTGAATTGCTAGAAAAACACCCTGAGTTGGAAGGTATTCTCAATAAGCTGGCTGGTAAAATTACAGAAAGCCAGATGAGCCAGATGAATTATCAAGTTGGCATTGAAGGAAAAAAAGCCGAAGCTGTTGCGCGTGATTATCTGGTAAAGGAAGGATTTTTAAAAAAATAATAAGTAAAAGAGTTAGACTTGTAATGTCTAGCTTTTTTGCTTACTTGTGGATAGACAGAATACGGATTGAAGGAGATGAGTTAATCTCTTGGTCAGGAAATCTTCACCCATTTTTGGTATAATAAAGTATCAATGCATGGAGGTGTTCCGATGGCATCTAGTCAAGAATATTTGGATTTTATCTTGAAGCAGCTGCAAGGCTTAGGTCAAGAAATCAGTTTTCGCAAGATGATGGGGGAATATTTGCTCTATTATCGAGGTCGCTTATTTGGCGGGATTTATGACAATCGCTTGCTACTCAAGCCAGTTCAGCCTGCTCTGACTCTCTTAGAGAATCCAGTCTATGAACTCCCTTATCCAGGTGCAAAACCAATGCTTCATATAAAAGAAGTAGAAGATGCTTCCTTTCTCTGTAATCTGATTGAAGCTGCCTATCCTGCCTTACCAGCACCTAAAAAGAAAAAATGGTCTTTCTGTTCTAATGGATATTTCTAAAATTTTCCGTTGTAATAGACATTTTAAGAATTTTCCTTTATAATGGACTTAAAGGAGGTTTGATCAGCTATGCTTTATATTGCTCTTATTGGAGATTTGATTGAGTCCAAACAGCTAAAAAACCGCAAGCAGGCGCAGCAAGGGTTGCAGGAATTGATGGCGGTGCTAAATCAGGATTATCGAGATTATCTGGTGTCGCCTTTTACAGTAACGACTGGAGACGAGTTTCAGGCTTTGCTGCGGCCTAATCCTGAGATCATGCGGCTCATTGATCAGATTGCCTTAGGCTTTCCTCATCCGATTCGCTTTGGTCTTGGTCTGGGTGACATTGTGACGGATATAAATCGCGAGCAAAGTATTGGCTCGGACGGTCCAGCCTACTGGAGGGCACGCGCAGCTATTAACGCAGTCCACGAAAAAAATGATTATGGCAGTAGTCGCATAGCTGTATCCTTAGGAGATGAAGAGCTCAGTCAGGCGGTCAATACGGTGCTGGCGGCTGCGTCCTTTATCCAGAGCAAGTGGAATGCCAGTCAGAGAGAGGTTCTGGAGCGGATGCTCATGGAATATATCTATGACGAGAATTTTTCTCATGGGGAAATAGCAGAGCTGCTGCAGATTAGTCCCAGTGCGCTTAGTAAGCGGCTCAAGTCGTCTGGTCTGAAGATCTATCTGAGAAATCGCCGTTTAGCTATGAGAATGATTCTACAGGCAGCAAAGGAGGCTGAACAATGACAAATTTTATGGGATTTTCAGAATTTTTCATGCAGAATCCGATTCTTGTATTGACTTTGCTGGCTCATGTACTAGCTGATTTTCAGCTTCAAAGTCAGAAAATGGCCGACCTCAAAAGCCGACGGTTGAATTTTTTGATTCTCCACTTGGGAATTGTTCTCTTGCCTCTGTTGTTATTAGGGCTAATCCTACCTAAGTATCTGCTATATTTCCTCTTGGTCTGGCTCAGTCATGCGCTTATTGACTTCTTGAAATATAAGCTGAATTCTTTGATTGTCCGACATCATGCTCAAAAGTTTGCCTTTTTGTTGGATCAGATTTTGCATTTGATTAGTATTTTTGCTCTTTATTTTCTCTTATGGCAGCAGCAAATTACTGCTCCTAATTGGCTGTCTGAGCGCTACCTTATGCTGCAGGGTCTCTTTTTCTTCGCCCTTACTGGTAAGCCGATTAATATCCTATTTAAACTCTTCTTCAGCAAGTATCAGGCGGGGGAAGACAGTGGGGAGACTATTGCGGGGGCTGGTGCCATGATTGGGATTTTGGAGCGCTTGATTATGGGACTTTCCCTTATTTTCGGGCAGTTTACTGCCATTGGGTTAGTTTTTACAGCTAAATCTATTGCCCGCTATAATAAGATCTTAGAAAGCCAGTCTTTTGCAGAATACTATCTGATTGGTTCACTCTTTAGCATGATCAGCGTTTTACTGACTTATGGCTTGCTTTATTGGTAATAAAAAACGAGACTGGGATAGGATTCCCAGTCTTTACTCTAATTCTCATTTGATACAAGGTAAGGAGAAGTCGCATGGCAAAAGCCCTAGAAGATATGTCTTTAGAAGAATTATGGCGGTTGTTCCCGATTTTCTTAGAGGAGCATAATAAGGATTGGGCAGCTTGGTATAAGGAGGAAAGCAGGAGAATACGAAGTTTTTTGACAGCAAATCAGTTGTATAAAATGCATCATATTGGTTCCACGTCTATTGAGGGGATATGGGCAAAGCCGATTATTGACATTCTTTTAGAAATTCCTCGAGGTGAAGATATGGGGAGCATCAAGAGAGAATTGCTGGAGCATGGCTACCTGCCCATGTCAGAGTCAGAAGGCCGAATGACTTTTAACAAGGGCTATACACTGCAAGGTTTTGCTGAACGCGTTTTTCACTTGCATCTGCGCTACTATGGAGACAATGATGAACTCTATTTCCGAGACTATCTGAAAGATCATCCAGCTGTCGCTAAAGACTACGAGCATTTAAAATTAATCTTATGGAAAAAGTACGAGCACAATCGTGATGCCTATACAGAAGCTAAAACCGATTTCATTAGGCAGTACACGCAAAGAGCCAAAAAGCTTTATAAGAGAAGGTATGACAACAAGCTGACCTAACCAGGAACTCCCGCAAATCTACTGCATTTCGTTTTAATTAGAATAAACGATTCAAACAGTTGTCTCAATTCGTTATAATACGTATTCGTAATCATAAAATTCATTTTAAATAATATAATGCGTTTTAAATTGAAGCCAAATCCTTTATTTGTTTACAAGTACTAGAAATGTTATAATACTAGTCTATACCAAGATAGGAGGTGGAAAATGAGAAAACGGTCTATTATCGCACTCTCAACTTTTCTGTTCATTGCTCTTGTTAGCTTATTTCTAATCTACAATCGGCAAACCAAAGGATTAAATAGTAGAGACTATATTCAGTCAAGCACACCTACCTTGTTTTTCCACGGTTATGGATCGAGTGCCAATGCTGAAAAGCATATGACAGAAGCAGCCCGACAAGCTGGAGTCACTCAAACAATCATCACAGCTACAGTTGATCGTCACGCTCAAGTAACTCTTAAAGGAGATATTCCGAAAGATGCTGTTAATCCAATTGTCATGGTTGAGTTCAAGGACAATCGAAATGCCAACTATGCTCAGGATGGAGAGTATGTGGCAGCAGTTGTCAGAGAGTTGCAAGCAAGGTATGGCTTTAAAAAGATGAATTTTGTTGCACATTCTATGGGGAATATGTCTATCTTATTTTACCTATTAGAGCATGTTCAAAATGAAGAACTTCCACAACTACAAAAGCAGGTAAATATCGCCAATCATGTCAATGGTTTGGAGGGTATGGATCTGCCAGCTAATTTGACCATTCTAGATTCCAAAACGGGGCAACCTAGCGCCATGAGTGATAGCTATCAAAAACTTCTGAGCTTGCGAGAAATTTATCCGCAAGATCAAGTGGATGTGCTTAATATCTATGGAGATTTTAAAAATCAATCAGATGGTTCCGTCTTAAACGTTTCTTCTCGCAGTCTCAAGTATCTTGTAATTGACAATGCCAAGTCCTATCAGGAAAAACGAGTGACTGGCCCTCTGGCTCAGCATAGCCAGCTGCATGAAAATCCAGAAGTAGATAGATTATTGATTGATTTTCTTTGGGGCAAATGATTTTAAGAATTGCAGGCTATTCTTTGTCTATAAGAAAACTTTAAGCATTTTATACTATTTTGTTCTATGGAAAGTTTTCCTTTCCTAATTTAATGTGACAGCGCAATCCGCTGATTATAATCGAAGCTTCTCTAAAAACTTATTGTTTAGAGATAGATTGAGGAGTTAAATGAAATTTAAGAAAACATTACTAACGGCAGGAGCTTTTCTAGCTACTCTCTTTACCGTTTCTACAGCAATGGCTGACACAAACGTTCAAAAAGTCATTGACGAAACCTATGTTCAGCCTGAGTATGTCTTGGGCTATTCCTTGGATGACAGCCAAAAAGAACAAACGCTTCAGCTCTTAGGCTACAATGCATCGAGTGATTCTAAACCTCTGAAGACAATGACACCTGATGTCTATTCAAAAATTATGAATGTGGCAAATGATCCTAGTTTGCAGCTATATTCTTCTGTTAAGATTAAGAAGTTGGGCAACAAGAAGCCGCTTCAAGTTAAGATTGTTACGCCGCAAAACATCACCAAGGTTACAGAGGATATGTATCGTAATGCAGCAGTTACCTTGGGCGTACAGCATGCAGAAATCACGGTAGCAGCACCGATCCCTGTAACTGGAGAAAGCGCCCTGGCTGGTATCTATTACTCGCTGGAGGAAAATGGAGCTAGCGTTCCTCAGGAAAATAAAGATTTAGCTCAGGAAGAATTGGCAGCCCTTTCAAATATCAACGCCGAGAACCAGGGCAAGGAAGGTTACGATGCTGATAAGCTGAATGTGGCTCTGACAGATATTAAAACAGCTGTTGCTAATGCTAAAAAGAATAACAGCAATTTGACAGAAGCTGATGTCCGTAAAATCGTTGAGGAAACACTGAAAAACTACGGTCTCAGCAGTTCCGTCACAACTGACCAAATCAATCTGATTATTAACTTTGCAGTCAATCTTTCAAACAGCGGAGTCATCACAAATTCTGATTTCACAAAAACTCTCACCGACTTGAAAAACAGTATTGTTTCAAAGGCTGGTGACACATTCAATAATATCAACCTTAACTTTGATGCAAACGGACTTCTTGAAGATGGCGGTAATTTCTTTAGCAATATCTGGAATGCAATCGTCAATTTCTTTAAGGGCCTGCTAGGTCAATAAGACTATCTTCAAAAAAGTAACTAAAAAACCAGCTAGAATCTAGCTGGTTTTTGCATATTTCTTATTCCCACTCACTAAAAGCCAGATACTGACTATTTAGAATAGTTGATTTGATAGTGATTGATAATACAATCAATAAGTATTATTCGTTGTTATTTGAGTATGTTGTTGTTAAATTGTTGTTATCTTTTTGCCAAGGCCATTTAAATTTTCTCTGTGCCTTTCTGAACTTTTCAAATGCTATAACTTCATCAGCAAATACTTTGGCTTCAGTAAGTAAAGCATCTAAAATGATTTCTTCATCTTTGTCAAGTTTGTTTTTGATAGTTAGTCTATTTTTGACTGCTAGTGTATCTGTGGACTCATCTAACAATTCAAGAACTATTGTGGCTTTTAAATCGTAAATCTCTTGTTCGCTAAAGTTCTTCAAATTGCTTAAGTCATATTTAGATATATCAAATATAATCCTGTCTCCAAAATTGACTTTTCTTCCCAATAGTTCATCAGTAGTAGTATCAAGTATTTTTGATAGTTTTACTATATTTGCTAGAGTAGGTTCAGTTCTTCCAGTTTCCCATTTCGTTATATTAACCCTATTAGTTCCAACTTTATCAGCTAATTCTTGTTGAGTTAGCCGATTTTTTTTACGTAACTCTTTTAATCTATCTGAAAACGAAGTCATATTGCCTCCTTTTTGTTCTTAAAAAGAACTTTCTTCTTGACAAGAAATGTTCCTAAATGGTACAATTATTTTGTTCTCAAAAAGAACTAAGCTAATTATACCAAACTATTCTACAGTTTGGCAAGTGTCGAGGAGGAAATGCCTATGAATGTATAAAAAAGTCTTTGAAGAGCAGAACTCTTCAAAGACTTATCAAAAATAACTATCTAAATTATATAACAATTTTTAAGAAAGATAAAGGTAAAAGCTAATGGCAAGTAACAAAATGAAATTAACAAGCGAACTCTCACTTAAAGAAATGGCTCTTGATAGTTCTCAATTCTACATTCCTAAAAAAGTAAAGGTTGATTTTACACAAGTCCGTCCACGTAATAAATATAAAGACGGCAAGGCAACTGATATTGTAGAGGGCTATATGCTTAGTGGTATTGATGAACGGACAGCTCAAGCAGTAGAACAAGGTTTGATTGATATGGAGGACGTCAAGACAATCACGATTGAAGTACTAGGTAGTTTTGATGAAATTGAACAAGCTATGGCAGGTGCTCAATTAGCTTTTGTAGAGTTACTAGATACTCGTGTCATGGCTCAATGGGTTGATGGTCGTAATCCAGGTTACAAGGGCTTGAAATTGGTTGCTAGTGGCTTGAAATTGCTTTAACAACTAGAAATACGTGAAAAGTAGGGTTAGGTGTAGGGTTAGGTCGGGAAAGGCGTAGCCCCGACCGTACAACCCGTCTACACCGCCCAACCCGAATTTTTACGTATTCTAGTGGAAGAATATTCATAGTTTCTTTGCTCAAGAGTTTTTTTGCATAGTATAATGACATAATGCCAAATCTATGCGCGGGCACCATTCTAGGACTTGACGATAGAATGGTGAAAAACAAGGAAAAACCTTGATTTGAAAGCCTTTTTCCGTGGGACATCGGAACGGTCCAGCGTACGCGATAGGGAAGAAAAACAGCAAAAATCATGGCATTTTACTTGGCATTATACATGGCATTATTCTCAAGAAAATGAAGTATAATGCCAAAGGATTGGAATATATATTCAAAAAAGAGTAAATAAATACAAAAACATAGAAAGGAGAGAAGATGACAAAACGAATTAGAAACAGACGATTTTTAATTGAACAACAACTCAAATCTAATTTTTGGGATTGGCCTATTCAAGATAAACAATTACTTGATGATTGGGAAAATAATAAGGCACAAATTTTTAGAACTATCTTTGACAGAGTGAGAACTTTAGTAGAGGACGATGAATTTGTAGAATTTGCTATAATTGTGCATGACAAAGATGTGTCTTATGGTACAAAATTGGTTGAACCTCATGTACATGCCTATATTGATTTTCCTAAGCAAATTGATTTGTCAAAAGTAGCTAGTGCTTTAGGCTTGGAGCGTGAACGGATTGAAACCCCAAAATCAAAAGGAGGTCGAGCTTACACACGTATTAACGCTTTAGCATATCTTATCCATGCTAAAGATAAAGATAAATACCAGTATTCTATCAGTGATGTAGAAACCTTTGCAACACTTGATTATGAGACTTTTATCAACCAAAACAAAGAAGATTTTGAGAAATATGCCGCAACAAGAAAGCGTGAGAAATCGGATGAAAGTCTGGATATGGTGCTAGATAAGGTTTATAAAGGCGAGTTGACATATTTTGACATTATGAAAGACGATAATCTGTATTATCTGATGGCAAATAATCGTCAAAAATTCCTAGAAGGTTTTGATATTTTTGGAGAACGTGAAAGTGTATTACGATTAGAAGCCTTGCAAAATGGCGAATATGATTTGACAGTTCTCTATATTCAGGGGAAACCGGGTATTGGGAAATCAACTCTTGCTCGAGATATTGCATTAGAGGTGCAATCAGCTTTGGACAATGCTGGTTTGAAAGGTAGCTCTTATTCAGCTAGTTCCAAAAATCCCTTTGATAATTATGCTGGAGAAGAAATTTTAATTTTAGATGATTTGCGAGAAGATAGCTTGTCAGCAACGGATTGGTTGAAACTTTTTGACCCCGTGAACTCTGCAAGAATGTCAGCACGTTATCGTAACAAGTTAGTAGTTCCTCGATTAGTGATTATGTCAGCTTATATGTCTCCCAAACAATTTTTTGGAAAAATTGAGACAGAAGATATCAACCAATATTTGCGTCGAGTAAATTATTCTTCTGAAATTGCAAGAAAGCATGGTATGGAGGAACGTTTTTATAGTGTATCAGAAGTAAGAGAAAACAAAGCTAATGGTCATTATCAGCGTTCCGATGGTACGAGTGTTGTCTTGAATTTTGACTATGAGGATTTATTCTCAGTTCAGGATAAAGGAGCATTTATAACAAAATTACTGGATGAGTATATCTATCCCAGAATTTTACCAAAAAAGATAAGGGATGTAACAAATGACTAAAAAGATAATTGTAATAACAAAATGTCGAGATTATGGCCAAGAAGAACCTGTAGAAGTTATTGTTAAGTCTAGAGTTTTGAAATATCTCCCTGATATATATGTTTTTTTAAGGGATAAAGCTCGGTATTATGAAATAAAAAAAATGATGCAGTCGGCAAACCGCATCACATATAAAAACAACTAGTTATAGTATAACATGAAAAGGAGAAAAACGCTATGTTTGTAGTGAAAAATGATTTGATGAAATTAGGCTTCAGTAGTTGGCAAGCCATGATGTTAGTTAAGCAAGCTAAGGCAAAATTGGCTAGTCAAGGGCTAACATGGTATGAAAGCAAAGGGCTTGGTCGTGTTCCGTTAGAAACCGTTGAGGAAATTTTAGGCGTAAAAATTGATGAAGCCGATTTGATTGACAAGGAAATAGCAGAACATGCCTAAAATTTCTAGCATTTATCCTATGCCAAATGGTACGTATAGAGCAGCTGTTTCACTTGGGTTTGATATTCAGACTGGCAAAAGAGTACAAAAGTTTAAAAATGGATTTAAGACGCAAAAAGAAGCGCAAGAATGGCGTTTACGTATGATAGCTGATTTTGGTAAAGGTTCTATAACTGTTAATAGCACAATGACATTCAAAAAGTTTCTTGATGATTATTTTATACCAGACTATAAAAGTCAAGTTAGAAAACGTACTTTTGATATGGTAAAATCCAAGTTTAAAAGACTGTCATATTTTGAGAATATGAAGTTATCGGATATTCAAGCTCCTCATGTTAAGCAATGGCAAAATTCAATGTTTATAGAGGGGTTGTCTAATAATTATATTCGTTCTGTTCATCAAATCTTACAACAAGTCTTTGATTTAGCAGTTAAACTAGGTATGTTATCAAGTAATGTTGCTAAAACGGTGGGAAACGTAAAGAAAGACCGCCCTAAAGTTGATTTTTGGACGGTGGAAGAATTTCAGCTATTTATTAGTACATTTGATAAATCTAATATCTATGAATTATTGTATTTTACTACATTTTGGTTTTTCTTTATGACTGGAGTTAGGACAAGTGAATTACAAGCTATTGAATGGTCTAAAATTGATTTTGAAAAAGGTACAGTTTTAATAGATTGTTCAATGTATTATAAAAATCAAAAAGAGTGGTATCTTACTGATACGAAATCTATATCAGGTGTAAGGCTTTTGTATCTCGATGATGATACATTAGAACATTTGAAATATTGGAAGAAAGCACAATCTCAAATAGGGGAATGTAAATTTGTATTTTCCATAGCAGATAGTCCATTGGTAAAATCAACTCTTAAGCGTGTTTTAAAAACTCACAGTGATTATGCAAAAGTTAAATCAATTCGTATTCATGATTTGAGACACTCCCATGCGAGCTTTATGCTCTCTTTAGGAATGAATGATTTAGAAATGCAAAATCGTCTAGGTCACGCTGATATTAAAACTACACTTGGAACGTACTCTCATTTAAGACCAAATGCAATGAAAGAAGTAGCAACTAGAATGACTGGAAAAGTAGTGGTGAGTGATAATAATATCAGAAAGAGTAAATTTAATGGCAATCAGCATACTAAAAAGCTTCAATCAAAAGTTTTTTCTGACTAGCGAAGTCTGTCTGATCAAACTTTTGATTCCTACGGTAAACTATTGAAGTTTACCGTATTATTCGTTATAATTCATATATTGGGGGCTATCATGGAAGACGATACATTTCAAAATCTTATAGAAAAACATTCAACTTATGGTGGTAGATTAGAAGATATATTTGATGATGGAGAGTACATGACTGATAAAGAATACTTTGAAAGTTATGAATATGTAGAAACAACTCCTGGAGGATATGAAATATGGCGCTTAAAACCACATATTCAAAAACAACTTATAGATGAATACGGTTTGAAAAAATGATTAAGAATTTTTTGTTGTTAAAATGTTGTTAAAGCAAAATAAAAAGCCTTAGAAATATTGATTTCTAGGGCTTTTTAACTTATTAACTCTATTCCCACTCTACAGTTGCAGGTGGTTTGCTGGTGATATCATAGACGATGCGGTTGACATGGTCTACTTCGTTGACGATACGGACAGAGATTTTTTGCAGAACATCCCAAGGTATCTTGGCAAAGTCAGCCGTCATACCATCGATAGAAGTGATGGCACGAATGGCAATTGTGTAGTCGTAAGTCCGGCCATCGCCCATAACACCGACTGAGCGAACGCCAGTGTTGACAGTGAAGTATTGCCAGATATCGCGGTCAAGACCAGCCTTGGCGATTTCTTCGCGGAGAATAGCGTCTGACTCACGGACAGTTTCCAATTTCTCCTCTGTGATTTCACCCATGACACGGATAGCAAGGCCAGGACCTGGGAATGGCTGGCGCCAGACAATTTCATCAGGCATACCAAGCTCTGTACCCAAAGCACGCACTTCATCCTTGTAGAGCGTGTTCAGTGGCTCAATCAGCTCAAACTGCATATCTTCTGGCAGACCACCAACATTGTGGTGAGACTTGATAGTTTGAGCAGTGTCGGTACCAGATTCGATAACGTCGGTATAAAGTGTGCCTTGAGCCAAGAATTTCACATCCTTAAGTTTGCTGGCTTCGTCGTCAAAGACGTAGACAAACTCGTTTCCGATGATTTTACGTTTTTGCTCTGGATCAGATACACCAGCAAGTTTGTCAAGGAAACGCTTCGCTGCGTCCGCTTTAACGATATTAAGGCCGAACTTGCCACCCAGCATCTCCATAACTTGATCAGCTTCGCCTTTACGCAAAAGACCGTGATCTACAAAGATACAGATCAATTGATCGCCGATAGCTTTCTGCAAGAGGACACCTACAACAGAAGAGTCAACACCACCTGATAGGCCAAGTAGGACACGTTTGTCGCCGACTGTTTCACGAATTTTTTGAATCTGCATATCAATGAAGTTATCCATAGACCAATCGCCCTTAGCGCCACAGATATTGAGAGCAAAATTGCGCAGAATATCGTAACCGTACTCAGAATGACGAACCTCAGGGTGGAACTGGATTCCGTAGATTTTCTTGTCAGGATTTTCAATAGATGCAAAAGGACAGTCTGAAGATGTACCAGTACGAACAAAGTCTGCAGGAATCTCTGTCACCGCATCACCGTGGCTCATCAGGACAAGCTGCTCATCTGGTGTGCCTTCAAAAAGAGGAGAAGTAGCACGTGTCAGTTTGGATTGACCATATTCACGATTGCCGGCATCACCTGCTGGCACCACTTTCCCGCCTAATTTATGAGTCAACAGCTGCATACCATAGCAAATCCCTAAAATTGGAATTCCCAACTCAAAGATCTCTGGGTCAATATCAAATGAACCTTCTTCATAAACTGAGTTAGGTCCACCTGAAAGGATAATCCCAACAGGACGGATAGCACGGACTTCATCCGCTGTGATCTTGTGGCTCTTAAGTTCAGAAAATACACCAATTTCACGGATGCGACGTGAGATCAGCTGGTTGTACTGGCTGCCGTAATCAAGCACGATGATTTTTTCAACATCTTGCAATTCAGTTGTAGTTGTCATCTTTTCCCTTTCTTAAAAGAAGTAATCTTTTCCCCTCATTCTATCACAAAAATCGAATTTTTCCAAGGTAATAGAGCCAGCTGCAAGTAAAATAAATGAAAAGCTAAGACATTTGTTCTAAAAAATGATAATCAAATAGGATTTCCCTACATTGATTGATATTTAGTTTGACTTTTAAACTAATTGATAATACAATAAATGTATAAAAAAGCTGCTTAAAATAAGAAAAGAGGGCCATGGATGTTACCTGCTTATGTGAAAATACATGATCAAATAAAAAAAGATATTGACGAAGGGGTTTGGGAAATTGGCGAGCGTTTACCAAGTGAACGTGATCTTGCTGAAACTTTCGAGGTCAGCAGAATGACCCTGCGCCAAGCTATTACGCTTCTGGTGGAGGAAGGGGTGCTAGAGCGGCGAGTCGGT
>NZ_CALIIB010000100.1 GCF_938020365.1 uncultured Streptococcus sp. | reverse complement strand
ATATTTTCTTTATCAATAGCGAAGAAGCTAGCGAATTAGAGAAACTGCAAGCCTTTCGTTCAGAATACAGCATTCCGACGGTTCCTGGTTTTGTGCATGTTCAAGACGGCCAAGTTGCTGTTCGTTGTGATTCTTCTATGACTGCAGATGAAATTAAAGCTTTTGCTGGGATTTAAGCACAAGTCTCCTTCTAAAGTGTTGTTTATTTATCTCGTGGCTTACGGAGCGAGACCGACTGAAAACCACATAACAAAAAAGACAAACTATATTGTTTGTCTTTTATTTTTCTTTCAAAGTATATATCGGAAAGCCGTGTTCTACTATTTTATCATCTAGTTTAAAATAATTTTTAAACCAATGTTTATATTTTTTAAATAAAGCTTCAATACAGATATACAGGATGATTAGTGAAAAAATAAATAGAAAAGCGTGCCAATCTTGAAATTTCGAGGAACTCTCAATGAACATAGCCCAATATACACATGAGAAGAGCAAAAGAACTACTAAAATTAAATTCACATATAAAATATAGCTCACAAAGAAGAGAAATTGATGTTTCTTTGATCTTTTACTGTAATAAACTTTATAGTTTTCGGTATGTCTTTCGAAAACAGGCAAGTGAAAGGAATAGCGTCCGCTCCCGAACTTGACTAACTCAGGTAAGGCATGATAGCCACACCAATGGAAGCATTTATAGATGAACTCGCGAGTCAAAAAATAAATATTTAAACCTATAAAAATTAGAATAATGATGAAGTCAGTTCTCGCAGTTGGGGAAAATATCCACTGAAAATAAAGAAGGCAATGTAAGAAATTCAAAGCTCCTAATATAAAATAAATGACACCAGCAAGTCTGCTACGACGTCCAATAAAAGTTTTATCTGGAGGACTAGGGGTATGGGACATATTTTAGTGATTTCCTATTCTTCGTAAATTTAATCGAGTACAACAGACTATTGACCTTAGTTTCCATCTTTTACGTTTCTAAAAGCCTCCCACATCTTCTGCTGGGGTTTGGCAAAAGGATACTTCTCAAATTCATCTGGATGTAGCCACATGACCTCTCCATCAGCTACGATCTGGCTATCATTAACTTGGCCATAAGCTAGCTGGATATGCCACTTGCGATGGCTGAAGACATGTTGCACCTTTGGAAAAGACTCCTGCTGCCAATCGACAATCAAATCATAATCCTGTTCAAAACTTTCTTGAGGAGACAGATCCAGATTGGGCTGATTTTCAGCTATCTCAAAGAGGGACATCTGATTTTCAGTTTGAAATTCCTCAACTTCAATCAAGGGAAAATGCCAAAAACCTGATAACAAGCCAGCAGCTTCATTCTTTTCAAGCAAGAATTGTCCCTGCTCGTTTTCGATAATCAAGCCTTGCAGATAGACTGGAACTGGCTTCTTTTTAGGTGCTTTGATTGGATATTTATCCATTGTTCCATGTAAATAAGCGGCGCTGAACTCTTTTACAGGACTGTCTTCTGGATGGGGATTAACAGGAGCTTCAATATCCGACCCCAGATCCATCAGCGCTTGATTGAAATCTCCGGGTCTATCTGGATCAATCAGAATCTCCATCATAGCCTGAAAGACCTTACGATTGCTAGGTTGGCCAATATCTAAATCAACTTCAAACAAGCGACTCAGCACCCGCATGACATTGCCGTCTACCGCAGGCTCAGCTAAACCAAAGGCAATACTAGCAATGGCACCAGCCGTATAAGGACCAATCCCTTTGAGACTAGCAATTCCCTCATAGCTATCAGGAAATTTTCCAGCAAAATCCGTCATTATCTGCTGGGCTGCCTTTTGCATATTTCGCACCCGCGAATAATAGCCCAAACCTTCCCAAGCTTTGAGCAGTCTCTCCTCTGGCGCTTGAGCTAAGTCGGCCACAGTCGGAAACCAGTCTAAAAAACGCTCATAGTAAGGAATAACCGTATCCACACGTGTTTGCTGCAACATAATCTCAGAAACCCAGATATGATAAGGATTGTTTGTTCGGCGCCAAGGCAAATCACGTTTATGTTCATCATACCAAGTTAATAATTTCTCGCGAAAAGAGGCGATCTTCTCCTCTTCCCACATCTCAATTCCAAATTTTTTTAAATCTACCATTTCTCTCATACTTAAACAGACTAAAAAAGATGAATCACTCATCTTTTTTAGTTATTTTATTGATCAACACTTTGTGCAGCTGTAATCAGTGTTAAGTTATAAACATCATCTGAATTACATCCGCGTGAAAGGTCGTTTACTGGCTTGTTCAATCCTTGAAGAACTGGACCGACAGCTGAGAATCCACCTAAACGCTCTGCCATTTTATAACCGATATTTCCTGCTTCAATGCTTGGGAAGACAAAGACAGTCGCTTTACCTGCAACCTTGCTTCCTGGAGCTTTCAGGGCTGCTGTGCTTGGTACAAAGGCAGCGTCAAATTGCAATTCCCCATCAACTTCTAAGTCTGGGCGCAAGTCATGGACCAACTTAGTCGCTTGAACCACTTTATCAACGCTTTCTCCAAAGCCAGAACCTTTAGTTGAATAGCTCAGCATGGCAATCTTAGGATCAATGCCAAACATTTTAGCTGTCACCGCTGAGTTAATCGCAATTTCTGCCAAGGCTTCTGAGTCAGGATTGATATTAATGGCACAGTCGCTGAAAAGATACCGTTCTGAACCACGCACCATGAGGAAGGCACCTGAAGTTCTGGTTACATTTGGACGTGTTTTAATGATTTGCAAGGCTGGACGCACTGTGGCAGCTGTAGAGTGGATAGAGCCAGAAACCATACCATCTACGATACCGAGGTAGACCAGCATCACCCCAAAATAATTAACGTCTGTTCTTAAAAGCTCAAAAGCTTCTTCTTCACTGACTTTGCCCTTACGGCGCTCTACAAGAGCCGCCACCATCTCTTCCAATCTGTCATAGTTTTTAGGATCTATGACTTCATATCCGTCCATAATATTTTCGATTTCCAAGTAAATACGGATCTTATCTGGATTCCCCAAAAGAACTGGTGTAACTTCTGATTCTTTGACTATGCGTTTAACTGCTTGAAGGATACGCGGTTCTTGCCCTTCCGGCAATACAATACGAACATTTTTACCAACAACTGAGTCTCTTAGACTTTCAAAAACTTCCATGAGTTTCTCCTTTAAAATTTTAATTATTTTTTGTTAACGATGTAATGGTGTTTTGGAAATCAATCGGCAACTGGGATTCCAATTGGAGCTGCTTTTCCAAAAATGGATTATAAAAAGATAAAGAGTGACAATGCAAGGCCTGACGGTTAATTCCCGCTTCTAAAGTCCCGCCATAGAGATCATCTCCAAGGAGAGGAAAGCCAAGATGGGCAAAGTGCACACGAATTTGATGGGTTCGTCCAGTGTGCAAGCGAGTATCTACCAAATAGATATTGCCAAACTGCTCCACAACCTTGTAGCTGGTATGAGCATACTTGCCATCCTTTGTCACACATCTGGTGATGATGCTATCAGGGTCACGGCCAATTGGTGCAATAATATCGCCCTCTGATTTAAGCTCACCGCTCCCCTGAACGAGCGCGTAATAGCGCTTCTCAATCATTTTTTTCTGCAGTTGCTTATCCAGTCTTGCATGAGCATAGCCATGTTTTGCAAAGAGCATGAGTCCACTAGTATCGCGATCCAATCTTGTTACAATGTGAACCTGCTGATTTTCATAATCTTGCCGAATATAGTATGCCTTGACAAAGTTCGCCATCGTATTCGAATGGTTGACACTAGGGATACTAGCTACTCCAGCAGGTTTATCTAAAACCAGAAAGTGCTCATCTTCATATACGATTGACAACTCACGATCCACGGCTTCTAGGCTTTCAAAGCCTTTCTCAGAAGGGATATCTACTGTCACCTTATCGCCAATATCCAGCAAATAAATGGCATTTTGAGATTGACCATTGACAAGAATATTCCCCCCTGCAAACTTCACTTTGGCCAAAAGGGCTTTTGAAATTTCATGCTTTTTCAAAAAAGTTTTGACTTTGACATGCTCATCCGCAATAAATTCAAATCTCATTCTTGGCACTCCTCGATAAAGGAGTCTCTCACGCGATTCCAAAAACTGGTATGGCTGGGCGAAGCCACAAAGTTAATCTTATGATTATCGATTTGGTACTCGATACGGACAATATTTTTATAAGAAAACGTTTGATTATCGACCGCTATGGTATAGTAATCATTACGAGTCGGCAATAGCTCAATTTTATCCTTTTTAGGAACGATAACTGAGGAACCCAAAGTGCGATACACACGATTATTCAGACTAGCAATTTCTGTCACTTGCAAGGCTTCAATCGTTGGGTGCAGAACAGCTCCTCCCAATGATTTATTGTAGGCTGTGCTTCCAGTAGGCGTTGAGACAGAAATTCCATCACCTCTAAAACGCTCAAAATGAACATTATTGATGACCACATCAACTACCATGGTTCTGTCGGAGCGTTTAATCGTTGCTTCATTGAGTGCGCGAATCGTCCGAGTTTCCCCATTTTCAAAGGTCAGCTTGACATTTAAAATCGGATAAGAGACCTTGGCACCTGTGTCCAATTTCAGATTTTCCACTAATTTATCGATTTCAAAGTCTCGGTAATCTGTATAAAAACCCAAATGTCCGGTATGGACACCGACAAAGCGCACCTTATCCAGCTGCTCTTCATACTTGTGAAAGGCTGATAGCAGCATCCCATCACCACCGACAGAAATCACGATATCTGGATTTTTGGGTGTCAGGATAAAGCCTGCTTTCCGCAATTTTTGCATCAGAGTTTGAAATACTTCCTCACTCTGCCTTTTGCGATTGCGGATTATCGCTATTTTTTTACCTGTATTCTTCATCTGTATCGTCACTATTTCCAACACCGTCATTTAGCTTGCGGTGCAGAGGATCAAAGAGTGCTTGTGCTTCTTGGATGGCATCACGAATGGCTCCCATCTCTTCATCTAGCTGATAGGCGAGATTAGCTGTTGTCTCCAAGCGACGTTTGATTTCCTCTGGAAATTCTCCTTTATACTTGTAGTTTAAAGAGTGCTCAATCGTTGCCCAAAAGTTCATGGACAAGGTACGAATCTGAATTTCTGCCAAGATAACTTTATTTCCATTAATCGTATCTACTGGATATTCAACAATGGCATGGTAGCTACGGTAACCACTATCTTTTTTGTTTTTGATGTAATCACGCTCCTGAACGATACGCATATCTGTCCGATTTCGCAAAACTTCTAAAACTTCATCCACATCGTCTACAAATTGAACCATAACACGCAAACCAGCAATATCCTGCATCTCTTGGGCTAAGTTTTCCTCAGTTATCCCGCGAAGTTCCATTTTTTCCTTGATGCTTTCAATATGTTTTACGCGACCAGTTACAAACTCGATCGGTGAATGGCGTTGCTGTTTGCGATACTGTTTGCGAATGCCACGAAGCTTGATTTTCAACTCACCAACTGCCTGAATGTAAGGATCCAGAAAATCTTCCCAATCTATTGTCATATACATACCTTGTCATCTATTCGTTTTTTGTATAAAATAAACACAGTTGTTATTATAACATAAAATCGCTTTCAGATAAAGAAAAGGATTTAAAAATGAACCATTTAGAAATTGAATACAAAACAATGTTAACAGAAGACGAACATAAACGACTTCTGACCTTCTTTGATCATGTCCAGCCAATTTTCCAAGTCAACTATTATATTGATTCGGCTGACTTTGCTCTTCGTGAAGCTCGTATGGCCCTGCGAGTCCGAACCACTCCTGACGCTGCTGAGTTTACTCTAAAAATTCCTCAAAAACTTGGAAATTTCGAATACAACCAATCCTTGTCCGAAGATGAATTTAAAGAAATTACAGAAAACTTGCAATTTCCTCAGGGAGAAATCCTAGACAAACTCCAAGAAAAAGGAATCCCAGTTGACAAACTAACAATACTCGGAACCCTTGAAAATATTCGATATGAAAAACAAGATGCACTCGGACTTTTTGCCTTAGACGAAAGTCGTTACTTTGGTAAAAAAGATTTCGAATTAGAATTAGAAATCAATGATATTGAAGAGGGTGAACAAAAGTTCAAAGACTTTTTAAACGAAAATCAAATCCAATACAAGCCTGGTAAAAGTAAGATTGCTAGATTTGCCGAAAACTTGTAAAAATGCTGAAATAATCTCATTTTTTTGGTAAAATAATATTTATAAATCTAAAGAGACAAAAAGAGGATGGTCATTCTAATGTCAGACAAAAAAAATATGAAGCTTTTCTCCCTCAATTCCAATCACTCAATTGCTGAGAAGATTGCTGAAGCTGCCGGAGTACCTTTAGGCAAGCTTTCTTCCCGCCAATTCTCTGATGGCGAGATTCAGATCAACATTGAGGAGAGTGTTCGTGGCTATGATATCTATATCATCCAGTCTACCAGCTTCCCAGTCAATAATCACTTGATGGAGCTATTGATAATGGTTGACGCTTGTAAACGAGCAAGTGCCAATACCGTAACTGTGGTTATGCCCTATTTCGGTTATGCCCGCCAAGATCGGACGGCCGCTCCTCGCGAGCCAATCACTGCAAAACTCGTGGCCAATATGCTTGTTGGAGCTGGCGTAGACAGAGTCATCTCACTTGACCTTCACGCTGTCCAAGTACAAGGCTTCTTTGATATTCCTGTCGATAATCTCTTCACTATTCCATTGTTTGCTGAGCATTATTGCAATATGGGATTAACTGGCGAGGATGTTGTCGTCGTTAGCCCGAAAAATTCTGGCGTGAAACGCGCTCGTAGCTTGGCAGAATATCTCGATGCTCCAATCGCCATCATCGACTATGGTGAAGATGAAGCAGGACGCTCCGAAGGATATATTATCGGTGAGGTTGAAGGCAAAAAAGCAATTTTGATTGACGATATCTTGAATACCGGTCGTACCTTCTCAGAAGCTGCTAAAATCGTTGAACGTGAAGGAGCTGTCGAAATCTATGCTGTCTCAAGTCATGGTTTATTTGCAGATGAAGCTGCAGACTTGCTAGACAGTGTTCCTATCCGAGAAATCTTGGTGACTGACTCTGTTGATACCAAAGAAAAGACTCCGAAGAATGTTCACTATATCACAGCCAGCGAGTTGATTGGCGATGCTATCGTGCGTATTCAAGAGAGAAAACCAGTCAGCCCACTTTTTGCTTTTCAAAAGAAATAAGGGATAAATTTGTGATTTATTTAGATAATGCTGCTACGACTGCCTTGTCACCTGCTGCAATTGAGTCCATGACTCAGGCAATGACAGTCTTCGGTAATCCATCCAGTACCCACAGCCACGGTCGAGAAGCTAAAAAACTACTCCGACAAGCTCGTGAAGATATTGCTAGAGTTCTACACACACAGAGCAAAAATATCCTCTTCACCTCAGGTGCTACTGAAAGCAATAACACTGCTATTAAGGGCTATGCCCTGCGCCATCAGAATCAAGGCAAACATATTATTACTACAGCCATTGAGCACCATGCTGTTTTAGAGCCTGTTGAATACTTGGTGGAGCGCTTTGGCTTTGAAGCGACTATCATTCAGCCAGTGGATGGGCAAATCCGAACTGAAGATATCAAGAATGCCCTCAGACCAGATACTATCCTTGTCTCAGTCATGGCTGTCAACAATGAAACAGGCTATATTTTGCCGATTCAAGAAATTGGTGAATTACTAAAAGATCATCCTGCTGCCTTCCACGTTGATGCGGTCCAAGCCGTCGGCAAGCTCCCCATCTATCCTGAAGAATGGGGAATCAATTTCCTGAGTGCATCAGCTCATAAATTCCATGGTCCAAAAGGGGTGGGATTTCTCTACGCTGACCAGATGGATTTTGATAATTTCATGCATGGCGGCGATCAAGAAAACAAGCATCGAGCGGGTACAGAAAACCTCGTTTCCATTGTCGGAATGGCAACTGCCCTTTCTGAAAATATTGCCCACTTAGAGGAGAATCTTGAGCATGCCCAGCAGTTAAAAGATACTTTACTGAACAACCTAGCGGATATAGACTACTACCTAAACGAAAGTCAGCCTAGCCTGCCTTATGTTGTCAATATTGGATTTCCAAACCAAAAGAATGATCTTATCTTGCTTCAAATGGACCTTAATGGCTTTTCAATCTCGACTGGCTCTGCTTGTACAGCTGGTGCTGTTCAGCCCAGTCATGTCCTTCAAGCCTTATATGGCCCTAACTCTGAGCGCCTAAAAGAATCCATTCGCATCAGTGTATCAGATCAAACTAGCATCCAAGAAATCAAACTATTCAGCCAAAAACTAAAAGAAATACTAGGAGGATAAGATGGCTTTTCAAACATCTGTTAGCTTAGCAAACTGCGACTTCACCTACTCACTCCATCCAAATGTTAAGAAATTTACCTTGCGGGACAATACATTTGCTGAAACAAAAGTTGGTAATTACGAGCTTTCTCGCTTACTTGAAGCTGTTCCTAATAGTGGCGATGGATTCTTGCTTAAGATTATCGTCAATAAAGATCTAAGCGGAGTTAAAATCAATATTACGGACAAGTCTGGTTTAAGATTAGTTAATATCTTCAAATCAGAAAAACACCATATTATTCAGCAAAAATTCTATTTCTTGATGGATAGTTTAGTTGAAA
This sequence comes from uncultured Streptococcus sp., assembly GCF_938020365.1. Taxonomy (GTDB): domain Bacteria; phylum Bacillota; class Bacilli; order Lactobacillales; family Streptococcaceae; genus Streptococcus. Next base: position 11,341 of record NZ_CALIIB010000100.1, on the reverse strand, counting down.
GAGATATTTTTGAAAAAACACCCCAATAAGCGAAATTCTAAGAATTTTGCTTATTTCTATTATTTTATCTATCTTTATTAGTATAATAATATTTTGTTCATCAAATTAGTTGATTTTTTCACAAGCTTTCTATAGAATAGAAGATAGAAAGGTCGTGATTTTGTGAAAACTGAAAAAAGCAATTCTATTCCACGTGCTACTGCTAAACGGCTCTCCCTCTACTACCGGATTTTCAAGCGATTTAATGCAGAAAATATTGAAAAGGCCAATTCAAAACAAATCGCAGAGGCGATTGGAATCGACTCTGCGACTGTTCGACGTGACTTTTCTTACTTCGGTGAGTTAGGTCGTAGAGGTTTTGGCTACGATGTCAAGAAACTAATGAATTTCTTTGCCAATCTTCTCAACGACAACTCGATTACAAATGTCATGATCGTTGGTGTCGGAAATATGGGCCGTGCTCTTTTACACTACCGCTTTCATGAACGGAATAAAATGAAGATTGTAATGGCCTTTGATACAGATGATTATTCTGACGTCGGGACCACCACAAATGATGGAATTCCTATTTATGGAATTTCTCAAATAAAAGAAAAGGTCCAAGAAGGAAACGTAAAGACTGCCATTCTGACAGTGCCGAGCGTTAAGGCACAAGAAGTCGCATCCGTCTTGGTTGATGCTGGTATCAAGGGGATTCTTTGCTTCTCCCCAGTGCACCTATCTGTCCCCAAAGATGTGGTTGTACAATATGTGGACCTAACCAGCGAACTCCAAACCTTACTCTACTTCATGAGAAAAGATGATGAGTAAGGTAAGAAAGGAAACAGACACTTTATGAAAAAACCGATTATCGGTATAACAGGAAACCAAAGGGATATTCCCAACGATCAATTTATCCATATCAGTTATACTTCAACTGGCTTTATCGAGGGAGTCAATAAAGTTGGGGGAATCCCAATTATCTTGCCAATTGGTGATGAAGCCCTAGCTCACACCTATATCACTATGATAGATAAACTGATCCTTACCGGTGGACAGAATGTCCAGCCTCATTTCTACGGAGAAGAACAGACTATCGAAAGTGATGATTATCTGCTTCAAAGGGATCTATTTGAGCTAGCTCTCATCCGAGAAGCACGCAAGCAAAACAAGCCTATTTTTGGTGTCTGTCGTGGTACTCAGCTTTACAATGTTGCTATGGGTGGCACACTTCACCAAGACATCGAGAATCACTGGCAAGATAGCACTGCTCAATACACTACACAGACTATGGTCACTAAAAATGGCTCCATCCTCCATGAATTATACGGACCTACTTGCCAAATCAACTCATTCCATCACCAAAGTATCAAGGATCTAGCGAAAAATCTAGAAGTTATAGCCTACGATCCTCGGGATAAGGTCATTGAGGCTGTTACCTCGACTGATGGAAGTCCATTTCTTGGTGTGCAGTGGCATCCAGAATTTCTATTTCCCACAAGAACAGGTGATTTAGCCTTGTTTGATTATGTGGTTCACAAACTTTAGATCAAATCCGTTTTTTCACGATAACTATAATAATTATTTTTTGAAACAATTAAATGATCTAAAAGAACCAACCCCATTAGTTCACAGGCTTCTTTCATGTGTTTGGTGACCTCGTCGTCATTCTTACTTGGTAAAGTCACTCCAGAAGGATGATTGTGCACTAGTATAATAGATGTCGCCAAGTGTTTGAGCGCATAATGCAAAATCTCGCGCGGCTCAGCAATACTTCTAGTTACCGTGCCTACAAAAATTGTCTGCTGATGGATAATCTGGTTTTGACTGTTGAGATAAATAGCGACTAAACACTCCTGCTTTTTATCTCCCAATTCTACCTGCATTTTGCGAGCTAGTTTTTGACTGCCAAGAATTTGCTCCCTCTCCAGCACTTCAGCTTTGTTGATACGACAGCCAAGCTCAATAATGGCCTGCAACTCAACAGCCTTCACAGGGCCAATTCCTGAAATTGTCTGTAACTCTTGCAAAGTCAAATATTTCAGATCATTCAAACTAGAAATCGATGATAAAATCCTTTGAGAAACTTGAAAAACAGTTTCTTTTTTGCTGCCTGTTCGCAAAAATATAGATAGCAATTCCTGATTACTGAGTTTATCCGCTCCTTCTCTTATCAGCCGTTCACGCGGCATCATGCTTATATCATCCTGCAATGAAATACGATACATATCAACCTCCTTACCTATTAATTCGAGATTAAATAAAAAAAAGAACCTAAATAAATGAACTACATACCAAACGTTTGATAATATATTTATCAATTGAGGTAGCTCACTTATTTAGGTTATTTTATTCTTAATTACTATATATTGAAAAGGCAACAATTTTCTATACAAAATTATTAAAAAAACTCAATAATAAATCAGAACAAAATACTTGACAATATATATATATATATATATATATAATATAGATACTATTTAAAAGGAGAATTTTTATGAAGCAAAATGATGCTTATTCTGTAGTTATACAGACAATCAATGCGGCTAGCCAACTTCCAGTCGTGAAGGTAGATAGAGAAGAATTCCTTCGTAATCAATTTAAAGATAGTAGATACCTTGATAGTATTTTGGAACATGGTCCTCAAATAGTTTTCACACCAGAGGCATTGAGAAAAAGGGCTGAAAAAATAATCAAAGATAGCACCGCCAAAACCTCTTTCACTTCTTTTGTTGCTGGATTACCTTCAAATCCAGTTACTGCTGTAGTTGCTGGTGGAGCAGATATTGTTCAATATATGGGCTTTGCTCTAAATTTAGCTCAACAAATTGCTTATTTATTTGGAGAAGACGATTTATATAAAGGAAACTATAAGGAATTACCTGAAGAAGTACAAATACGAATCATCTCTTACCTTGGAATAATGTTCGGCGCAAGTGGAGCAACTGCATTGATTGCAAATGTTTCTAAGACAGCAGGAAAGAATCTTGGGAAAATGGTAGCTAAACAAGCATTAACTAAAACAGCTTGGTATCCTCTTGTGAAAAAAGTCGGAACAATTATTGGCGTAAACATTACAAAAAAATCAGTTGGTTCTATAATTACAAAGACGGTTCCAATTCTAGGAGGATTAGCTTCAGGAGGAATTACTTACTTTACATTTAAGCCGATGGGAACAAGACTTGCTGACACATTTGAAAAAATGTTAAAGGGAGAATATAAACTAGATCTTGGTATTGAAGATGAGTTAAATCCAGAATTCAAAGATAGCTTAAATGACAGCGAAATAATTGACGCTGAGTTTTCTGAAATTAAAGAGTAGATGTTCATTTTTAATTATAATCAATTACAAGCTAAGACCGTAGAAACGGTCTTTTTAATATAAATTGCTTAAATTTTAAAATTAAGTTTGAAATCATACTCAAAATAATCAAGAATGGCTGAAGTCCATTCTCTACATACAATCAATTTGAGTTGACAAGAAGATGAGATTTGAATACTCTCTTGAATTTATTAATGTTCTCATTCAATTTTCTATATACTTCTTTCTTAAACCCACGTTTTAAAATCTCAACCCAGACTTGCTCAATAGGGTTCATTCAGGTATCTAAGGTGGAATGGAGGTAAATTCTATATTTTCAGAGATATTCAAGGTTTGGATATCCACAATTCCATAATAATAGCGAAACTCACGAATATGCTGACCGGCTACATGAGAACGATAGCCCCTTGGATACGAGCATGAACCAATTTTACTAACACAATCGAAACCCGCCTCATCTTGATATATAAGACAGTTAGTTTGATAATTTTCCTTTGATAATTTTCCCATGAATAAAGTGCTTACTCGCTCTCTCCTTAAATTTTGTCTTTCAAGTATTATTATAGCTATCTTCAACCAAAAAACGAAGTAACAAAAGTTACTTCATTTTACAATATTTCTTATTATAGCTGCATTTGATTATAAGATCGACTGAAAGCATCTAAAATATCTTTTGGTGCCTTGTCATAGTCAATCGTACTTTCAAGCGTTCCTTTAACAATGGTTCGACTGGTTGCTGCCGCATCTTCGCATGTTACTAAAGTGATCTCAGCAACACCCTCCGTATCATTGATGACATCAACACGCTCTGGTGCGACACTTTCTATACTAGAAATCGTATAGGTATAGATCTTATCCTTATCCGTGATATAGATTTTCATCCCTATTTTGGCACGATCTAGCGGTGAAAAGAGCATATCACTAGCTCCAGTAATTCCAAAGACGTGGTGGCTGGCTAAGGCATAATTTCCTTGTCCCATTTGTTGATCTTCTTTCATAGTTCCAGCACCATAGTAAAGGCCAACATTATCCAAACCTTTGAAAATTGGCAGATTCATCGAAACTTCAGGAATTGAAATGCCACCGATAACTGGTAATTTTTGGGCCTGCCACTGAGCATTGATGACCGCTTCTGTCGAAAGAGATTGGACTTCACTAAACTCAAAAGTCGACTCGACTGCCTTATTTTGCTTGATTTCTTCCTTAGAAACTTTGCTAACCTGGTATTGATTTGTGTGCCAAACCATGATCATATTTCGGATAGAGGAGTTAAAAATCAGAGCTAGGGCAACTAGAAATAAAAGGAAAACTGCACAGTTAATGATGAAATTTCTGAGCTTGAATTTCTTCTTAGATTTCTTCACATTCATCCTCCTCTTATTCTACTTCTTCCTCATCGTCTTTTTCATCAGGCGCAACCGTTGTAAAGGTAACAATCTGAGCATTTTGGTCCAGACGCATAACCTTCACTCCCATAGTTGAGCGGCCTGTCTGAGAAATATTAGCCACACTGGTACGGATAATGACACCTGTATTGGTGATAATCATCAAATCTTCTTCGCCAGTGACGGTCATCAGACCAGCGAGAGGTCCGTTCTTATCAGTGATATTGGCTGTTTTTATCCCTTTACCACCACGGCCCTTGGTTGGATACTCACTGGCAAGAGTTCGCTTACCATAGCCTTTTTCAGTGATAACAAGCACTTCATCGCCCTCAGTAATCACACCTGCTCCAACGACCTGGTCGCCGTCCCGCAGATTGACCCCACGAACACCAGTCGCACTACGGCTCATGCTCCGAACAGCTGTCTCATTGAAGCGGACAGAATAACCAAACTTAGTACCAATGATAACATCCGCAGCACCATCCGTCAGAAAGACATTGATTAACTCGTCTTCATCTTTCAAATTCAAAGCCTTGAGACCGTTCTGACGAATATTAGCAAACTCTGTTACGCTGGTTCGTTTAACCACACCTAGACGGGTTGTAAAGAAAAGGTAGGAATGATCGCTACTGTCCTGCTGGACGTTAATAATGGTCTGAATGTTCTCTCCTTCATCCAGTTTCAAGAGATTGACCACTGGCAATCCCTTGGCTGTTCGACCGTACTCAGGGATTTCATATCCTTTGAGACGATAGACTCGGCCTTTATTAGTGAAGAAGAGCAGTCTATCGTGGGTACTTGTTGAAACCAGCTCTTTGACGAAGTCATCATCTTTGACACCAGTTCCTTGAACACCGCGGCCACCACGTTTCTGAGCAGTAAATTCAGCCTGATTCAGACGTTTGATATAGCCTTTATTAGACAAGGTAATCAAAACATCCGCTTCCTCAATTAAATCTTCATCTTCAAGTGAAAGAACTTCTCCTACCATCAGCTCAGTTCGGCGGTCATCCGCATATTTACGCTTGACCTCGTCTAACTCTTCCTTAATAATAGCGACAACGCGCTCTGGCTTAGCCAAGATATCAGCTAAGTCCGCAATCAAGGCAATCAGCTCGTCATACTCTGACTGAATCTTATCGCGTTCCAAACCAGTCAGACGACGCAGACGCATGTCAAGGATAGCCTGGCTCTGGCGCTCAGACAGTTCAAACTTAGCCATCAATTCAGCCTGTGCTTCTGCGTCCGTTTCGCTATTACGGATAATCCGAATCACTTCATCAATATGATCCAATGCAATCAGCAAACCAGCCAAGATATGAGCTCGAGCTTCCGCCTTTTCTTTATCGAAGGCTGTCCGTCGAGTCACCACTTCTTTTTGGTGCTCAATGTAGGCCAACAAAATCTCACGCAGAGACAGAATCTTCGGCACTCCATTTTGAATGGCCAGCATATTGAAGCTGAAATTGGTCTGCATCTGAGTCAACTTGAAAAGGTTATTTAGAATGACATGAGCAGAAGCATCACGACGAACCTCAATGACAAAACGGACCCCTTCACGGTTGGACTCATCACGAACAGCTGTGATACCGTCAATGCGTTTTTCCTGCACCAGACGAACAATATGCTCATGGACCTTAGTCTTATTCACCATGTATGGAAACTCAGTTACAACAATTCGTTCACGGCCATTTTTCATCTCTTCGATTTCAGTGCGAGAACGAAGAACAATCGAACCCTTCCCTGTTTCATAAGCCCGGTGAATGCCAGACTTGCCCATCACCAGTGCTCCTGTCGGGAAATCTGGGCCAGGCAGGACTTCCATGATGTCACGAGTCGTTGCTTCTGGATTATCCATAACCAGCTTAACTGCATCAATAGACTCACCAAGATTATGAGGTGGGATATTAGTCGCCATCCCAACGGCAATCCCTGTCGCTCCATTTACAAGCAAGTTAGGGAAGCGAGCAGGAAGAACCATAGGCTCTCTCTCGCTGGCATCATAGTTGTCAATATAATCAACAGTATTTTTGTTAATATCACGAAGCATCTCCAACGCAATCTTGCTCATACGTGCTTCTGTATAACGCTGGGCAGCGGCCCCGTCTCCGTCCATCGAACCGAAGTTTCCATGGCCGTCTACCAGCATGTAGCGATAGCTCCACCATTGTGCCATCCGCACCATTGCTTCATAAATAGAGGAATCGCCATGCGGGTGGTATTTACCCATGACATCCCCTGTGATACGAGCTGATTTCTTGTGAGGCTTATCAGGCGTAACGCCTAGCTCATTCATGCCATAAAGAATCCGGCGATGAACCGGCTTAAGACCATCGCGAACATCTGGAAGAGCCCGAGCCACGATAACACTCATTGCATAATCGATGAAACTGGTCTTCATTTCGCTGGTCAAATTGACATCTACTAAGTTTCTATCTTGCATTAAAAAATGCCTCATTTCAATATTAAATCACTATCTCATTATACCACATTTTAGCTATATTTTCAGTATTTAAAACCGAATATAAAAACGTTTACATAGCCTTTTAGGGGGCAAAATACCACGGTGAGCCGTGACAAACTGTATCAAAAGTGGTAGAATGTAATTGTATGGGGAAAACCCCAAAAATAATAAGGAGATGTTTAGAAATGACTGCTACTAAACAACATAAAAAAGTCATCCTTGTTGGTGACGGTGCCGTAGGTTCATCTTACGCTTTCGCGCTTGTTAACCAAGGAATTGCACAAGAGCTTGGAATTATCGAAATTCCACAATTACATGAAAAAGCTGTAGGTGATGCGCTTGACCTTAGCCACGCCCTTGCCTTCACTTCACCTAAAAAGATCTACGCAGCTCAATACTCTGACTGTGCAGACGCTGACCTTGTTGTTATCACTGCGGGTGCGCCTCAAAAACCAGGTGAAACTCGTCTTGACCTCGTTGGTAAAAACCTTGCCATCAACAAATCAATCGTAACACAAGTTGTTGAATCAGGTTTCGATGGTATCTTCCTTGTTGCTGCTAACCCAGTTGACGTTTTGACTTACTCAACTTGGAAATTCTCAGGCTTCCCTAAAGAACGCGTTATCGGTTCAGGTACTTCACTTGACTCAGCTCGTTTCCGTCAAGCTCTTGCTGAAAAATTGGATGTTGATGCTCGTTCAGTTCACGCCTACATCATGGGTGAACATGGCGATTCAGAATTCGCTGTTTGGTCACATGCAAACATCGCAGGTGTAAACCTTGAAGAATTCCTTAAAGATACTCAAAATGTTCAAGAGTCTGAATTGATCGAATTGTTCGAAGGTGTTCGTGATGCTGCTTACACAATCATCAACAAAAAAGGCGCTACATACTACGGTATTGCTGTAGCCCTTGCTCGTATCACAAAAGCTATCCTTGACGATGAAAATGCTGTACTTCCACTTTCAGTCTTCCAAGAAGGCCAATACGGTGTGAAAGATGTCTTCATCGGTCAACCAGCAGTTGTTGGTGCTCACGGTATCGTTCGTCCAGTAAATATCCCATTGAACGATGCAGAAACTCAAAAAATGCAAGCATCTGCTAAAGAATTGCAAGCAATTATTGACGAAGCTTGGAAAAATCCAGAATTCCAAGAAGCATCTAAAAACTAATCAGAAAAAACATCTCCTGATAAAAGGGGATGTTTTTTTGTTTTATGTGGATCTGTCAGCAAAAATATCAAGCAAATAAGGAACAATCAGCTCTCCCTCTAAGTCCTCCAAAGAAGAAAGCCAAATAAAGTCTGTATGCTCTTCCGGATCCAATAGGATATCGCGCTGATCTATAATCCTAGCCCCATAAACCAAGCGTGTAAAAACAGTATTTTTACTTGTGTCAAACTGACTATCTTCATGAATGATCTTATCAATCCGAATCTTTTGATTAACCTCCTCCATAGCCTCGCGTAGAGCTGCTTCTCTGGGTAGTTCGCTCTCTTCTACGCTTCCGCCAGGAATATCCCAATAGCATGGATAGACATTAGGAAGGCCGCGCTTTATTTTAGAGCGTTTGATCAGCAGATACTGCCCATTCTTCTCAATCAAGGTATGGGCGATTAACTTCACCACCATAGCTGTCTCCTCTCTTAGAAAACAAAAAAGGACTCTCTCGAGTCCAAACTTCAGTCATCCACCCTGAGAGAATCGAACTCCCATCTCAAGAACCGGAATCTTACGTGATATCCATTACACTAAGGGTGGCAACTTATTTATTATAACCAATTTTTCACAAAAAAACAAGTCTAAATGGCTCCTTTTATAAAATTCTTAATGTAGATCAAATCAAAAAGATTAACTTTCTTTGAAAGTTAATCTTTTAATCTCTTATTTCTTTTCAATATGATCCGCTAGTTCTTCTTGGGCTTTTTTGTTAGATTCCAACGTTTTTTCTTGCCATTTCTTCTTAGCTTCTTCATATTCTTTGGTCGTTACAATCTCACTTCTGAGCTTCGTATATTTAAAGTTGAAGGGAGATCCCTTGATTCCAACGAGTGAATAGGCACGACTGAAAGGTTTGGACTTACTTACAGAAGGACTACCGCCTCCTGAAATGGTCGGCATGATAATCCCACTATCCAGCAACCAAGCTTGTGCATCCGCATATTTTTCATAGCGAACTTTCACATCTGTCGTTTCAGCATTTGCTTCTTCCAACATCTTAGTATAGGTGTCCAAGCCCAACTCTTTCATCTTGTCCATATCTTGACCTGGCTCAAAACCAAAGTTTTGCAAGCTAGCGCCATTATTTACATTTAGAGTATCTAAGTAGGTAGATGGGTCTTGATAGTCAGCTGACCAGCCGCCTGTGTAGAAGTCATAATCTTTTTGAGCTGCAGTATTTGCAAAATAGGTGATGTTGTTCAAATCATCCACACTAATCTTCTGAAGGTCAATCACTACATTTTCTGCACCCAAGGTTGATTCAATTGATTGTTTTACTGAACTTGCCCATTGGATACTCACCTTGTCAGCCTGGTCTACAGGAAGGTCCAAATGAATTGGGAATTGAACTCCCTTAGACTCTAAAGCTTCCTTGGCTTTAGCGAATCTTGCCTTGGCTTTTTCTGGATTATAATAAGCATCTTGAGCATCTGTCAGATCGATATTCGCCCATTCTGTACCATAATTCACTAATTTAGAGGCAACGACTTGGCCAAATGTTTGATCGCCAATTTGAACAAATGTTGGTGGAACAAGCGTATTTCTCAACAGCTTGGTAGCTCCATCTTTACCATTACTTTGCGCACCATAAGAACTCCGGTCAAGGGCAAAATTGACGGCCTGACGGAAGTCCTTATTTAAAACCGCTTCTTTTGTTCCATTCTTTTGATCATTACTTGTTTTGGAAGTGTGATTGTATGATTGACGGTTGAAGTTGAAATTAAAGTAATATGAGGTCGCATCCTGTGGGCTATAAAGGATATTATCCGCATATTTCTTCTTAACTGCCGCAAATCCTGAAGTATTCGGATAGAGACGGGCACCACTATAAGCACCATCACTAAAGTTGCGAATCAAAGATTCTTGGTCAGATCCATCATAGTAGGTTAATTTGACATGTTCTAGACTGACCTTGTCTTTATCGTAATAATTTGGATTTTTAACAAATTCCATAGACGATTTAGAAGTCAAAGATTTCAAAAGGAAAGGACCGTTATAAAGAATACTTGATGGATCAACAGAACCAAAATCTTTTCCTTTAGACTTCAAAAATTCTTCATTGACAGGGAACAAGATATTATTCGTAGTTTTAGAGTTCCAATAAGGCTCTGGGCGTGTCAGCGTGTATTGAACAGTATAATCATCTACTGCCTTCACTCCGACTTTTGAAAAGTCTTTTTCGTCGCCTTTGACATAGGCATCCAAGCCACTAATCGAGTCTTGAATCAGGTAAAGGGCTTCAGACTTCTGGTCAGCCACATATTTAAGTCCAGTCACAAAGTCTTGAGCTTTCACATTTGCAACTTCTTCGCCATCAACATTGAACCACTTAGCATCCTTACGAAGTTTATATGTGTAAGTCAGGCCGTCTTGAGAAACTGTCCATGATTCTGCAAGAGAAGGAACAAGATTTCCATATTCATCATTTTCCAAAAGACCATCCACAAGGTTTGTAATAACGTCTGATGTAGTTGCACGGTTAGTGGTCAGGTAGTTCAAGCTATCTGGATCACTGGCATAAACATAAGAATATGTAGTTGTGCTGGATGAAGATTTGCCACATGCTGACAAGAATACTCCTGCACTGAGTACCACTCCAGTAGCTAAAAGCATTTTTGATACTTTCATAAATACACCTCCAAAAATTGAGAGAAAAGTCCAAGAATAAGAGGATCGGAAATAAAGATAAGCCCTTATTTTATTTAGTATTCTCTTAGTTCAATTTCTATGTTATATTTTATAACATAAGCTATTATACCAGAATTTTGATAAAAAGTAAATAGAGGAATCAGAGAGTGATTATGGAAAATTTCTGAAAACAGCCTCCAACCAATCCAATTGACAAATATACAGATTAAGCATATAATAAACTCAATGTAAGCAAACGAGGAAATCACCGTGAATTCTAATTATATTACCCGCCTCAAGCGCTCCGAGGGACAGTTAAGAGGCATTCAAAAAATGATTGAAG
>NZ_CALIIB010000099.1 GCF_938020365.1 uncultured Streptococcus sp. | reverse complement strand
AATATTTTTTAAGGGGGGACATTTCTATGTCAGAACGTAAACTTTTCACGTCTGAATCTGTATCGGAGGGACATCCCGATAAGATTGCAGACCAAATTTCCGATGCTATTTTGGATGCTATTTTAGCTCAGGATCCAGAGGCTCATGTGGCAGCTGAAACTGCTGTTTATACAGGATCCGTCCATGTTTTTGGAGAAATTTCCACTACAGCCTATGTAGATATCAATCGGGTGGTTCGTGATACCATCGCAGAGATTGGCTACACCAATACAGAGTATGGCTTTTCTGCAGAGACAGTAGGCGTCCATCCATCTTTGGTGGAACAGTCGCCAGATATTGCTCAAGGGGTCAATGAAGCATTTGAAGTTCGAGGAAATGCTCAAAAAGATCCGTTGGATTTGATTGGGGCTGGTGATCAGGGCCTTATGTTTGGTTTTGCGGTGGATGAAACACCAGAGCTCATGCCATTGCCTATTTCTCTCAGTCATAAACTGGTGCGTCGTTTGGCAGAACTGCGCAAATCAGGTGAATTGTCTTATCTGCGGCCAGATGCCAAGTCTCAGGTTACGGTCGAATACGATGAAAATGATCGCCCAATTCGTGTAGATACGGTAGTTATTTCTACTCAGCATGATCCTGAAGTCAGCAATGAACAGATTCATCAGGATGTTATCCAAAAGGTCATTGCTCAGGTGATTCCAAGTGAATACTTGGATGGTCAGACCAAGGTCTTTATCAATCCTACTGGTCGCTTTGTTATCGGTGGCCCGCAGGGGGACTCTGGCTTGACAGGACGTAAGATTATTGTGGATACCTATGGTGGCTATTCTCGCCACGGCGGTGGTGCCTTCTCTGGTAAGGATGCAACCAAGGTCGATCGCTCTGCGTCTTACGCAGCTCGTTATATCGCTAAAAATATCGTAGCTGCTGGTTTGGCTAAGAAAGTAGAAGTGCAGTTGGCCTATGCTATTGGCGTAGCTCAGCCCGTTTCAGTCCGCATTGATACTTTTGGAACAGGCGTAGTTTCTGAAAGCAGACTTCAGGATGCTGTCCGCCAACTCTTTGATTTGCGTCCAGCAGGTATTGTCCAAATGTTGGATTTGAAACGCCCAATCTATCGCCAAACAGCTGCTTATGGCCATATGGGTCGGACAGACATCGATCTTCCTTGGGAACGCACAGACAAGGTAGCTGCGCTCCAAGCAGCTTTGCAATAAAATAGTAGCTCTCGGTTTAAACTGAGGGCTTTTTTGTCTAGGAAAATGGACAAAACTATGATATAATAAAGAATAATACCGTGAAAGAGCTAAATTTTAAAACATGAAAAAAATTGTAATTAATGGTGGTCGCCCTTTAAAAGGAGAGGTGACCATTAATGGTGCCAAAAATAGTGTTGTGGCCCTTATCCCAGCTATTATTTTAGCTGATAATGTTGTTACTTTAGATGGTGTGCCGGCGATTTCGGATGTTGATAGCCTCATCGAGATTATGGAAATCATGGGAGCGACTGTCAAGCGGTCTGGCGATTGCTTGGAGGTTGATCCTAGAAATATCAAGAATATGCCGATGCCATCTGGTAAAATCAATAGTTTACGGGCTTCTTATTATTTTTATGGAAGTTTACTAGGCCGCTTTGGAGAAGCGACAGTTGGGCTTCCTGGGGGCTGTGACCTTGGTCCTCGTCCGATTGATCTCCATCTCAAGGCTTTTGAAGCGATGGGCGCTCATATGACCATGGAAGGCAATTATATGAAATTGTCAACGGGTGGTAAACGCTTGGCTGGAGCTAGTATTTACATGGATACCGTTAGTGTCGGTGCTACGATTAATACGATGTTGGCCGCAGTCAAGGCTGAGGGGCGTACGGTGATTGAAAATGCAGCGCGTGAGCCAGAAATCATCGATGTAGCTACGCTACTTAACAATATGGGAGCTCATATTCGTGGGGCTGGGACTGATATTATCACGATTGAAGGTGTAGATAGCCTTCATGGAACGCGCCATCAAGTGATTCCAGATCGGATTGAAGCTGGGACCTATATTTCTTTGGCGGCGGCAATTGGACAAGGTGTCCAGATCAATAATGTCCTTTATGAACATTTGGAAAGTTTCATTGCTAAGCTAGAGGAAATGGGTGTGCGCATGACCATTTCAGAAGACAGCATCTTTGTAGAAGGGCAGAAGGAATTAAAAGCTATTAACATCAAGACTTCGCCTTATCCTGGCTTTGCTACGGATTTGCAGCAGCCAATCACTCCGCTTTTGCTGACAGCTCATGGCCATGGAAAAATCGTTGATACCATCTATGAGAAACGGGTCAACCATGTCGCTGAATTGGCAAAAATGACTGGTAAAATCTCAACTGCTAGCAATCAGATCGTCTATGAAGGACCAAATCAGCTGCAAGGTGCTTCTGTGAAAGCTACGGATTTGCGTGCGGGTGCAGCCTTGGTGATTGCTGGTCTGATGGCTCAAGGCCGAACAGAGATTACCAATATTGAATTTATTTTACGCGGTTATTCCAATATTATTGAAAAATTAAGAAGTCTGGGTGCTGATATCCAGCTCATCGAAGAATAAGCGTTCATCGCTTATTTTTTATAGAGGAAGCCTATGAATTTGTGGACACAGTTAGCAGCTTTTTCTTTTATTGAAACGGAGCATTCATTTTTACGCCCGATTCTTTTTGGAGATGCAGAATCCCTTTATAAAATTGCTTCCAATCCGGATAATACCGAGTTTATTTTTCCGACTGAAAGTAGCTTGCAAGAAAGTGAATATGTCATCGCCAATTATTTTATGAAAAATCCCTTGGGAATCTGGGCAATTTGTGATAAAGAAACGAATGAAATGATTGGTTCCATTAAATTTGAAAAAATGGATGAGATAAAAAAAGAAGCTGAACTAGGATATTTTTTGAGGAAGGACTATTGGGGACAGGGCTTGATGACCGAAGTTGTCCGCGAATTGGTTTTTCTTTCCTTTACGAAATTCGATTTTAAGCGTCTAGCCATCATTACGCATGAAGAGAATATTGCTAGTCAGAAAGTTGCACTGAAAGCTGGTTTTAAGCTCTTCCGTCAGTTTAAGGGGAGCGACCGCTATACGAGAAAGATGAGAGATTACACCGAATATCGCTACGAAAAAGGAGATTTCAATGAGTAAACACCAGGAAATTTTGGCTTATCTTGAAAATCTTCCAATTGGCAAGCGGGTCAGTGTTCGGAGTATTTCAAATTACTTGGGGGTCAGCGACGGAACGGCCTACCGAGCGATCAAGGAAGCTGAAAATAGAGGAATTGTCGAAACCAGACCCAGAAGTGGGACTATCCGAGTGAAGTCGAAAAAGGTTGTTTTAGAGCACCTGACCTACAAGGAAATTGCGGATATTACTGGTTCAGAGGTGCTTGCTGGTGAAAAAGGACTAGAAAAAGAATTTAACAAGTTCTCCATCGGAGCTATGACCGAGCAAAATATCCTACGTTACTTAAACGAAGGCGGCCTACTTATTGTCGGGGATCGGACGCAGATTCAGATCTTGGCTCTTGAAAATGAGAATGCCGTGCTAGTAACGGGAGGATTTGAAGTCGATCCAGAGGTTTTAAAACTGGCCAATCGTATTGAAATTCCCGTCCTAAGAACCAAGCACGATACCTATACTGTGGCGACCATGATTAACCGCGCCCTGTCCAATATCCAGATTAAAACTGATATTTTGACAGTAGAGCAGGTTTATAGGGCCAGTCACGAATATGGTTTCTTACACGACACAGATACCGTTCGTGACTATCTGGACTTGGTTCGTCGTAATCGGACCAGCCGTTTTCCAGTCGTTAATCAGCATCAAATGCTGGTTGGTGTCGTGACGATGCGGGATGCGGGAGATAAGTCTCCTTTGACTACCTTGGATAAGGTTATGACCCGAAAGATTTTCATGACTGGTCTTTCAGCAAATATTGCTAATATCAGTCAGCGCATGATTGCAGAGGATTTTGAGATGATTCCGGTAGTGCGTGGCAATCAGACTCTCCTTGGAGTGATTACACGTCGGGATATTATGGAGAAAATGAGCCGCTCACAGATTTCCAGTCTACCGACCTTCAGTGAGCAGGTAGGCCAGAAGCTTCATCGGCAAGAGGATATTTTTTCTTTCACTGTCGAGCCTTTCATGCTGGAGCAAAATAGAATCTTGGCTAATGGCGTCTTGACGGAAATTATCACTCGGATTACGCAGCAGTTGATGACGACGAATAGTCAGAGCTTAATCGTTGATCAGATGATGATTCATTTCTTTCAGGCTGTTCAGATTGATGATGTCCTGCAGATTCGGCCACGTATTATTCATCAGACGCGACGGACAGCAGTGATTGACTATGATATCTACTTAGATTCGCTCATCGTTGCCAAAGCAACGATTACTGTAAAAATTACTTAGTAAAGAGGTAAATAATGATTACTATAAAATCACAACGTGAGATTGATTTAATGGACAAGAGTGGAGATTTCTTAGCTTCTGTTCATATCGGCTTGAGAGATTTGATCAAGCCAGGTATTGACATGTGGGACATCGAAGCATATGTCCGCAAGCGCTGTAAAGAAGCTAATGCCTTGCCCCTTCAGATTGGCGTAGAGGGCAGTATCATGGATTATCCTTATGCGACTTGTTGTTCTCTTAATGACGAGGTGGCTCACGCCTTTCCTCGCCATCAAAAATTGGTAGAAGGTGATATCATCTGTGTGGACATGGTTGTTGGCTTAGTCGACAAGGCTGAGCTGGATGTATCTAAGCTGGACTTTAACAACGTAGAGCAGATGAAGCAATATACAGAAAGCTTCCGTGGTGGTGTCGCAGACTCTTGCTGGGCTTATGCTGTTGGACAGATTAGTCCAGAAGCGCAGCAACTCATGGATGTGACCAAGGAATGTCTTTACCGAGGAATTGCAGCCGCACAAGTTGGCAATCGTATCGGAGACATTGGTGCAGCCATTCAAGAATACGCTGAAAGCCATGGATATGGAGTAGTTCGTGATTTGGTTGGTCACGGGGTTGGCCCAACCATGCATGAAGAGCCAATGGTGCCGCATTACGGCCGTTCGGGACGTGGCCTGCGTTTGCGGGAGGGAATGGTTCTGACAGTTGAGCCAATGATCAATACAGGTACTTGGGAAATTGACACAGACTTTGAGACCGGTTGGGCACATAAAACCCTAGATGGCGGTCTTTCTTGCCAATATGAGCACCAATTTGTCATTACCAAAGATGGCCCTGTGATTCTAACCAGCCAGGGCGAAGAAGGGACTTATTAAGCATAGAGGGCTGGGATTGTCCCAGCCTTTTTGAATAGGAGAGAGATGTGACAGGATTCATCAAAAAGATGAGAGAAAATGAATTTCTCAGAGCTTTTTTCCATTTTTATCAGGCGTCGGAGGCAGATATTACCAGCATTGCTGTGGCCTATTATTTTCTGATTTCGATTTTTCCCTTGTTATTGATTTCGGCAAATATTCTGCCCTATTTTCAAATTCGGCCAGATGAGCTCTTGGTTGCGCTGAAAGACTTACTGCCAGAGTCATTGTATCTGACGATCGCCAAGGTTGTCCGTGATGTGCTGACCAAGCCATCGACAGGTTTGCTGAGTATTTCTATCCTGTCTGCCCTGTGGACTTTTTCCCAGAGTATGACTTTTCTGCAAAAGGCTTTTAACAAATGCTATGGTACGAAGCAAGGGCGGGGTCTTATCTGGGAGCGCATCTTTGCTTTTATCATGAGTCTAGGCTTACAAGTCTTGCTAGGCTTGTCGCTCGTTTTGACCCTATTTGGTCGAATGCTGGTTGGGATTCTTTATAATTTCTGGCAGTTTGACCGTGGCCTCTACCAGCAGTTGCTGACCATGACAGAGCCTACGATTTATCTGATGCTCTTTCTCTCGCTGATTCTGCTTTATTTTTCGTTACCTAATGTGAAAATTCCTAAAATCCGCTATGTCCTACCAGGTGCGACCTTGGTTCTTGCTATCATTTATAGCCTCATGAACCTTTTTACTGTTTATATTGAAGCTTACCTGGATCGCTTTTTAGATGTGCGTTTTGTCGGCTCAGTGGTGGTTGTGATTATCATGTTTTGGTTTATCCTGATTGCCAAGGTGCTAATCGTCGGAGCTGTCCTCAATGCAAGCATCCAAAGCCGCTTCGTATCGCACTTTGAAAGTCGTAGTGGTGAGCTTATTCTGAGATTTGATGACGAAGGACAAGCAGATAAGGATACAGATGTATAATAGGTGAAATATGAAACAAACAATTTTTAATGCCTCGTTAGAGGAAAGTATGAATTTAGTGACAGATCAGTATATCAAAACTTCATTTGAGGATTTCAATGAAAAAGGTTATGAGGGAAAGCTTTTAGGATTTGTTACAATACAATTTATCCTATTTCTAATCTTTCTTTTTAGTATTTGGGTTGATTCTCAAAATTTGCAGTTTTTATTTATGAAAGTAAGTCTCATAAATGGTGCTTTATTGGGATTGGGATTTGTAGGGTTTGTTGGCTATTTAATTGATCTAACCAAAATAAAAAATCAGTCAATACTATCATATTATTACTTCAATGTATGGTCTAATTTTATGATTTTTCTTCTTTGTTTGCAGTGTCTAGTAATAGGTATAGCTGGAGCAGGAACGATAATAGGAATGATTTTATCTGGCGCATTATATACGGTTGCTTTTATTTTGTACTTTATTAGACTATTTCAAAATTTTCAGAAGAATACGCTCGAAATTTTGTATCAAGAGTCTACTTACTCAAATAGAGGAGCAGATTTTCTCGACCGTTTTGTTGTATTTGCAAAAAGGTACGGAGGGCTTATCCTATTCCTAATAGTTATTTTCCGTATCTTTTTCCCAAACTCGGATCTTATTCAGCAAAATGGTACCTTTCGTTCAATTTTTGTAGCCATTAATCCAATAATATTTGTCCCCTTCCTTTACTTTCTGTATGTTTTAAGTGTGAACAATTTTCAAGGCTACTATCTCAAAAAATATTTGGAAGATTACCGCCAGTTATCTGACTACTCCATCGAAGAGTGGTATGGGAAAGAGTCGAAAAGATACAAAGAGTCGTTGGATCAGGAAGTTTAGTTCTTCATGAAATTTTTCAAAAATAAATATCCAGAAGTATTTTATTGCATTTGCAATAAAAATCTGCTATACTATCTTCAGAAGGAGAAGGTATGTCAATTTTACGTGAGATTGGAATCATTGCTCGGGCTCTGGATTCCATCGCTAATATTGAGTTCCGTGACATAGATTTGGCGCGGGGGCAGTATCTCTATCTGGTGCGGATTGCGGAGAATCCTGGAATCATTCAGGAGGAGCTGTCGGATTTGCTCAAGGTGGATCGCTCGACGGTGGCTCGTTCAGTCAAAAAGCTAGAAAGCAAGGGTTTACTGGAACAGCGGCCAGCTACCAATAACCGCAAGAACAAGGAATGGTTTGTTACCGAAAAGGGGGCGGCCCTCTATCCTCTTATCTTAGCGGAAAACGAATATTCGGAGCAGGTTTCGTTGGAAAAATTTTCAGAAAACGAGCGAAAAGAGTTAGAAAAGTTGCTGGTTCGCGTCCGAGAGAATATTACCAAGGACTGGGAGCTGGTCAAAAAAGGACAGAAAAGAAATTATTGAGGTAGAACATGAAAATTGCAGTTGAAAATGAATTTTGGGCTTTGTTTCCAGAAGCTCAGATTAGTGTTTTAGTGGTCAAGAGGCTGGATAATAGAGTTGATGAAAGTAAGGATCCTTATTTCAAATCCCTGCTGGATATGGGCGCAAAGCGAGCAGCAGACTTTATTCCAGATGAGAATTTCACTCAGAATGATGTCATTCAGGAGTGGCGGCAGGCTTTCAGCCAATTTAAGACCAAAAAAGGAGCGCGTTCCTCTATCGAAGCCCTACTCAAGCGGGTCAGTCAAGGACGGGAATTTAACCCCATCAATCCTTTAGTAGATATTTATAATAGTGTTTCCCTCTCTTATGCGGTTCCATGTGGCGGTGAAGATTTGAACAAGATTGTCGGCGGCCTTTATCTGGGAAAGGCCAAGGGTGGTGAAGCGTTCTTTCCACTAGGATCTGAGACTGATGCACCAGCTTTACCGGAAGAAATCATCTACTATGATGATGAGGGAGCGGTCTGCCGTTGTCTTAACTGGCGAGAAGCCCAGCGGACCATGCTGACGGAAGATACCAAGGATGCCATTTTGGTTATCGAGGCTATCAATGGAGAGCAAGCGGCGCGTGCCAAATCAGCCATAATAGAACTCCAGACTCTGATTGAGGACTATTTTGGGGTCAAGGGTGATATTACCCATCTGACAGCTGAGCATCCAAGTTTGGAAATATAAAATAAAATTGGACCAGAAATATCTGGTCCAGTTTTGTTTCTATAGGTGAAATAGCTGCTCTACTCTTATTCTGCCTTATTTTTAAAGACAAAAATCTTGCTGAAGACGTAGTTGAGAATGATAATCAGCACTTGAGCTATCAAGGTTTCAATGGTATTGACCATCTTAATATCGTTGTGGACGAATTGACCAATAATTTGCGGGAAGCTAGTGACAAAGATAAAGGTTAGCAGCAAGTTCAAGGCCATAGTTGCCAGTCGGGCAGTGAAAAATTTGACCAATCGAACTGGCCAGCCCTGTCTTTTCTGCTTGAAAACGATAGTATCGTTGGTCACAAAGGCAAAGAGAATCCCCAGAATATCACCGGTTATCGTAGCTAGTAGTTCGTTTCCTGTCAGTTCATAGCAGAGCATCCGACTAACAACGGATACGACAGTTGTTGCCACACCAAAGAAAAGGTAGGATAGAACCTCATTGTCAAAGAATTTTTTAATCAAAGTTTTCATAAGCATAGTCTATCACATTTCTAGGATTTATGCTATACTAGTGAAGTTGTCGATTTTGGGGAAATAATTTTCCCGTCTGACGCAACCCTTGGCGCTTAACTTCTTTCGCCAAGCATATTACACGCGCTCATGCGCTAAAGGAGAAAACATGAAACAAGAAAACTTATCAGTCCGTGATTTGGTTCAGATTGCCATTGTTGCTGCTATTTATGTAGCCCTTACGATTACGCCCCCTTTAAATGCTATAAGCTATGGTGCTTACCAGTTCAGAATTTCTGAGATGATGAACTTTATGGCCTTTTATAATCGTAAATATATCATGGGAGTGACCATCGGCTGTATGATTGCCAATCTCTATAGTTTTGGGATCATTGACGTCTTTGTCGGTGGCTGGTCAACTTTAGTCTTCCTATCATTAGGTGTCTACCTCTTCAGTCGCTATAAGAATCAATACCTGATCAAAGATTTGCTTCGTTTGGATCATTTCTATTTTGCCATTTTCTTCTCAATTTCGATGGTGACGATTGCAGCAGAGTTGTATTTATTGCAGGGCTTGCCATTCTTCCTGACTTGGTTCACAACGGCCATTGGAGAATTTGCTTCTTTGATTGCTGGAGCGATCATTCTTAACCAGATTGCTAAAAGGATTGATTTAACAAAATAAGACAGTAGAGAGCGGATTTCCGCTCTTTTTATGTCCTCTTTTTTAGTGAGAATTCGGAACAAATAGAGGAAGATTTTGTGTATTTGTGATAAAATAGAAGTATGAAAGAAAGAATGTCAGAATTAGTCAAATTGCTTAACCGATACGCCTATGAATACTATACGGCAGACAGGCCAAGTGTATCGGACAGCGAGTATGACAGACTCTATCGCGAGTTAGTGGAGTTAGAAGAAAAGTACCCAACTGATATCCTACCTGATAGCCCGACGCATCGGGTGGGAGGGAAGATTTTAGAAGGATTTGAAAAATATCCACACCAGTATCCTCTCTTTAGTTTGCAGGATGCTTTTTCACGTGAAGAATTAATGGCTTTTGACCAGCGGATTCGCAAGGAATTTCCCCAGGTTTCCTATATTTGTGAGCTCAAGATTGATGGGCTTTCTATTTCCCTGACCTATGAAAAGGGAATCTTGGTAGCAGGGGCGACTCGGGGAGATGGCTCTGTTGGTGAAAATATCACGGAAAACCTCAAGCGGGTCAAGGATATTCCCCTGACTTTGAAAGAACCGCTGGATATTACGGTTCGTGGAGAGTGCTACATGCCCAAGGCTTCCTTTGATGCGGTCAATCAGCTGCGGCAGGAGAACGGTGAGCCTGAGTTTGCCAATCCCCGCAATGCGGCAGCAGGAACCTTGCGCCAGTTGGATACAGCAGTTGTGGCCAAGCGTAATCTAGCAACATTCCTCTACCAAGAAGCCAGTCCGACTGAGGCTAGCAGCCAGGAAGCCGTCTTAAACAAGCTGGCGTCTTTGGACTTTTCAGTTAATCCGATTCATTTTCTAGCGGATTCGATTGATGCCGTTTGGGAGTTTATTGAAAAGATTGCTCAGGAGCGGGATAGTCTTCCTTATGAGATTGACGGTATTGTCATCAAGGTCAATGACTTGGCGGTGCAAGAGGAGCTTGGCTTTACTGTCAAGGCACCTAAGTGGGCCATCGCCTATAAGTTTCCAGCTGAGGAAAAAGAAGCACAGCTTCTGTCTGTTGACTGGACAGTCGGTCGGACAGGAGTTGTGACTCCGACAGCCAATCTGACGCCAGTGCAGCTAGCGGGAACGACTGTCAGCCGAGCAACTTTGCACAATGTAGACTATATTGCAGAGAAGGATATTCGTCAGAAAGACACCGTTATCGTCTATAAGGCAGGGGATATTATTCCTGCTGTCTTGCGCGTGGTGGAGTCTAAGCGGGTCTCAGAGGAGCCTCTGGAAATACCAAGCCACTGTCCGAGCTGTGAGAGTGACTTGGTGCACTTTGAAGATGAAGTCGCTCTGCGCTGCATCAATCCCCTCTGTCCAGCCCAAATCAAGGAAGGCTTGATCCACTTTGCCAGCCGGGATGCCATGAATATCACTGGTCTTGGTCCAGCAGTGGTCGAAAAGGTCTTTGATAAGGACTTGGTTAAGGATGTGGCTGGAATTTACCGACTTTCTGTAGAAGATTTGCTGACCTTGGACGGCTTTAAGGAAAAATCAGCGAATAAATTGTATAATGCCATTCAAGCTTCTAAGGAAAATTCAGCAGAGAAATTGCTCTTTGGTCTGGGAATCCGTCACGTGGGAAGCAAGGCTAGTCGGATTTTGATGGAGAAATTCCACGATATGATCAAGCTGTCTCAGGCAAGTCAAGAGGAAATTTCCTCTATTGACAGCTTGGGTTCAGTTATCGCGCAGAGTCTGCATTCTTACTTTGAGCAGGAAGGCAGTCAGCTTCTGCTGCAAGAATTACAAGAAGCTGGCGTCAACCTAGACTATCTAGGGGAGAAAGTGGCAGCTGATGCCGCTCTCGCTGGTAAAACAGTCGTATTGACCGGAAAATTACAAAAATTAACACGGAATCAAGCTAAAGAAAAATTGCTGAGCTTGGGTGCAAATGTCGCTGGAAGTGTGTCTAAAAAGACAGATTTGGTGGTGGCAGGTAGCGATGCAGGCAGCAAATTAACCAAAGCTCAAGAACTTGGGATCGAGATTCGAGATGAGGACTGGCTAGATAGCTTGTGAGGCTGAGTATGGAAAATAAAATAAAAAAAGCAAGATTGATTTATAACCCAACTTCTGGGCAGGAAATTATCAAAAAAAATATTGCCGAAGTCTTGGATGTCTTGGAAGATGTTGGCTATGAGACCAGTGCCTACCAGACAACTCCAGAGCCTTTCTCTGCTCAGCGAGAAGCTGAAAGAGCAGCAAGAGCAGGTTTTGATTTGGTCATAGCAGCTGGTGGAGATGGGACTATCAATGAAGTAGTGAATGGGGTTGCGGGCTTAGATGTGCGCCCTAAGCTGGCTTTCATCCCAACTGGTACGACCAATGATTATGCGCGTGCCTTGAAAATTCCGATGGGAGATCCGGTGGCTGCGGCTCGAATTATCGAAAAAAACCAGACGATTCAGATGGATATCGGCCGGGCTTATGGCAGCAAATACTTTATCAACATTGCGGCGGCGGGCACGCTGACAGAGCTGACTTACAGCGTCCCTAGTGAAGTCAAGACCCGTCTAGGCTATCTGGCTTATGTAGCCGAAGGAGCCAAAATGCTGCCACGCTCCAAATCCCGTAAGGTACGGATTGAGCATGACCATGGTGTTTTTGAGGGCAAGATTTCGCTTGTCTTTGCAGCCTTGACTAATTCTATCGGAGGCTTTGAAAAACTAGCGCCAGATACAAAACTGGACGATGGAAATTTCACCTTGATTCTTGTAAAAACGGCCAAGTTGTTTGATATGCTTAGTCTCATCATACAAGCAATTAATGGTGGCCAACATGTGACGGATGCTAATGTTGAATATCTGAAAACTAGCAAATTGAAGCTAGAAGTATTGGATAAAAAAGCACCCTTTATGTTGAATCTGGACGGTGAGTACGGAGGAGATACACCAGTAGAATTGGAAGTTTTGCACAATCATCTGGAGTTTTTCGCCAATATAGATGAAATCGATGAGAGCGCTCTTTCCTTAGAAAAATTAGAATGAAGAGATAAATGAAAATGCTAGACTATAAGGTCATTGTCCATTACCACAATCCTAAGGGAGATTACTTTTCTTATGATTTGTGGCAGTGGCAGACAGATCAGTGGGGAAAAGAAGCACCTTTTTCTAAACTAGATTATTTTGGTATCCAGGGAGAACTATCTTTTAAAAGTTGGGAGCCTCTCAATCAGGCTCATGTGATTGTCAAGCGTTCAGACTGGTCCAGCCAATCTTGCGACTACCACATTGATTTATTGCCAGTACATTTGCCCACAGAGGTTTGGTTGATTGAAGGCGATCATCAGGTCTACTATTCCTTGCAAGCGGCGACGACGAGCCACCAATATTCGCGGCGACGCCCTCATAATTTCGATGTGGCCATGCGGTCGGATTATTTTGACGAATGCTGGGGCTATCAAGGCTGGCTTGGGCATCGTCTGCAGGGGCAAGTAAATGAGTTTAAAGTTTGGGCTCCGACAGCCAAAAAGGTTGAATTGCTAGTCTATGAAACTTCTGATAATCAAGCAGCCGTTTATAAAGAATTCCCTATGGAAAAGGGAGAGATTTACTCGCACGATCATGCTAAAAATACAATCGGAGTTTGGTCGGTGGAAGTGCCAGAAGATTTAGCTGGTAAGGCCTACCAGTATCATGTTCATTTTGAGAACCAGCATTTTTTGACGCGCGATCCTTATACAATCGCTACCAGTCCAGATGGCAAGCGTTCAGCTATTGTTGCCGAACAGGACAAGACTGTTGCTGGTTTTAAGGTATGTCAAGGCAAGGAGGCAACTTGGCGTTTAGATAACCCAAATCAGGCGGTCATCTATGAGATGCATATCCGAGATATTAGCAAATCGCCTAGTTCAGGTGTCGCAGAGCATTTGCGAGGGACTTTTTTAGGTGCTTGTCAACGTGGCACTAGAAATAGTCAGGGAGATCAGACTACTTTTGATTACATTCGCAATCTAGGTATCAATGTGGTGCAGCTCCAGCCGGTTTCTGACCGACATAAGGACTATGATGAAAATGGCCAAGTTACTTATAACTGGGGCTATGATCCGCAGAACTACAATGCACCAGAAACCAGTTTTTCTTCTAATCCAGATGATCCAGGTCAGGCTATCCGAGATTTGAAAACCATGATTCAGGCTTATCATGATGCAGGGATTTCTGTGACCTTAGATGTGGTTTACAATCATATTTATTCCACCTTTGACTCAGCCTTTCAGTCAACGGTTCCCGATTATTACTACCGGATGAATCCCAACGGTTCTTTCCAAAACGGTACCGGAGTTGGCAGCGAGACGGCCAGTGAGCATGAAATGTTCCGCAAATTCATGATTGATTCACTTCGCTATTGGGTAGAAGAATTCAATGTGGATGGCTTCCGTTTTGATCTGATGGGAATCCATGATGTCACCACCATGAATATCATCCGAGAAGAAATGGACAAAATTGATCCACGGATTTTGCTTTATGGTGAAGGTTGGGATATGGGGACAGGCCTGATGCCAGAGGACAAGGCTAAGAAAGACAATGCTTATCAACTGCCGCGAATCGGCTTTTTCAATGATACTCAGCGCGATGCGATAAAGGGTGCTGAAGTCTATGGTGGTCTGAAAGCTGGATATGTGAGCGGACAAGCGACTGAGGATATCATAGCCAAGGCTATTCTGGGCAGCAGTGAGTTAGGCTCCTATTTGACACCAACTCAGGTTCTGAATTATGTGGAGGCGCATGATAATTTCAACCTGCATGACTTGCTGGTTGACTTGCACCCAGAAGATGATGAGGTCACTCGGACCAAAAGAATTGAGCTGGCAACAGCTATGAACTTGCTCATGCAGGGAATGGCATTTATGGAATTGGGCCAAGAATTTTCCCGCACAAAACTAGTAGGAACAGGCGAAGAGGGCCAAGTCCTGCCTAGCGACCGTGACAGAGCAATGAATAGCTACAATGCTCCCGATGCTGTCAACCAAGTGAATTGGGAATTGATCAGCAAACATCAGGAGAGTATTGACTATATCAAGCAGATTATTCACTTAAAGACAAGTCAGAAGGAATTTTCTTATCAAACCTATGAAGAGATTTACAAACATGTCTTTGTAAGAGAAGCCTTTGCCGGCAGCGGTATCGTCATTTTTGAGATTAAAGATGAAAAACATTATGAAATCATTTTTAATGCAAGTGGCTTGCCCTATTACCTTGAGAATGCGGATCACCTACGTTTGTTGGTCGGCAATAGTCGTCATAAGAGACCCTTCTATGTGGAGAATCTGACCGCTTCCGTTTTTGAAGTGATTGCATAATATGAATAAAAATAAGAAAAGATTGAAGACAGGCTTTGTGGCTCACGTTTTCAATCTTTTTTGTGCTTCAAAAATGAAAAACTCTTCCTAAAACATTTTTCAATGCTTTAGGAAGAGTTAAGTAGTTTTTCATAGATATTAGGGACTAGCACTCGAACTGGAGGAGCTAGAAGAGCTAGAGGACTCTCCGCTAGTTCCCTCTTCGCTGCTAGTGCTAGAGTGAAATTGTTCTGGGTGAAGTACTCGATAACTTGGTGAATTAAAGAGATCCACAGAGGATACACCGCCACGTTTGGAATAAAGGCTAGTCGATTGATCACCTTTTTCTTTCTCAATGGCCTTGAGGGCTTTCAAAGAGTTGATATAGTTGTAATCATCAGGATTGACTTTTCCTAGATTATTGCCCGTATAAAAGCGGAATAGGTCCCCTGTCTGAATAGCATCGCTCATTTTCAGCTGTGTATTTGCGGCTGTTCGGATAGCTTCTAGTTCAGCCGTTGTTGACTCGTCTGGCAGAGTGATCTCCTCACCAGTTTGTGTGTTGTAAATGCGGCCGCTATAACTTGTGTATTTTGGTGTTACAAAGTTATTGGTTGATCGGAAAGCCACGATTTGCTGGTGCTGAGGTGAGAGGAGGTCTTGCCCGACTTGAAGGTAATTTTTGGAGTCAATCCCCAATAAATGCTCCAAGGTTGGCAGCATATCGATTTGTCCGCCAAAGGTATCGATGATTTTTCCCTTTTCCATTCCAGGTATCACGACCATGTATGGCACTCTCTGCAACATGGCGTTGTCGTAACTAGACCATGTCTCAGAATTTTTATTGATCAAAGGTGCCAAAGCTGGATTACGAGAATTGGAAATTCCATAGTGGTCACCGTAAAGGACGATAATTGAATTTTCATAGAGTCCAGATTCTTTCAGGTAGTCAAAGAAGGCTTTGACAGCGGAGTCGAGGTAGTTTGCTGTTGCAAAGTAGCCATTGATGGTTTCGTCTTTGGTATCTGCCAATGGGAAACCAATCTCATCGCCAATCAAGCTGGTCGTATAAGGATAGTGATTAGAGACAGTGATGTATTTGGCATAGAAAGGCTGCTGCAAATGTTCCAGATATTTTATGGAATCTTTGAACATAATTTTATCGTTCAAGCCATACTGGAAGGAGTTGGTCTCGTCTTGCTTGGTAAAGTAAGACGCATCGAAGAAATAATTATAACCCCATTGCTTGTAGGCAGTGTTGCGGTTCCAGAAACTACCTGTATTTCCATGGAAAACGGCAGATGTGTAGTCTCCATTTTTTGATAAGATGAAAGGTGCTGCCTGTTGAGTATTAGTACCGCCATAGTTTACCATGAAGGAGCCTTGGTTGAGACCAAAGAGACCTGTTTCAATCATGGTCTCCGCATCAGAAGTCTTTCCAGCCTTAACCTGATTAAAGATATTTGAAAAAGCTAAAGTTGAGTTGGAGTGGTAAAGGGAGTTGAGGAAAGGCGTAACCTCGTATTCCTTACCCTCCATCTGCAGTTTATAATCAATCAGAAACTGCTGGAAGCTCTCTAGATGGACATAGATAACATTGCGGCCTTTGGCAATGCCGTAGTATTCAGAGTTTGGCTCAGCATAGTGGGATTGGATATATTGTTCAACAGGCTCTAGATCCTTGGCAGAGGCTTTGGAACGCTCTTTATTAGCAGCATAGGTTTGATTAGCGCTGTAGCCGAGGAAGGCAGGAAGACCAAGGGCACGAACGACATAGTAATTTGAAAATCCGCGTGTCAGTAGCTCAGGACGATCAATTTCTGCCAGGAAAAGATTGGCTGAAAAGAGCATCGCTGATAGGGATGTCACGGCAAAGCTGGCGCGGAAATTAAACCTACGATGATCCAAGCGAATATACTTTTTATAAAAAAGCCAGCCCAGAATTGGAAAATCAATGATATAGATAGCATCCCAAGGGCGGAAGAGCTCCATGGCTGCTGCCCCGAGGCCTGCAGACACCTTGCTAGAGGCCAACATGGTATTGACTGTCACAAAGTCGGTAAACTCACGGTAGTAGATGGAGTTTGAGACCAACCAGACAAAGAGCATGATGTAGATAGCCGTGCTGACACAATAAAAAAGCTTAGTCGGCTTGATATAAAGAGCGAGTCCAATCAGTAAAAGTCCAATTGGGAAAGGGTTAATCAGAGCCAGAAAAATTTGATAGGCCCCTTGAATATCTAAATTAAAATCAACGGTATAAGCCCACATGGTTTTTAACCAATAAATCGTGAGCAAGCTCAAGACGAAACCGAGCCTTGTACTCATAAAATTGAGTAAATTCTTGGTTATTTTTTTCACAGAAAGATACTTCCTTGTCTTATTTCCTAAAAATTCTCTTCTTCTAAGTATATCACAATTTTTCAAGTTGAGGAAAAATTGAGGTGATTTAGTGCTTAGTTTATTTTATTTGTAAAGTAATTTAAATAAGGGCAATTATTCCCTAGCTTAAAGATTGTTCGAAAACATACCTAAGGTTAAACAGGCTTTGCTTCATGATAGATAGTGGAAAGTAGTAGTAGGGAAGCTTGCTTGAAAGTCCGCCTGTTAAAATAAATACTTAATATATAAAATGTTGAAAATTTCTTCTACTAAAACAAGTATTATGTGAAAATAATAAATATGCTTTGAGAATTTTCACAATATTTGGTATAATAATGCTTATGAAGAAACTTACTGTTAATAAACAGACAGAGGAAAAGTTGAGAAAAGGAATTTTAGTTCTAGATAAGAATGATTTTCCAACTCTTTCATTCACCGATCAATGTGTGGAATTGCATAGTCAGCAGGGGAAGTTCTTGGGAACGGCTTATCTCTCCTTACAAAATAAGGGACTTGGCTGGCTGATTTCCTATGCTAAGGTAGAGCTGAACTCCGCTTTCTTTCAGCATTTGTTTGAAAAAGCTAAAGACAAGCGTTTTTATTACCGTCATGCAGAGGATACGACAGCCTATCGCCTGTTTAACCAAGAAGGTGACGGTTTTGGCGGTTTTACGGTTGATATCTATGAGAACTATGCCGTTTTCTCTTGGTACAATTCCTTTGTTTTTTCAACCAAGGACCAGATAGTGGCTGCTTTCCAGCAGGTCTTTCCTGAGGTCACTGGAGCTTACGAGAAGATTCGCTTCAAGGGCTTGGACTATGAGTCTGCCCATCTCTATGGAGCAGAAGCGCCAGCCTATTTTACGGTTTTGGAGAATGGCGTGCGCTATCAAGTCTTCATGAATGATGGCCTGATGACTGGGATTTTTCTGGACCAGCACGAGGTGCGGGGAAGTTTGGTTGACGGCTTAGCTAGCGGAAAAAGTCTGCTCAATATGTTTTCTTATACAGCAGCTTTCTCGGTGGCAGCTGCCATGGGCGGTGCCAGTCAAACAACTTCGGTGGATTTGGCCAAACGTAGCCGTGAGCTTTCTCAGGCGCATTTTGAAGCCAATGGTTTGGATTTAGAGCCACATCGTTTCGTGGTCATGGATGTTTTTGATTATTTCAAATACGCCAAGCGTCACGAGTTGAGGTATGATGTAATTGTCCTAGATCCGCCGAGCTTTGCTCGCAATAAAAAGCAGACCTTCTCTGTTGCGAAAGATTACCATCGTTTGGTAGCTCAGGCCTTGGAAATCTTGAGTCCGAAAGGAACATTGATTCTTTCGACCAACGCAGCTAATGTTTCTAAAAGTAAGTTTAAAAAAGAAATTGAAAAAGGATTTGCAGGAGTTCCTCACCGCTATCTAGCGGAATATGGTCTGCCAGCAGACTTTGTATACAATAAGAAAGATGAGAATAGTAACTACCTCAAGGTATTTACAATTAAGGTGGACAAATGAAATTAGTCGTTTCAATCATGCCCAGAAGTTTAGAAGAGGCTAAAGCAATTGATGTGAGTCGTTATGATGATGCTGACATTATCGAATGGCGCGCGGACTTTTTGCCGAAAGAGAGCATTCTTAACGTTGCTCCTGCTATTTTCGAAAAATTTGCTGGTCGTGAATTGCTCTTCACACTGCGAAGTCGCGGAGAAGGTGGCGAAATTGAACTGTCAGATGATGAATATGTTGCTCTTATCAAAGAAGTAGCCAATTTTTATTCGCCAGACTATGTTGATTTTGAATACTATTCGCATAAA
This sequence comes from uncultured Streptococcus sp., assembly GCF_938020365.1. Classification (GTDB taxonomy): domain Bacteria; phylum Bacillota; class Bacilli; order Lactobacillales; family Streptococcaceae; genus Streptococcus. The sequence continues at coordinate 930 of NZ_CALIIB010000099.1, read as the reverse complement.
GATAAATTTGAAGAAATGCTCGAGTTTCCAAATTTAGTTCTCAGCTATCATAATTTTGAGGAAACGCCTGAAAATATGATGGAAATTTTGTCAGAATTGACAAGTTTGGCACCAAAAGTGGTCAAAGTTTCTGTCATGGCGCATAATGAGCAGGATGTATTGGACCTGATGAACTACACTCGTGGATTTAAGATTTTGAATCCTGAGCAAGAGTATGTAACGATTTCTATGGGAAAAGTCGGAAAGATTTCTCGCTTAGCTGCAGATTTGACAGGTTCGAGCTGGTCTTTTGCCAGCGTTGAACAGCCGAGTGCACCAGGTCAGGTTTCCCTAGCAAACATGAAGGTTGTACGGGAGATTTTAAATGAAAATTGATGGCCATACTCGTCTAGCAGCAGTGGTTGCTAAGCCGATTAAGCATAGCATTTCACCATTTATTCATAATACTGCCTTTGAGAAGACTGCTGTCAATGGAGTCTATCTTGCTTTGGAAATTGAAGCAGAGGATTTAGAAGCGACCGTTGCTAATATCCGAAGGTATAATATGTTTGGGATAAATTTGTCAATGCCCTACAAGCAGGAAGTCATCCAATATCTTGATGAATTGACTCCCAGTGCCCGTCTTATCGGGGCTGTGAATACAGTGGTGAATAAAAATGGTACATTGATAGGATATAATACGGATGGCAAGGGATTTTTTAAGAGCTTGCCGTCTTTTGCTATTCAGGGCAAAAAAATGACCATTTTAGGTGCTGGAGGAGCCGCGACAGCTATTATCGCTCAAGCTGCTTTGGATCAGGCGGAAGAAATCTTTGTCTTTACTCGGCAGACTTCCTTTGCTAATACTGTTAGTAAGATGGCAGTTATCAGCCGCCAGACTAAGAGTAGGATTCATGTTTTTAACTTAGAAGACTTAGCTACCTTGCAGGA
>NZ_CALIIB010000098.1 GCF_938020365.1 uncultured Streptococcus sp. | reverse complement strand
GATAGTGAAAAAAGTCATGGCATCAGCTGTCCGCTCTTCATGGCGGGCATCCCAGATTCGGTTATGATGATCCACATAGTCAGCTGTGTAGAAGAACTGATAGACCTTGGTCTTGCGAAATTGACTCCAAGCCATGATAGCCGAAGCTTCCATGTCGACCACTTTGGCACCAGCAGCCAAGCGACGCTTGACTTTCTCAGGCGTTTCCCGATAAAAGGCATCAGTCGTCCAAGACTTGGTGCGGATATGCTCAATATCGTGCTTGTCAAAGATGAATTCCAGCTTAATCAACAAGGATTCATCATAGGAGATTTCGTCACCCGGTGGGGCATAGTGATAGCTAGTCCCTTCATCTCGCAATGCAGCTGCAGGCAGGATAATCTTGTCCGCCTCAATTGAGCGGTCCAAAACACCACAGGAACCTAGAATGATGAAATTCTTGAAGCCTCTAGCCGCTAATTCCTCCAGTTGGCCAATCACTGATGGAGCTCCAATAAGTGCCGTCATAACCGCAACTTGATTTCCATCACATTTATATACATACCATGGAAATTGTCCGTTAAGATTTTTTAAATAGCCTCCTTGATAGGCATCTTCTGACTCAATCAAACGTTGTAGAATTTCTCCGTTAAAGGACAGGATGATAGTTTCACAAATCTCACCCTTGTCCATCATCTGCCTATCTGTCGGTTCAATAACTCCAGCTACATCTTCAAATTCTTCTAATAGCATAGCTCCTCTTTCTTTAAGCCTTCAGCAAATCCACCTTCATCTTTTCTATACGGCGCAGCTTGGTCTCATATTTTCAGCTTCACTTATAGTGGGCCTATTGGGTTACAGTTTGCTAAAACACTCCTTGACAAGACCTCCGTAAGATGTCTTGTTACTGTTCAAAACAAGTCTTTCTTAGAGCTCCGACGAATGGTGGCTGGCTTCGCGGGCATGCTCCAGCTTGTCTAGATAGTATTCCCGTTTCTCCTCTACCTCGTGGATGGTTGGCTCATCTTTCCGACCATGAACACGCACGATCTTAGCCGGAATTCCAACTACGGTCACATCACTAGGCACATCCGCCACGACAACTGCCCCCGCTCCAACTTTAGCATTTTCGCCAATTTCCACTGGCCCAATAACTTGAGCATGAGCAGAGATGAGCGCTCCTCGACGGACAGTTGGGTGGCGTTTCCCAGTATCCTTACCAGTCCCTCCTAGGGTCACCCCATGATACAAGAGCACTCCCTTTTCAACGATTGCCGTTTCACCGATAACCAGCCCGCCACCATGGTCAATGAAGACCCCAGACTCAATCTGAGCACCTGGATGAATCTCAATCTGAGTCCAAAAACGCCAAAATTGGCTGTGCATGCGTGCCAGTAGCTTAAAGCCTCTCTTCCAGAGGAAATGAGAAAGACGGTGGGCTGCCAAGGCCTTGACACCTGGATAAGTCAGGATGACCTCCAGCGAAGTACGAGCAGCTGGATCATTTTCTTTTACAATCTCAATGGCTTCTTTCCACCAGCCCATCTTCTTCTCCTTTCATTAGGTAAAATAAGGGAGCAGGCCCTACACAAAGAAATTTGTAAGGTAATCGAGCCTGATCACTCCCTTTTTCATTATTCTTCCGATTTAGTTCTAGGGGCCTCTTCATGTTTCTTATGAAAATGCCCTTTTTCCTGATGTTTATCGTGATCTCTCTTTGGCTTGTCTGGCTTAGGCGGACGTGGCAAGAGAGCTTTCATAGACGCATCTACACGGCCTTTTTCATCAATTTTAATGACCTTAACATCGACAAAATCACCAATTTGTACCAAGTCTTCGACATTGTTGGTTCGAGTCCAAGCCATTTCAGAAATGTGAACGAGGGCATCGGTCTTGTCAAAGAGATTGACAAAGGCACCGAATTTCTCGATCCGAACAACCTTGGCATGATAAACTTCATCCACTTTAGCTTCACGAACCAAACCAGCAATGATTTCCTTGGCACGGTTAATGGCCGCTTGGTCACTAGAGTAGATAGATACATTGCCCTCTTCATCAATGTCAATTTTAACACCAGTCTCAGCGATAATCTTGTCAATGGTTTCTCCGCCTTTACCGATGACAATTTTAATCTTGTCCACATCAATCTTGATGGTATCAATTTTCGGAGCAGTTGGAGCCAACTCAGGACGTGGAGCCGGAATAGTCGCTTCAATCAAGTCCAAAATTTCAAAGCGGGCTCTCTTAGCCTGAGCCAGAGCTTCTGTCAGGATTTCCGCTGTAATTCCTTCAATCTT
>NZ_CALIIB010000097.1 GCF_938020365.1 uncultured Streptococcus sp. | reverse complement strand
TTAACGGCATTGCCCTCGCCTTTGAGGGAGATGCTGTCTACTCCATGTATATCCGACGTCACCTAATTTTTCAGGGGCTGACCAAGCCAAATCAGCTGCACAGGGAAGCGACCAAGTACGTTTCTGCCAAGGCTCAGGCTAATCTCATCTCTCTCATGCTGGAAGAAGGGATTCTGACGGAGAAGGAAGAGGATATCTACAAGCGCGGCCGCAATGCCAACAGCCACACCAAGGCTAAGAATACGGACATCGTCACCTACCGGATGTCTACCGGCTTTGAGGCAGTCATGGGCTACCTGCATATGACCGAAGCCATTGAGCGACTGGAAGAGCTGATTGACTGGTGTATTCGGAAAATAGAGGCTTCGTCCTGATTCGCTGCTATCTTATTTATTCTGAGATAGAATTCTTTTACTAACAACCACTAGGATTTAAGAAATTTATATATCAAAGACGAGTTTTACATAAAGCTCGTTTTTTGACACTCCCATATAAACAAGCATGTTGTCTACAGAAAAACTGGAAAATTTTATAGAAGATTGAGTTTGAAACTTTAAATGTATTATTGGATAAAAAGTAGGAGGTTGAAATTTATTTTCAGAAAAGTATTGACATGTTTTCTGAAAAAGAGTAGAATGGCTCATGTTTTAAAGGAGGAACTTATGTTTGCCAAGTTAAAAGGCTTTTTTATTGGACGCCCATTAAAATCTGGAAAAGAGGGAGAAGATGGCCATTTATTGACTAAGATGCAAGCTTTAGCCATGCTCTCCAGTGACGCTTTATCTTCGATTGCTTATGGACCAGAGCAGGTTGTTTTAGTCTTGACTTCTGTTTCTGTTGGTGCCATTTGGTGGTCGCTTCCCATAGGAATTGTCGTATTGATTTTGTTAGCGAGTTTAACGATTTCCTATCGTCAGGTCATTCATGCTTATCCTCAAGGAGGAGGAGCTTATATGGTGACGACAGAAAATCTATCTCCAACGGCAGGTTTGATTGCTGGCGGAAGCTTGCTGGTAGATTACATGTTGACAGTGGCTGTTTCGGTCGCTTCTGGAGCGGACGCAATTACCTCTGCAATTCCCGTCTTACATCCTTACAATTTACATATTTCCATTTTCTTAGTTCTCTTGCTGATGCTAATGAATCTCCGAGGATTAAAAGAATCGGCCACTTCCTTGATGATTCCTGTCTATCTTTTTATTGTCAGCACTTTATTGTTGATTGGTTTTGGTTTTGTGCAGATTCTGACAGGGAATTTAGACTATCACGCAACTGCGAGCATTGGTAGTCCGATTACTGGAGTAAGTTTGATCTTGCTGCTTCGTGCTTTCACCAGCGGCTCTGCTTCCTTGACTGGAGTGGAAGCTATTTCCAATTCGGTTCCCTTTTTCAAGAAACCCAAAGCCCATAATGCCGCAGCCACCCTATCGATTATGGCTTTAATCCTAGGAATCATGTTTGCTGGTATTACCTTCTTGAATTATTGGATTGGCATCGTGCCTGTCAAAGGCGTAACGACTCTGGCTCAGATGGCGCAAGCGATTTTGGGGGCTTCTCCACTTGGTCGTATCTTGTTCTATGTTTTCCAATTGTCAACTGCTTTGATCTTAGCAGTGGCAGCCAATACAGGTTTCTCAGCCTTTCCCATGCTTTCCTACAATATGGCTAAGAATAAATACATGCCTCATATGTACATGGAAAAAGGAGATCGGCTCAGCTATTCTAATGGCATTTTCACTTTGGCTTTTGGTGCCATTGCTCTTTTGTTTATCTTTAAGGGAAATACAGAACGCTTGATTCCCCTGTACACGATTGGTGTATTCGTACCCTTTGCTCTCTCCCAGACTGGTATGGTTGTCCATTGGAAGAAAAAATATGGAAATAATTTCTTGAAGCATTCGATTGCGAATATCCTTGGTGCGATCATTTGTTACGGGATTGTTCTTATTTTACTTTTATTCCGTCTTCAAGATATTTGGCCTTTCTTTCCTATTATCATCGTCTTGACTTGGCTGTTTTTGTCTATCAAGCAGCATTATAATAGAGTTGCTAAACAGTTGAGATTGCATGACCACATTGAGCGCCAGAACTACACTGGTAATACAGTAATTGTCCTAGTCGGGAATGTTACTAGAGTCAGTGTTGGTGCGATGAGCTATGCTCGCAGTATCGGAGATGAAGTCGTAGCAATGCACGTTTCAACAGCAGAAACTGCTGAAAAAGATGCTGAAGTCGCCGAGGAATTTGCTGACTACTTCCCAGATATTCGCTTTGAGACAGTCACGACTAGCTACCGCAATATCATTAGTCCGACAGTTCAGTATGTGATTAAAGTGGCCAAGCGAGCCAAAAAAGAAGGACGAACAGTGACAGTCCTAGTACCTCAGTTTATACCTAAAAAGAGGTGGCAGAATATTCTGCATAACCAGATGAGTTTAAAATTAAAATACTATCTGAAGTGGTATGAGGATGTCGTGGTTGCAAGTTATTCTTATCACTTAAAAGAATGAGCGAATGCCTTTACTGAATGAGAAAAAGGAGTTGAAGATTTTTCAACTCCTTTATTTATTAAAAATAGCGCAGAGCTAACTTGCTTGTACCTTTTGGTAATTTTGATAAAATTCTACTTTAATCTGAATAAAAGTCTCCAAGTCTCGTAAAAGTTGCAGAAGTGTAGCGCGGGTTTCAAATTCTTGCCGAGTCTTAGGAAGTGGGCGTTCGCGAAAGACAGCCAAGCAGGTTTCGATTTCTTCAACCAGCTCGTGAGCAGGATTTTCTTGACTAAGTTGCTGGGCTGTCTTGGAGAAAAGACGTGCTAAAATCAAGCTCTCGCTGGCTGCCAATTGGCAATTGTTGATATTTCCTGCCATATCTTCTAAAATGCGATTCTGCGCCTGCCGCATTTCAAAATAGTGAATGTGGTAGTTGGTCTGATGAAAGAGGTGGTTGGAGTGGTCCAGATAGACCAGTTGTAAGGCTTCTTGAAGGATAGTATCTAGTTCCTTGATTAGAGTTGCATCGTTTCGACCGTCTCCAGCTTTTAAGAAATATTCAAAACGTAGTAGAATTTTTTTCAGTTGCTCTTCAACTTGAATACGATAGTTATCAATATCTTGTTGGTTCGAAGCCATATATAGATTAGCTAGGAGAGCGAATCCCGTTCCAATGAGGAAGACCGCCATTTCATTGGCTAAAAGAGACCAAGAAACAGAATGGGCTAGCAGCAGATGGGTAACCAAAACTGTACTAGGGGTGATGTCTATTTCCCAGCCAAAGAGATAAGCTAAGGGGACGTATAGCAGGATATAAATCCCTAAGCTCCAAAGGTTAAATCCTAGAAGGATGAAAGATAAGCTCCCGATGGCTAGTGCTAAAATAGTAGACAAGAGGCGGTTGCGGGCTAGTTTGATAGTGCTTCTGCGGGTGTCAGAAACACTGAGGATAGCAATAATACCGGCTGATATAGCATTGCTTAAACCTAAAAAAGCAGCTAGAGCCGCAGCAAGACATGTTGCAAGAGCTAGTTTGATGGTGCGTTGGAGGAGAGGCATAAGCTTCTTTCTATTTATAAAGTTTTATCTATTATATCATGATTAGTAGAAGACTTGCGAGAACAAATATGCCAATGTTTATAAATTACAGGGAGGTACGGCTCCATAGATGCTACGATTATGGTAGAATGACTGGAGTTGAAAAGTCGGATAGTCTAGGTGAAATTTTTTTGACTAGACGGCAAATTTATCGTACAATAGAAAGTAGCGAAAAAATGCCTGGCTAAATGCCTGTGTAATCTTAAGGAGAATAACTTTGGAATTAGAAGTATTTACAGGACAAGAAAAAAGTGAGCTTTCGATGATTGAGGTAGCACGTGCCATCTTAGAATTGCGCGGGCGTGACCATGAAATGTATTTCGATGAGCTTGTCAATGAAATTCAAAATTATCTGGAAAAATCAAATAGCGAGATCCGAGAAGCACTGCCTCTATTTTATACAGAACTGAATGTAGATGGCAGTTTCATTCCACTTGGTGACAATAAATGGGGTCTTCGTTCTTGGTATGCCATTGACGAAGTCGATGAAGAAATCATCGCTTTGGAAGAAACGGACGAGGAAGACGAGCCTAAGAAACGCAAGAAAAAACGCGTTAATGCCTTTATGGACGGCGACGAAGATGCAATTGATTACAGCGATGATGATCCTGAAGATGAGGACTCATATGAAGAGGATCCAGCTCTTTCATACGATGAAGACAATCCAGATGATGAAAAGAGTGAGGTTGAAGCCTACGATGCTGAAATCAATGAAATAGCTCCAGATGATCTCGGCGAAGAAGTTGAGTTAAATGAAGAAGACGATGAATATTCTGACGATGATCAGGATGTTGAAGACGAAGAATAATAATCAAGAAACAACTGTTTTTTGAAGCAGTTGTTTTTGCGTTCTAACATGTCTTAAAAAGTCCCTGAGATGTCATAGATATTTTTGTTAGGTACCAGTTGGGGTATAAAATAGACAGGATGGAGGAATGCCCCCTGAAGGAGAAGATTTTCTTGTAGAATCATATTATCAAAGGAAAAGGAGATAACATGAACTTCAAGGA
>NZ_CALIIB010000096.1 GCF_938020365.1 uncultured Streptococcus sp. | reverse complement strand
ACGGTGGTGGACACTTGAACCACGCTCTTTTCTGGGAATTGATGACTCCTGAAAAGACAGCTCCTTCAGCAGAACTTGCAGCAGCAATCGATGCGACATTCGGTTCATTCGAAGAATTCCAAGCAGCCTTCACTGCAGCAGCAACAACTCGTTTCGGCTCAGGTTGGGCATGGTTGGTTGTCAACAAAGAAGGGAAACTTGAAGTAACTTCAACAGCAAACCAAGATACACCAATCTCAGAAGGTAAGACACCGATCTTGGGCTTGGACGTTTGGGAACATGCTTACTACGTGAAATATCGCAATGTGCGTCCTGACTACATCAAGGCTTTCTTCTCAGTGATCAACTGGAATAAAGTGGATGAGCTCTACGCAGCAGCTAAATAATAGATTATAAAACGGATCGCAATGATTCGTTTTTAAATGCCCTTAAATTGACCTTTCTACTTGTTATTTTAATGAGAATCTTTTATAATACTAAAATATTAGGAGAAAAACTTTGATTAAAAATGACATAAAGAAACTGGCTTGCTGGTTCGGTGGTGTTTTCTTATTTATTTGTTATTTGGGTCTTTTAGTGGAACCACAGCGAGCTGATAAAAAGATAGCAGAAGCAGGTCAATCAATCGCTTCTTCACAGTCTACAGAAGGAGAGGAAACGAAGTCTGAGGCGACTGCGCGTGCTAGCAAGACAATGGAAGAGAAGCAACAGGTGATAGAGCAGGATCTTCCGACCATGGAAGCTTTGGGTTTATCTTACGATTATGCGAATATGACCTTGCCACAAGTTGTTCAGGCTTACATGGATGAAATGGGAATTGAATCTTCGCAGCTTGCTTTTTCTTATAAAGATCTGACGAGTGGGCAAACTTATGCCATGAATGATACCCAGCCTATGACAGCAGGATCTACCTATAAACTCCCCCTTAATATGTTGGTTGTTGATGAGGTAGCAGCAGGAAAATTATCGCTGGAAGAGCGGTTTGATATTACCAACACCAGCTATGAATACAAGGGAGAGCACGATAACTATGTAGCGGCCTTCAATGGCGCCATGTCTATTCCTGATATGCAGGAGTATTCCCTAGTCTACTCTGAAAATACGCCCGCTTATGCGCTAGCAGAGCGACTGGGTGGGATGGACAAGGCCTACAGCATGTTTGAAAGATATGGTCGATCAAAAGCTAAAGTCAAGACGATCAGCAGAGAAAACAAAACAACAACGGACTACTATATTCAAGTTCTGGAGTATCTGTGGAATAATCAAGAAAAATACAAGGACATTCTTTATTTTATCGGTGTTTCCTTCCCCGGTGAATATTACAAACGTTATCTTTATGATTTGACCATCTATCAAAAGCCTGGTTATGTTAGAGAAGCACTCAATGTTGATGCTATTGTTATGGAGGAGAAGCCTTATATTGTGGCACTTTATACAGCCTATCTAGGTGGCAGTACCGAAGCCAGTGAGGAGATTAGTGGAGTTGGTATTGATCAGGTCGGTCAGATTGCCTATATCATCAATGAGTGGCACCGGGTCAACATGAATTAAAATCGGCCCAATAACTAGGTTCTGCAACGAACCTGCTGAATGAGGCTGTTTTATAGAAAATAGTTGTAGAATGCGAGTCGGTCCTCGCATTTTGTTCTGAATGTGAGTTTTCTGACCAGCTTTTTTAGAGGATTGACATCTGGGAGGAAAAAGGTATAATTCTAGTAAAACTTTTAATAGTTGAGGAGACGATTTCATGCTTCAAACGCATATTTTGATTGCTATGGTGCTGATTTTAGCCGCTGTAGTCATTCCAGTAATTTATTTTAAAAAGACCAAGCAGATTTCCCTGCTTGTTTTCCTCTTGGGAGGGATTGGATTTTATCTGTCTAGTCAGATTTTCGAAAATCTCCTACATCGATTGGTTTTACAGCCTCAGGCTGATGGAACGATTGCTCTAATGAAAAATGCTCCCTTGCTCTATGTTTTGTATGGCATTGCAACGGCGGCTATCTTTGAGGAGACAGCGCGCTATGTGATTTTTCGATATTTACAAAAGAAGCGTCCACTGACTATCGGTGATAGTCTGGCCTATGGTTTAGGACACGGCGGGATCGAAGCTCTTTTCATCGGTATTTCAGGTCTCTTGAGTCTGTTTGTCCTCGCTCATCTAGTCAGCCAAGGGGACAGCACTTTGCTGGCGCAATTACCCCAAGCGACGATTTCTTATGTGCAAAAGCTACAGGCAGGTCAAATTTACTTACTGGCTTTCGAGCGGATTTTAGCACTTGCAATCCAAGTATTCTTGACTTTCTGGGTTTGGACGGCTGTCAAGGACAAAAAAATGAGCTATTTTCTTGCGGCTCTGGGCTTTCATGCTTTGATTGATTTGGCTCCTGCTCTGGTTCAAGTTGGTTGGCTGACTCAGCCGATTCTGGTTGAAGTGATTATTTTGGTAGAATTTCTTGCTCTGGTATTTCTGACTAAGAAGTTTCTATTGGTGAACATTTTTGATACTAAGGGAAAAAATGCTTAATCAAGCTAAAGCAAAGTAGATAAGAGCCTAAACGAGTTTGGATAGTAAGGAGAGGTTAGGACAAAAGATTCCTAGCCTCTCTTTTTGTTAGAAAATTAGCAGGAGTATTTTAAAAGTTCTGAGAGAATGTTTAAAACGAATTTTCAAAGCAAGCGAGTAAAGCTCAATCTCTATCGATTTGCTTTCGTATTATTAAAATAAACTGGTCTAATAATTTCTGTTTTTGGAAGCGGATTTATGCTATAATACTAATAGCAAGTAAGAAGGGTTATTATGATCAATAAGGAACATTATCAGATTATTAGACAGCATCCAGCATTTGCACATTTTCCTGTGGAAATTTTTGATAAGATTGCTATTGAGATTCAATTCCGCAAGATTCCCAAAGGACAGATTATCTTCTTTTCGGGGGATCGCAGGGATCGTCTTTTCCTCCTGCATCGAGGCTATGTTCGTATCGAGCAGTACGATTCAACTGATACTTTTTCTTATATGGATTATATTAAAATGAATAGTGTGTTTCCATATGGAGGTATGTTTTTCGATGAGCGTTATCATTATACGGCTAGTGCGGTTACCAATGTCGAGTATTTCAGCATTCCTATGGACTTATTTGAAGACTATTCAAAAAAGAATGTTGATCAGCTGTTGTTTATCACCAAGCGTTTATCACAGATTTTAGAATTTCAGGAATTGCGCTTGCGCAATGTCGTCTCAGCCAGTGCTACGGATCGTGTGACCCAGTCTTTATCTATTTTATGCATGGATCTGTGCAAAGAGCAGGATACACTTCCATTTCCAATGAGTATGAAAGAGTTGGCCAAGTTAGGAGCCACTACACGTGAAACAGTCAATCAGGTTCTAAAAAAACTAAGAGAAGAAGGAGTGATTGACTACGAGCATAAAAAATTGACATTTAAGAATAAGGATTACTTTATGAGATATTTTGAAGGAAGCTAATCAATCATTTGATTGGCTTTTTTCAAACATTTTTACACATTTAAAAGCTTTTTCTGATCATATTCTAATATTAATTGAACATATATTTTTTACAAAAAAATATATATTCCTAAAAATAATAGAACAACCAAAATATGCAAAGAAAACGCTTTAAAATAAATAAATATCATAATGTTTTATAAAAAACGCAAAGGATTTTGCATTTATAATGTAAGATTTTAGGTGTAAGCCTTTCCAATCCGTGATAGAATAATAGCATAAAAGGGATTGGGAAACCAAACCTCAACGAAAAGGAGGACAATAGATGTCTACACATCCAATTCATGTTTTCTCAGAAATTGGAAAACTGAAAAAAGTTATGTTGCACCGTCCGGGCAAAGAGCTGGAAAACTTGCTACCGGACTACCTAGAACGTCTTCTTTTTGATGACATTCCTTTCTTGGAAGATGCTCAAAAAGAACACGATGCATTCGCTCAAGCTCTTCGTGATGAAGGAATTGAAGTTCTTTATCTCGAAAAATTGGCTGCTGAATCCTTGATTTCTCCAGAAATTCGTGAACAGTTCATCGAAGAATATTTGGAAGAAGCAAATATTCGTGGACGCGAAACGAAGAAAGCTATTCGTGAATTGCTGCATGGTATCAAGGACAACCAAGAATTGGTTGAAAAAACAATGGCAGGGGTTCAAAAAGCTGAATTGCCAGAAATCCCTGATGAAGCGAAAGGTCTGACTGACTTGGTAGAATCAGATTATCCATTTGCGATTGATCCAATGCCAAACCTTTACTTCACACGCGACCCATTTGCTACAATTGGTAATGCTGTATCGCTCAACCACATGTTTGCAGATACTCGTAACCGTGAAACACTTTACGGTAAATACATCTTCAAATATCACCCAGAATACGCTGGAAAAGTGGAATTGGTTTACAACCGTGAAGAAGATACTCGTATCGAAGGTGGAGATGAGTTAGTTCTTTCTAAAGATGTATTGGCAGTTGGTATTTCTCAACGTACAGACGCAGCATCTATCGAAAAACTTTTGGTGAACATCTTCAAGAAGAATGTTGGCTTCAAGAAAGTATTGGCATTTGAATTTGCTAACAACCGTAAATTCATGCA
>NZ_CALIIB010000095.1 GCF_938020365.1 uncultured Streptococcus sp. | reverse complement strand
CAAAATTTTTAGAAAATTCAGAGGTGGATTGTATGGGATATACAGTTGCTGTAGTTGGTGCCACTGGTGCTGTTGGCGCTCAAATGATTAAAATGCTGGAAGAATCAACACTTCCAATTGACAAGATTCGTTATTTGGCTTCTGCTCGTTCAGCTGGTAAGGTTCTTCAGTTCAAAGGACAAGATGTCACTATCGAAGAAACAACAGAAACTGCCTTTGAAGGTGTAGATATCGCTCTTTTCTCAGCTGGTGGCTCTACTTCAGCAAAATATGCTCCGTATGCAGTCAAAGCTGGTGCAGTCGTAGTAGACAATACCTCATATTTCCGCCAAAATCCTGATGTGCCTCTGGTTGTTCCAGAAGTCAATGCTCATGCACTAGATCAGCATAAAGGGATTATCGCTTGTCCTAATTGCTCAACTATTCAGATGATGGTGGCTTTAGAGCCTGTTCGTCAGCAATGGGGCTTGGAGCGTATCATTGTTTCTACATATCAGGCGGTTTCAGGTGCTGGTATGGGAGCCATTCTTGAAACGCAACGTGAACTTCGTGAAGTGTTGAATGATGGTGTTGCCCCACGTGATTTGCATGCGGAAATCCTACCTTCTGGTGGTGACAAGAAACACTATCCAATTGCCTTCAATGCTCTTCCACAAATAGATGTCTTCACTGACAATGACTACACTTACGAAGAGATGAAGATGACCAAGGAAACTAAGAAAATCATGGAAGATGACAGCATCGCAGTATCTGCAACGTGTGTACGTATTCCAGTCTTGTCAGCTCACTCTGAGTCTGTTTACATTGAAACGAAAGAAGTGGCTCCAATTGAAGAAGTCAAGGCAGTCATTGCAGCTTTTCCAGGAGCCGTTCTTGAGGATGATGTAGCTCATCAAATCTATCCTCAAGCTATCAACGCTGTTGGATCACGTGATACCTTTGTTGGTCGTATCCGTAAAGACTTGGATGCAGAAAAAGGAATCCACATGTGGGTTGTTTCAGACAACCTTCTCAAAGGTGCTGCTTGGAATTCTGTCCAAATCGCTGAAACTCTTCATGAGCGTGGCTTGGTTCGTCCAACAGAAGAAGTTGTTTTTGAATTAAAATAAACTGTCTGAAAATATGTGACAGGTCGAGGATTGAATATCTGTCATTCAATCCTCTTTTCATACAAAGAGAGGTAAGTCTATGGCATACGCAGATTTAAAGAATTGTAAAATCATCACAGCTTTCATTACGCCTTTTCATGAAGATGGCTCCATCAATTTTGAAGCCATTCCAGATTTGATTGAGCACCTTTTGGCTCACCATACGGATGGGATTTTGCTAGCTGGAACGACTGCTGAAAGTCCAACCCTGACCCACGATGAAGAGTTGGAATTATTTGCGGCTGTTCAAAAAGTTGTCAAGGGTCGCGTTCCTTTGATAGCTGGTGTTGGTACCAACGAAACGCGCGACTCCATCGAATTTGTTAAAGAAGTAGATGCATTTGGTGGTTTTGCGGCTGGTTTGGCTATTGTCCCCTATTACAATAAACCGTCTCAAGAAGGCATGTATCAGCATTTTAAAGCCATTGCGGATGCTTCAAACCTGCCGATTATTATCTATAATATCCCAGGACGGGTAGTAGTTGAGATGACGCCTGAGACCATGCTGAGACTGGCAGAACATCCAAATATTATTGGCGTTAAAGAATGTACTAGTCTGGCGAATATGGCCTATCTGATCGAACATCGTCCAGAGGAGTTCCTGATTTATACGGGTGAGGATGGTGATGCCTTTCATGCTATGAATCTGGGGGCCGATGGCGTTATTTCCGTTGCTTCTCACACAAATGGTGATGAAATGTTTGAAATGCTGGATGCTATTGAGCACAATGATATCAAAAAAGCGGCTGCTATCCAACGGAAATTCATCCCTAAGGTCAATGCACTTTTCTCTTACCCAAGCCCAGCTCCAGTCAAGGCTGTGCTCAATTACATGGGATTTGCAGCAGGTCCAACCCGCTTACCGCTTGTACCAGCTCCTGAGGAAGATGCTAAGCGAATTATCAAGGTCGTGGTTGATGGCGACTATGAAGCGACTAAAGAGACTGTTAAAGGTGTCTTGAGACCAGATTATTGATCGGCAAATTTGCTTTAGATTTTATATATAGAGTAAGTAAGGTGTGATGAAATAATATGACAGAAAAGCATAGTCAACGAATCGAAGAGTACAAGGCAAAGCGTAGTCTGGAAAAGCTTGAGGGGAAGAGAGTTTACGACAAGCCAATTATTCGAACTGGTGATAAGGCAAGTTTTTATGGCGCAGGTCTAATTTTGTTAGGGTTTGGTTTGGGGGCTCTTTATCTATTTCTTAACCTTATAACAGATTGGGATTTAAAACTTTTCTCTCTCATCTGGGAAACACTTGCTGGATTAGGGATTGTTGTCAGTCTTTTCGGGGCTTTTAAAATTGGTCGGTTAGAGTTACATACTGTGTCAATGATAGCAGACAAAGAGAAGAATTTTGACATTGAAAGGGCTTTTAATCTTTATAATGTCATCCACAAACCAACGAAGAAAGTTTTGCTTCAATACGATAGTGAAGATGATAGTTTGATTTCTCTAAACGCTGGGGGTGATTTATTAGTTGAGCTCCTAAAGAAAGTTGAGGAAGAGAAATTGCCTTTTAATAAGATTAACAAAACTCTGAAATTAGAAGAGGTGTCTGAAAATCATTGGAAAATGCAATATCGTTACAAGAAACAAGACATTGTATTAGAGGAAAGTGGTATATAGTATATGTATTATTAGCTTGATCTAAAAGGACCAGTACTTATAGTTCTCTGAAAAATATTTCAAAAGGATTGCAGTTGAATGGCGCCTCAAACGTTAGATAGAATTCTAAGAAAGAGGTTTGGTTCATTTCTGCAGTCTTTTTCTAAATGTTTCATTCTTTTTGAAAAAAATGAGAAAAAATTGTATAATGATAGTATAAGTTATCGCTTGAGAGGTGATGATAATGCAGGTTCGTAAGGCAAGCAAGGATGATTGGCAACTAATCCAAAAAATATGTAGAGAAACTTGGTTGGCTACCTATAAAGATATTTACTCATCTTCCTACATAGAGCGAGTCTTTGACATTTTCTATAGCCAAGAACGTTTGCTGAAGGACTTGACTGAACTTTCTCCTGAATGGAATGGCTATTGGCTGGCAGAAATGAATGGGCAGGTGCTTGGTTGTATTGGTGGTGGAATGAGTGAGGACGGCAGAGCCAATGTTTATGTTCTCTACATCTTGCCGCAGGCTCAACGTTTGGGAATCGGTCATGCATTACTGGAGACTTTGACAAGTTATCAAAAATCACAATATCAGGCCAGAGAGCAAGCTGTTACAGTAACGGAAGGAAATGCTATCGGTCTTCCATTTTATGAAAAAGAGGGTTTTGTCTTCGAGTCTGCCACTGAAAATTGGCTTGATAGCAGTCAAGCCAGAGATTTACGCTATATCAGAAATATATAAATAAAGGAGTATCTTATGAAAGTTATTAAACGCAGTGGGGAAGTCGTTGACTTTGACCCAGATAAAATCTATCAAGCGGTATTAAAAGCAGCTCAAACTGTTTATGTCTTGACAGACGACCTCCGTCAAAATCTAGCCTTGGTCACAAAAAAAGTCGCATTAGATCTGGAAGAAGCCAAGGTTGAGCGTGCCACTATCAGTATGATTCAGTCTATGGTTGAAAACCGTCTCTTGGGAGCGGGCTATATCACTATTGCTGAGCATTATATTTCCTACCGCTTGCAGCGTGATTTGGAGCGTAGTGGTTATGGTGATCATATCGCTGTCCATTTGCATTTTGAGCAAATCCGATAACAATGCTGAAAAGCCCAGATGGGCTTTTTCTTTTTCAAAACTCAATATAAAAATTCAGTTCAAAGTAGATTTCTCTTCAAAATTTGTAACCGTATTCAAAGATTTTTTCCTAGTTTTTATTAGAAAAAGACCTTTCAAAGCCAGTTAAATCAATATGTATAATCTGGACTTATGCTCTTCTTAATCTTTCTTAAGTAGACACCATGACGTATTAGATATAAAATGAAAGCGTCAACAAATACTGAGCTGCAAAAATGAAAGCGCTCTTATACAAATGAAAACTATATAAAAGGAGTCAATAAAATGGCAACTAAAGAAGAAATTTTACGTGAACTATACCCTGAGGATCTTTTCCACTATGCAGATGGCTTGACATTGGGAGAAGCGGAAGTATTACAAGAAACTCGTCGTTTGATTGAAAAGCATCTTCGTCCAGTCATTAATGAATATTGGGAAGCACCTGATTTCCCATTTGAAGAATTCTATGCAGTTGCTAAAGGCGCTCAAATCATGAACAACCCTAAATTGTTCGAAGGTCGCGAAGGCAACTACAAACCATCAGAACTTTACATCGCATTCTTGTATTTAGAATTAGGCCGTTTCGATGCGTCTATAGCGACTTTCTTCACAGTTCATGGTGGACTTTGCTACAACACAGTCTTGCTTGGTGGTGACGAGCGCCAACAAAAAGAATTCCTTCCTAAATTAGCTGCATTTGACTGGCAAGGATGTTTCGCTTTGACTGAGCCGTTGTCAGGTTCTGACATTGCTGGAGGTCTTGCGACAACAGCTGAGCGTGTTGGCGATAAATGGATCTTGAACGGAGAAAAACGTTGGATCGGTGGATCAGATACAGCTGATGTTGTTCCAGTATTCGCTCGCGACGTTGAAGATGGAAAAGTGAAATGTTTCATCGTTCGTAAAGGAGCTCCTGGATATCATGCAGAACCAATCCCTCACAAAACCGCTCTTCGTTGCGTACGTAATGGCCACATTACTATGAAGAACGTTGAAGTTCCAGATTCAGACCGTTTGGTAAACATCAATGGATTTGGCGATGTAGCTCGCATCTTGACATTCACTCGTGCTGACGTTGCTCACATTGCAACTGCTATCACTTGTGGCTCATACGTAGCAGCTCTTAAGTATGCTAAAGATCGTCAACAATTCAAACGTCCAATTGCTGCATTCCAAATCGTACAAGAAAAATTGGCTAGAATGCAAGCTAACGCAGTAGCAGTACTTTCATACTCAGCTCGTATTGCTGAAATGCAAGAAGCAGGTAACGAATTGATGCTGAACTCTGCACTTGCTAAGATGCACAACTCATTGGTAATGCGCGAAACAGTTGCACTTGCACGTGAAACATGTGGTGGTAACGGAATCACTCTTGAAACTGATGTAGCTCGCTTCTTTGCAGATGCTGAAGCAATCTACACCTATGAAGGTTCTCATGAAGTGAATGCTTTGATCGTAGGCCGTGAAATTACTGGTATTGGAGCATTTGTATAATAATGAATTTGGAACGATTGCTCAGCATTTGCTAGTAATCGTTCTGATTCTTTCTTTTTGAAGTTTATATTTTGATAGTAAAATAGGAGAAAAAAATGAGTATTTCAAAAGTGATGATTATCGGATCAGGTCAAATGGGAAGCGGTATTGCACAAGTCTTTGCTCAATCAGGTTTCACAGTTTATCTCAATGATATCAAGGAAGAATTTGTTCAAAGAGGGCTGGATGGTATTACTAAGCAATTGTCTCGTTCTGTTGAAAAAGGTCGTTTGTCAGAAGAAGATAAAAACAGCATTTTGGCAAATCTGATTCCTTCTACATCTTATGAAGATGCCAAACATGTTCAATTGGTTATTGAAGCGGCTACTGAAAATCGCGACATCAAATTGAGCATCTTTAAACAGTTGGATGAGTTGACTGATCCTCAAACTATTCTGGCTTCAAACACTTCATCTCTATCTATTACTGATATTGCAGCTGCGACAGTTCATCAAGAACGTGTTATTGGTATGCACTTCTTCAACCCAGCACCAGTTATGAAATTGGTTGAAGTTATCCGTGCGCTTCAAACGTCAGATGAAGTTGTCAAAGCTGTTCGTGAATTGACTGAAAAAATCGGTAAAACAGCTGTAGACGTGAAAGATTCTTATGGTTTTGTTGTGAACCGCGTCTTGATTCCAATGATCAATGAGGCTATTTTCATCTTAGGAGAAGGAATTGCTTCAGCGGAAGAAATTGACGAAGCAATGAAACTAGGTGCTAATCACCCAATCGGCCCATTGGCATTGGCTGACTTGATCGGTCTTGATGTCTGCTTGGCTATCATGGGAGTGTTAAACAATGGATTTGGAGATCCTAAGTATCGTCCTGCTCCACTTCTGAAGAAGATGGTTGAAGCTGGTAAGCTTGGTCGCAAGACTAAAGAAGGATTCTTTAAATATTAAGATATAAGGAGCAAGAAATGAAAGAAGCAGTTATTGTAGCAGCAGTCCGCACACCTTTAGGTTCTTTTGGTGGAACTTTAAAAAATGTTTCGGCTGTTGATCTAGGTAGTTTAGTTATTAAAAGTGCTATTGAACGAGCAAATTTGAAACCAGAACAAGTTGATGAAGTTATCATGGGGAATGTTCTGGGTGCAGGTCTTGGTCAAAACGTAGCTCGTCAAATGAGTGTCAACGCAGGTGTCCCAGTAACTTCTCCAGCTTTCACTATTAATAAAGTTTGTGGCTCTGGTTTGAAAGCAGTTCAATTGGCGGCTCAAGCTGTATTGTGTGGAGATGCTGATATCGTTGTAGCCGGTGGGGCTGAAAACATGAGCCAAGCTCCTTATGTCCTTCCAAACCAACGTTGGGGCGCCCGTATGGGAGACTCCCAAGTAGTAGACACTATGCTTCGTGATGGCTTGACAGATGCCTTTGGATCCTTCCATATGGGAATTACAGCTGAAAACGTTGCTGAACAATATGGCATTACACGTGAAGACCAAGATAACTTTGCTGTGCAATCTCAAAAACGTGCAGTTGCAGCTATCGAAGCTGGTCGTTTCAAAGAAGAAATTGTTCCTGTTGAAATTCCGCAACGTAAAGGCGATCCTATCGTATTTGATACAGATGAATTCCCAAGAAAAGATGCTTCTCTTGAAGGATTGGGAAAATTGCGTCCAGTGTTCAAGAAAGATGGTACTGTGACTGCTGGTAATGCCTCAGGTATTAACGACGGTGCGGCAGCAGTAGTTGTTATGAGTGCTGATAAGGCTAAAGAATTGGGCGTTCCAGTTTTGGCAACGATCAAATCTTACGCAAGCGCTGGACTAGATCCAAAAATTATGGGTTGTGGCCCGATTTACGCAACTCGCAAAGCCCTTGAAAAAGGTGGATTTACAGTGGAAGATTTAGATTTGGTTGAATCCAATGAAGCATTTGCAGCGCAAGCATGTGCCGTTGGTAAAGAACTGAATCTTGATCCTGAAAAAGTCAATGTAAATGGTGGTGCGATTGCTCTTGGTCACCCAATCGGTGCTTCAGGCTGCCGTATTTTGGTAACACTTTTGCACGAAATGCAAAAACGTGATGTTAAACGTGGCCTTGCTACCCTTTGTATCGGTGGCGGTATGGGTACAGCGGTCATCGTAGAACGCTAGAATCTAGTTCATTTTTGAAGTTTTCCATTTGCTTCTACTATATAAACAAGTCCTATCGATGAGCTGTTTTTTGCAAGCAAGCCTTGATAGGGCTTGTTTTATTTTTTAGAAAATTAATTTGGATATCAAAGCTATAAGCTTATCTTATTGATACATAAATAATGATTAAGTAGACGAAGTGTGAGAAATGGTATATCATAAGAATGTAAGCTCTTACATTTGTGGTTTAAGTATTTGTTGACACCATACTTAGTCATTCAATTTTATAAGTAGGAGCATAAAAATGAGTAAAACTGTTTTATTAGAAGTTAAAAATGGGATTGGATATATCACTATCAACCGTCCTGAAGCTTTGAACGCCTTGAGTTCTCAAGTTTTGGCTGATTTGAATGAAGTTCTTGATCAAGTTGAGAAAAGCGAGGAAATTCGCGTTGTCATCGTAACTGGAGCAGGAGAAAAAGCATTTGTCGCCGGAGCAGACATCAAGGAAATGGATTTGATGTCACCTATTCAAGCATTTGAATACATGACATTTGCAAATGATACATTTACTCGCCTTTCAGATTTACGCCAACCAACGATTGCAGTCATCAATGGTTATGCACTCGGTGGTGGTATGGAGCTAGCACTTTCAACAGATATCCGTATTGGATTTGAAAAAACAGTGGTTGGCTTCCCAGAAGTTGGCTTGGGTATTATTCCAGGATTTGCTGGTACTCAACGGATGTCTCGCTTGATTGGAACTAGCCGTGCCAAAGAACTTATCTTCACTGCTCGTACAGTGAAAGGTCAAGAAGCCTATGACTTAGGTATTCTTAACAAACTGGTTCCTGCTGAAGAATTGTTGTCTTCAGCTGAAGAATTAGCCGCAGCCATCATGAAGAATGCACCGTTAGCTGTTGAAAAAGCAAAACATGTCATTCAAGTTGGTGCGGAACTTCCTCTTAAAAATGCAATCCGTCTGGAAACAGAAGCAGAAGCCTTGCTCTTCTCTACAGAAGACAAACTAGAAGGAATGCGTGCTTTTGTTGAAAAACGCAAAGCTGTTTTCAATCGTAAGTAAAAAAGGAGGTATCAGCATGAAATCAGTTGTATCATTATCAGACGCTATTTCTAAGGTCAAATCGGGTGATATCGTTGGAATTTCTGGATTCCTCGGTGTCGGTGAACCTTTTGAATTGATTGAAGAATTAGTAAAACAAAACCAGCAAGACTTGACTTTGGTATCGGTGGTAACATCTCATCCTGGTAAAGAAGTTGGGGTTGGACGACTTTGTGAAAATCACCAAGTAAAAAAATATATTGCAGCCCACATAGGAACATCTGCAGCAGCTCAACGTGAGTATTTTGAAAAGACGATGGAAGTCGAATTTACACCGATGGGAACTGTTGTCGAGCGTCTCCATGCAGCTGGAGCTGGCTTAGGAGCTGTCTTGACCCCGACAGGAGTCGGAACAATCTTAGAAAAAGATTATGAAAAAGTGGAACGTAATGGCCGTGAATACTTGGTCTATGATCCACTTAAAATTGATGTTGCCTTAATCAAAGCGACTAAAGCTGACAAATACGGCAACTTGTATATCGATGGTACTACGAAAAACATTTCCTTGCAATTAGCACTCGCAGCAGATACTGTTATCGTTGAAGCGAATGAAATTGTTGAAGCTGGCGAAATTCATCCGAATGATATTTATGTTCCGGGCATCCTTGTTGACTATGTCGTCCAAAGCTTGACTCCAGAAGAACACCATAAGATGATGGGTGATCTTTGGACAGAGACTAAAAAATTGGCGGGGGTGAACTAATATGAAAGCAAAAGAAATTATTGCAAGACGTGTTGCACAAGAATTTAAAGATGGAGATGTTGTCAATCTAGGATTTGGTATTCCAAACGCATCTGCCGACTATATTCCTGAGGGAGTAAACGTTATTCTTCAGGCCGAAAATGGAGCGCTTCGCTTTGGTGAAACACCAACGAAAGATACTTACAATCCAAACCTAGCAAACTCCGGTGGAGCGCCAATCACTCTCTTGCCTGGAGCAGCATTATTTGACTTACAGACTTCCTTCGCGATCATCCGTGGTGGACACGTTGATGCGACCGTGCTAGGAGCTTTGGAAGTCAGTCAAGATGGTAGTATTGCTAACTGGATTATTCCAGGTAAGTTTGCCCCAGGAATGGGTGGAGCGATGGACTTGTTGGTTGGAGCGAAGCGTGTTATCGGTGCAATCCAGCATACTACTGCCGATGGCCAATCTAAACTTCTGCCAGAGTGTACTTTGCCACTTTCTGCTAAAGGAGTTCTTGATTTAGTCATTACAGAGTTGGCTGTCTTTGGTTTCCAAGATGGTAAGTTCCTCTTGAAAGAGCTTGCTCCCGGCGTTATCCTAGAGGAAGTTCTTGAAAAGACAGCAGGAGAAGTAATTGTTTCAGAAGACTTGAAAACGATGTCAATCTAATAAGGTTAGTAAGCAATTAATCTCCTCTTTCTCTGAAAGTGTGTTACTATGTGTTTATAACAACTTGAGCGATGATTAGTTTTTAATCACAATACTAGCAACTGGTCATCATGGTTTCGAGGACCAGTTGCTGTTTTATTTATGGCAAATTACCTCGTGAAATTTGAAAGATGGGAGACGAAAAGTGGATATAATTCAAATGACTTACTTTATCAATATCGTCGAATGTGGATGCAATCTTTCTATCGCAGCTAAGAAAATTCATATCAGTCAGTCAGCCTTGAGTCAGTTTGTCACAAATTTTGAATCAACGGAAGGAATCCAGCTCTTCAATCGCAGAAATGGAAGATTAGAGAGTCTGACGGAAGCTGGTGGTAAGATTTACCGCTTTGCCACAGAGATTGTCAACCGGCATGAAGAGATGCAATCAATGATTCATATGGAAGCTCTTAAACAAAAAGGTACCTTTAACTTGGGCATTCCGTCATTGATTTTACGTGTATATTTTTCTAGTATTTTACCAAAGTTTTTACAGGACAATCCGCAAGTCAACATTCAGGTTACTGAGGATGGAAGTAATGAATTACGTCAAAAGCTGGTTGCAGGGGATCTGAATTTTGCAGTATTAATCGAACCTACCAATCTGGATCCTAAAAAATATGAACAGTATATCATTCAAGTTGATGAATACGTGGCTTATATGGACAAGAATCATCCCTTGGCAAACAAAGAATTGTTGAAATGGAAAGATATCGCTCAGTACGGTTTAGCAACCTTTAATAAATCATTTACAACCTACGATTTAATCACTGAAAAATTAAAGAGTAAAAAGATAAAAGCAAATTTTGCCTATTTATCATCGACATGGGATTTCTTGATAGAGTCAACTTATCAAAACGATATGATTGCACTGTTACCTCGTCCTTTAGAGTATTTTGTCGATAAGAATAAATTCAAGGTTGTGCGCTTTAAGGATCCGGTGCCTTTCAATATTTGGTTCTGCCGGCCTTATAAAGCAAGCTACAATGAGGTAGAAGCATACGTATATGAAGAGCTTTTAAAAGGTTATTATCAGCCTCTTTCTGAGCCACATCCATAGGGGGGAGAATTGATGATGAAGTCCAGTACCAAAACAGCAGCATTGAGTTCATATGTAAATACAGCCATTAGAGACTACATGAAAAATCATGATGAGTCAGTCGACTTTCCTCAGGAGATTTGGGAAGTAATGACGACGGATTTGGATATTTTTTCACCGATTTTGTCAGAAGGCGATCAGGCTTTGGCTTCTGATTTTATCAGCTCTATTCGAATGATTTCGAATGAATTTCCAGCTCTTTCAACTATATTGCTGACCCAAGGTTGTTATGGTGTTTATCCGATTTTGAAGTTTGGTACGGGGCAACAGAAAGAGCGTTATCTGGACAAGTTGGTAAAGGGAACTTGTAAAGCAGGTCTTGGATTTTCTGAGTCTAAGCATCTAAATAGTTTGGCAGATTTGGAGACCTATGCGATCAAGACAGAGACAGGTTGGCAACTTTCGGGAGAAAAAGCCAAAGTGTCAAATAGCAGCATTGCGGATATTCTCTTGGTATTAGCTAAAGTAAGGGAAACTGGAAAGCCTGATTCTTACGGCTTCTTCATTGTGGAGACGAATGCTTCGGGTGTGCTCATTGGTGAGCAGATAGAAAAGCAAGGTTTACTAGGACTTCCACTAAGTTCTGTTACCTTAGATAATGTGCACCTGCCGGAAACTGCCTTATTAGGCGGAGTCTTGGCTGGAAATGAGCAATTTAATGATATCATAAAGAATATGCAACTTGGCTTGAGTGCGGTTGCTTTAGGAGTTGCCGAAGGTGCTTTTCATAAGGGTCTTGAGTTTGCACGTGTAAAAAGAGGATTCGGCAAGCGACTGATGGATGTTGAGTTGCATCAGTACAAGTTCGCAGATCTGTACAATAAAATTTGTGCTGCAGATGCCTATTTCTCATCCTATCCTAATCAAATAGAAGAAGATTACAAGTTTGTTGCACGGATAAAGCTATATATGACTAAGGTAGCGCTAGAGGTTACAGATGAAATTCTCCGTCTTATCGGCCCTCTACAAAAATTTGATCATGTGAATATCAAACGCTATTTTAAAGATGCTGAAATTATTGAGAATTATGGACGGTCAGGGAATTCGATCAGAAAAGAAATCGCAGAGAGATGGTTAAAGGAGTAAAAGATGACAGAACTCAAATTACAAGAGTATCAGTTTGGGGAAATGAAGCTGACTTGGTTGCGTGGAGCGGATAAGCTCACAGATGCAGGCACCTTGTTTGGCCCGGTACCAAAGGTTGTTTGGTCACGTTATTATCCAACAACAGAAGAAAATATGATGGCTGAACTAACAGATCCGATTTTGATTCAATACAAGGGGCAGAATTATTTAATTGATGCGAGTTTTGATACGGCTAAGCTTTCTGATAAACAACGTCGCAATCTCGGTATTCTTTCTGAGAGCCGTGTTGAAGAAAGCTTGGCACTCTTGGGATTAAAGCCAGAAGATATTTCCCATATTTTAATGACACACATGCACCATGATCACTCTGGCGGTTTGACTAGACTAGATGAAAACAATCAGCTTGTTTCAAAATTCCCAAATGCAAAGATTTTTGTAAATGAGATAGAATGGTACGAAATGCGAAATCCCAATAGTCGGACAAGGGGAACTTATCTGAAGGAAAATTGGGAGCCAATCCAGGATCAGGTTGAAACTTTTACTGAATATCTGAACGTCATTCCAGAAATTCAAATGGTTCATACAGGCGGTCACAGTAACGGTCACAGCATCATCTTACTGAAACAGGGCGAGGAAACCATGATTCATATGGCTGATTTGGTGCTGACTCATGCTCATCGGAAACCTCTGTGGGTTGCTGCAGTAGATGATTATCCGATGCGCTCAATTGTTGCCAAAGACAAATGGCTCAAAGAAGCTTTTGAAAACCACTATAAGTTTTTCTTTTACCACGATCAATTTTTCGCAGTTGCTGAGTTTGATCAGACTGGCGAGGAATTTGTTGATTATGTGACTAGGATTCGTGAACCGCGAGTTCCATTCACAGATAAACAGGATCGCAAACCGTCATTTTTATAAGAATAGAGAATCGCTTCTATCAGTTCGAGGGAGCGATTTTACTATTTTATTCTCTATTTTTTTGGTATAATGAGATACTAGAAGATTGTAAGAAAGAGGTTTTTAATGGCAACGATTCAATGGTTTCCAGGGCACATGTCCAAGGCTCGGAGACAGGTTCAAGAAAGTATTAAATTTGTAGATTTTGTGACGATTTTGGTGGATGCGAGGTTGCCCTTGTCCAGTCAAAATCCCATGTTGACCAAAATTGTTGGAGATAAGCCTAAGTTGTTGATTTTAAATAAGGCCGACTTAGCGGATGCAAACTTAACCAAGGAATGGCAGGTCTATTTTGAAAGTCAGGGAATCAAAACGTTGGCTATTAACTCTAAGGAACAATCTGCAGTTAAAAAAGTGACAGAAGCAGCTAAGAAATTAATGGCTGATAAGCTAGCTCGCCAGCGAGAAAGAGGAATTCAAATCGAGACTCTGCGTACCATGATTATCGGGATTCCCAATGCTGGAAAGTCAACGCTTATGAACCGACTGGCTGGTAAGAAAATCGCGATAGTCGGCAATAAACCAGGGGTCACCAAAGGTCAGCAGTGGCTCAAGTCCAATAAGGATTTGGAAATTCTAGACACACCGGGGATTCTTTGGCCAAAATTTGAAGATGAAATGGTGGCTTTGAAACTCGCTTTGACGGGCGCTATCAAGGATAATTTGCTACCCATGGATGAGGTCACGATTTTCGGACTCAATTATTTCAAAGAGCATTATCCTAAGGCACTGCAGGAGCGCTTTAAGCAGCTGGATTTAGAGCTGGAAGCGCCAGACATGATTATGGATATGACCCAGAAATTGGGCTTTAGAGAGGACTATGATCGCTTTTACAGTCTCTTTGTCAAGGAAGTGCGTGATGGGCGCTTAGGTCGCTATACACTGGATACGTTGGAGGAATTGGATGGCCACGATTAAGGAAATCCAAGAGCAGTTGGCTCAAGTATCTGACTTGCAGGATCCGCTTTTTCAAGCTTTAAAGCAGGATGAGCGGAGCGGTGTTCAAAAACTCTTACTCAAGCGCCAAAAAGAAATCCAAGCAGAGCTAGATGAAGACTTACGTCTAGAGTACATGCTGCGCTATGAAAAAGAACT
This sequence comes from uncultured Streptococcus sp., assembly GCF_938020365.1. Classification (GTDB taxonomy): domain Bacteria; phylum Bacillota; class Bacilli; order Lactobacillales; family Streptococcaceae; genus Streptococcus. The sequence goes on along the minus strand of NZ_CALIIB010000095.1, from coordinate 11,806 downwards.
CTACAGTCAAGGATTTCAGGTGATTGCTGGCATTGATGAAGTCGGACGAGGTCCCTTAGCTGGTCCAGTGGTTGCAGCAGCAGTCATTCTGCCTCCTAACTGCAAAATAAAAGGGCTGAATGACAGTAAAAAGATTCCTAAGAAAAAACATGAGGAAATTTATCAATCAGTCCTAGATCAGGCTTTAGCCGTTGGATTAGGCATTATGGACAATCAAACGATTGACCGAGTCAATATCTATGAAGCGACCAAGCTAGCCATGATAGAAGCTGTAGCCCAGCTCAAGATAAAGCCAGATTACCTCTTAATCGATGCTATGAAGTTAGACTTGCCCTTGCCTCAGCAGTCCATTATTAAGGGCGATGCCAATTCCCTATCCATCGCTGCGGCTTCTATCGTAGCCAAGGTGACGAGGGACAAGATGATGGCGGAATTTGATCAGATTTATCCAGGCTATGACTTTGCCAAAAATGCCGGCTATGGCACCAAGCTGCATCTGGAAGGACTGGGGAAATACGGTATTACACCGATTCACCGCAGAAGCTTTGAACCGATCAAATCCATGACAAATTCATAAGAAATCCTAATCTTTTGAGGAGACAAGTATGACTAGCGAATACCAAAAAATGATTGCAGGAGAGAACTACAGCCCTCAAGATCCTGAATTGAGAGCATTGGCTGCTCGCTCGCGAGATTTTCAGTATCGTTTTAACCAAGAACGAGATGTTGAAAAACGCAGTGCTATTGCCAAGGAGTGGTTTGGCATTACAGGGGAGAATCTGTGGTTGCATCCAGATTTGGTCTGTGATTATGGAGTTAACATTCACTTGGGGGAGAATTTTTATTCCAACTGGAATTTGACCATGCTGGATGTCTGTCCTATTACCATTGGAAAGAATGCCATGCTGGGGCCCAATTGCCAGTTTTTGACACCGCTGCATCCGCTTGATCCAGTGGAAAGAAATTCAGGTATTGAATACGGGGCGCCCATTAAGATTGGTGACAATTTCTGGGCTGGTGGCGGCGTAACGATTCTGCCAGGAGTGACCCTAGGAGATAATGTGGTAGTTGGAGCTGGTGCAGTGGTGACCAAATCATTTGGCGATAACCTAGTCCTAGCCGGCAACCCTGCTAAGATTATTAAGGAAATTCCTGTTCATGGAGAATAGAAGAACTCAACCATTTTCTCAAGCATTAATCGAATAAGAAACAAGGAACTGTATTGCAGTTCTTTTTTTGAACTTTTTTACGAATAAGAAAGTGAGGTGATAAAAATGAATAATTTTGAAATTTATAAAATGAAAAAAGCTGGCTTGACCAATCAACAGGTCTTAAATATTTTGAGATATGCAGAAAATAAAGAGGGAGAGTTATCTTTGCGAGACAAGGCCGTCGTCTCTGAGTGCCGCAATCCCGCACTCTTTATGGAAAAGTACAAGCGACTTAATTTACCAGCTTTGAAAGAAGAATTTGAACGTTTTCCGTCCTTTTCAATCTTGGATGATGTGTATCCTTGGGATCTATGCGAGATTTACGATGCACCGACTTTGCTATTTTATCAAGGAAATCTAAACTTGCTAGAAATGCCCAAGATAGCCATTGTCGGTAGTCGAGACAGCAGTAAGCAGGGCAATGCTGCTGTGCAGAAAATCATCAAGGAGTTGAATAATGAACTGGTTATCGTCAGCGGACTGGCACGCGGAATTGATACCGTGGCCCACATGGCTGCCCTGCAAAATGGTGGCCAAACTATTGCTGTCATTGGGACGGGACTAGATGTCTTCTATCCCAAGGCCAATCAAAAACTGCAGGCCTATATTGGCAAAAATCATCTATTGCTGACGGAGTATGGGCCAGGTGAGCAACCCTTGAAATTCCATTTTCCAGAGCGAAATCGTATCATCGCAGGTCTTTGTCGAGGCGTTATCGTGGCAGAAGCCAAGATGCGCTCAGGCAGTCTGATTACCTGTGAGCGGGCAATGGAAGAGGGGCGGGATGTTTTTGCCATTCCAGGGTCAATTTTAGATGGAAAATCTGACGGTTGTCATCATTTGATTCAAGAGGGCGCAAAGTGCATCACATCGGGATCTGACGTCCTATCTGAGTTCCAATTCTAAAACAAGTTTTCCTATAGAGAATGTTGTGAGTTGACATCTATCAAAAAATAGTTTACACTCTATGAGATTTATTTCTTATAGAAGGTGTCTAATTTGGTAACAAAAACAAAGAAAAAGTCTACGACCAAGAAAAATCTTGTCATCGTAGAGTCGCCTGCTAAGGCAAAAACAATAGAAAAATATCTGGGACGAAACTACAAGGTTCTGGCCAGTGTCGGGCATATTCGTGACCTGAAAAAGTCTACGATGTCCATTGATTTTGAGAACAACTATGAGCCTCAATACATCAATATTCGTGGTAAAGGTCCGTTGATTAATGACTTAAAAAAAGAAGCGAAGAAAGCCAAGCAAGTCTTTCTAGCGAGTGACCCGGACCGCGAAGGAGAAGCTATTTCTTGGCATTTGGCCCACATTCTCAATCTAGATGAGAAAGAGAAAAACCGTGTCGTCTTCAATGAAATCACCAAGGATGCGGTCAAGAATGCTTTTAAAGAGCCGCGTCAAATTGATATGGATTTGGTAAATGCCCAGCAAGCTCGTCGGGTTCTGGACCGTTTGGTTGGTTATTCCATTTCTCCGATTCTTTGGAAGAAAGTCAAAAAAGGCCTGTCAGCTGGTCGGGTGCAGTCTGTCGCCCTGAAGCTGATTATCGACCGTGAAAATGAAATCAACGCCTTCAAACCGGAAGAATACTGGACAATTGATGGAACCTTTAAGAAAGGGACTCGTCAGTTCCAGGCAAGCTTCTATGGCATGAATGGCAAGAAGATGAAGCTGACCAACAACGAGGATGTCAAAGAAGTCTTGTCTCACCTCAAGGGTGATGACTTTACAGTCGACAGTGTTGAAAAGAAAGAGCGTCGACGCAATGCTCCGCTGCCCTACACGACTTCCTCTATGCAGCAGGATGCCGCTAATAAGATTAATTTCCGGACTCGTAAGACCATGATGGTAGCTCAGCAGCTCTATGAAGGTATTAATATCGGCTCTGGCGTGCAAGGTCTGATTACGTATATGCGTACCGACTCGACTCGGATCAGCCCAGTAGCGCAGAATGAGGCGGCTAGCTTTATTACGGATAAATTTGGTGCTAAATATTCTAAACATGGCAGTAAGGTGAAAAATGCTTCAGGAGCTCAAGATGCCCACGAGGCCATTCGTCCTTCCAGTGTTTTCAATACACCAGAAAGCATTGCAAAATATCTGGATAAGGATCAGCTTAAGCTCTATACGCTAATCTGGAATCGCTTTGTAGCCAGCCAAATGACAGCAGCGGTCTTTGATACAATGAATGTTAAGCTGGGGCAAAATGGTGTCCAATTTGCTGCCAACGGCAGTCAGGTTAAGTTTGATGGATATCTGGCTATCTATAATGACTCTGACAAGAATAAAATGCTGCCGGACATGGAAAAAGGTGATACCGTCAAGCGTGTCAATACCAATCCAGAACAACACTTTACCCAGCCGCCAGCTCGCTATTCTGAAGCAACGCTCATCAAGACTTTGGAAGAAAATGGCGTTGGTCGTCCATCTACCTATGCACCGACCATTGAAACCATTCAGAAACGCTACTATGTTAAACTGGTTTCCAAGCGCTTTGAGCCGACAGAATTGGGTGAAATAGTCAATGCGCTAATTGTCGAATTCTTCCCAGGCATCGTAAATGTGAAATTTACAGCCGAAATGGAAGCAAAACTGGATGATGTAGAAGTTGGAAAAGAACAGTGGCAGAAGATCATTGACGAGTTTTACAAACCTTTTGAAAAGGAAGTAGCTAAAGCCGAGACCGAAATGGAGAAAATCCAAATTAAGGATGAACCAGCCGGGTTTGACTGTGAGGTCTGTGGCAGTCCGATGGTCATCAAGTTGGGTCGATTTGGCAAATTCTACGCCTGCAGCAATTTCCCAGACTGTCGTCATACCCAAGCTATTGTCAAGGAAATCGGCGTGACTTGCCCACAGTGCCAAAAAGGTCAAGTTATCGAGCGTAAGACTAAGCGAAATCGCATATTCTATGGCTGTGATCGTTATCCTGACTGTGATTTCACATCTTGGGACAAGCCTGTGGGGCGTAACTGTCCAAAATGTGACCACTATCTAGTTGAAAAGAAAGTACGTGGTGGCGGTAAGCAGGTGGTCTGCAGCAATGGCGACTATCAAGAAGAAAAAGTGAAATAGTTATTTTTACATAATTTATATTATGTAAAACATTTTCTGAAGAAAAGGTGCAGCTTTATGACAGATAAATTTGCAGAATTTCTAAAAATCGCATCTCAACTGAATAAGATAGGAATTATTCCACTGCTGATGGGCTCCTTGGGGCTGGAGCAGGTTACTGGTCAGGACTGGCAGGCGCGTGATATTGATATTCATGTTCATGGTGATGAGCGTGGCTGGGAAGCACCAGACGAAGAGCGTATTTATGATATGGATAAGATTGAACCAATGATGGACCGCTTGGGCTATCGTTTAGTCGATTTGCACGAGCATGAATTTCAAAAAGAAGATTTGTCTATTGAATTCGGGGTCATGGAAACCTTGGAGTCCTTTTCCGGTGTATCAATAGCGGAGCTAACTCGGAGAGAAGTGGAAAGTGTTGAATTTCTACTGCCTACTCCAGAGCAATTTCTGGCTATCTACCGTGCCTCTTCCCAAGATTCTTACCGAAATGATAATAACAATCGTAAAGATTTTGCTAAGATTGCTTATTTGGAAAAAATGACAAAATGATGGACAGAGAGGAATCCTCCTGTCTGTCTTTTTTACTGTCTTTTTGTTATAATGGTCAGAGTGAAAATCTAGAAATATCCAAGGGAGAGTATCATGTCATCATCCTATATTAATGTTATCGGAGCTGGTCTTGCTGGTAGTGAAGCGGCTTATCAGATTGCTAAGCGTGGAATTCCCGTCAAACTTTATGAAATGCGAGGTGTCAAGTCGACGCCTCAACACAAAACTTCGGACTTTGCAGAATTGGTCTGCTCTAACTCTCTAAGAGGAGATGCACTGACCAATGCAGTCGGTCTGCTCAAGGAAGAAATGCGACGGTTGGACTCAGTCATCTTAAAGTCAGCAGAGGCGACCCGGGTACCAGCAGGTGGTGCTCTAGCGGTTGATAGAGAAGGTTTTTCTCAGATGGTAACGGAGTTGGTGACCAATCATCCATTGATTGAGGTCATTCGTGAAGAAATCACCGAAATTCCAGAAGATGCCATTACAGTCATTGCGACAGGACCCTTGACCAGCGATGCTTTGGCAGAAAAAATCCACGCACTCAATGGCGGCGACGGTTTTTATTTCTACGACGCAGCAGCACCAATCATCGATGTCAATACCATTGATATGACCAAGGTTTATCTCAAATCCCGCTATGACAAGGGCGAAGCGGCCTATCTCAATGCGCCAATGACTAAACAAGAATTTATGGATTTCCATGAAGCTTTGGTCAATGCGGAGGAAGCACCGCTTAATTCCTTTGAAAAAGAAAAATACTTTGAAGGCTGCATGCCTATTGAAGTTATGGCTAAGCGAGGCATTAAAACCATGCTTTATGGTCCGATGAAGCCGGTTGGCTTGGAATACCCAGATGATTACCAAGGCCCTCGCGACGGAGATTTTAAGACACCATACGCTGTGGTGCAGCTTCGTCAGGATAATGCTGCAGGCAGCCTTTACAACATAGTCGGCTTCCAGACCCATCTCAAGTGGGGCGAGCAAAAGCGAGTGTTCCAGATGATTCCTGGCCTTGAGAATGCAGAATTTGTCCGCTATGGTGTCATGCACCGCAACTCCTATATGGACTCTCCAAATCTGCTGGAACAGACTTTCCGCTCTAAGAAACAGCCCAATCTTTTCTTTGCAGGACAAATGACGGGTGTCGAAGGTTACGTTGAATCAGCAGCTTCTGGGCTGGTTGCTGGTATCAATGCCGCTCGACTCTTCAATGGAGAAGAAGCACTTGTTTTTCCAGAAACAACAGCAATCGGCAGTCTGCCGCATTATATCACTCACGCTGATAGCAAGCACTTCCAACCGATGAATGTCAATTTCGGTATTATCAAAGAGCTAGATGGCCCTCGGATTCGTGATAAGAAAGAGCGCTATGAGAAGATTGCTGAGCGTGCCTTGCAGGATTTACAGCCTTATTTGGATAAATAATCTATTTTCTATCATTATCTAATAAAAATCATTAAAAAGTTAGGAATTTCCTAACTTTTTTGCTTAATTTGTGATATAATAAATAAAAATTTTGAAAATAGAAAGTTTTCTGAAAATGAATAAATCCTATTTCTATCTTGATATGAAAACTCATGAGTTGGTGGTTCCTTACACCAAACAAAAACGGCGCGTGCGAGTGCTGCTCCCTAAAAATTATGAACAAGATACTAAAAAGACCTATCCTGTCGTCTATTTTCATGATGGACAAAATGTCCTCTATAGCAAGGAGTCTTTCAGTGGGCATTCTTGGAAAGTGATTCCGACAATCAAGCGTAATCCTGATATTGAAAAAATGATAGTCGTAGCAATTGACAATGATGGACCACGACGGATGGATGAGTATTCCGCTTGGAAGTTTCAGGAGTCCAATATTCCTGGTGTCCAGTTTGGCGGCAAGGGCACAGAGTACGCAGAGTTTGTCATGGATATCGTCAAACCTTTTATTGACGAAAACTATCGGACTAAGCCTGACCGCCAGCGTACGGCTATGATTGGTTCTTCATTGGGGGGCAATATTACACAATTTATCGGCATTGAATATCAGGATCAGGTCGGCTGTCTGGGTGTTTTTTCATCGGCCAACTGGCTCCACCAAGAAGCTTTTGACCGCTACATAGAGCGTCAGAAGTTACATCCAGACCAGCGAGTTTTCATCTATGTTGGAACAGAGGAAGCTGATGATACAGATAAGACTCTCATGGCAGGCAATATCAAGCAAGCCTATATTGATTCTTCGCTCAGTTATTACCGCCAGCTGATCGCTGCTGGTGTGGAGCTGGACAATCTGCACATCAAAATCCAGTCAGGAGCGATTCACAATGAAGTGGACTGGGCGGAAAATCTACCTGACTGTTTCCGCTTTATCAGTGAAAAGTGGTAGGAAAAGAAGCTAAAAGGAGAAAACAAATGCATGTAGAATTTTTAAGTCATTGGAGCGGTCATTTGAACCGTGAAATGTATGTCAATCGTTACGGGCATGCTGGCATTCCAGTGGTAGTATTTGCCTCGTCAGGCGGTTCTCACAATGAATATGCTGATTTCGGCATGATTGAAGCCTGCTCTTGGTTCATCGAGACAGGGAAGGTGCAATTTTTTACCTTGAGCAGTGTGGATAGCGAAAGCTGGCTGGCGAACTGGAAACATCCCCATGACCGCGCTGAGATGCACCGTGCTTATGAGCGTTATGTTATTGAAGAGGCGATTCCTTTTATCAAACACAAGACAGGCTGGTTTGACCCAATGATGACGACAGGCTGCTCTATGGGCGCTTATCATGCTGTCAATTTCTTCCTCCAACATCCAGATGTTTTCAATAAAGTAATCGCCCTCAGTGGTGTCTATGACGCACGCTTCTTTGTTGGTGACAATTTGAACGGCGAAGCCATTTATCAAAACTCGCCAGCTGATTATATCTGGAACCAAAATGATGGTTGGTTTATTGACCGCTATCGGCAGGCTGATATTATCGTTTGTACCGGTTTGGGCGACTGGGAGCAGGATGGCCTGCCTTCATTCTACACACTGAAAGAAGCCTGCGAGCACAAAAATATTCCAGCTTGGTTTGCTGAATGGGGCCATGATGTCTCTCATGATTGGATTTGGTGGCGCAAGCAGATGCCTTATTTCTTGAGCCAGTTAAACCTCTAAAATGTTAAGTAGAAAGGAAGTCTTACTATGAATTATATTGTTATTTCACCTTATTATCCAGAAAATTTCCAGCAGTTTACGATTGAGCTGGCTAACAAGGGCATTACAGTGCTTGGTATCGGACAGGAGCCCTATGAGCAGTTGGGCCCAGGTCTTCAGAACGCTTTGACAGAGTATTTCCGTGTTGACAATTTGGAAAATCTGGACGAAGTTAAACGAGCGGTAGCCTTCCTTTTCTACAAACATGGACCGATTGACCGCATTGAGTCCCACAATGAATACTGGCTGGAGCAAGATGCCCAGTTGCGGGAACAATTTAACGTTTTTGGAGCTAAGCCGGATGACCTGAAAAAGACCAAATTTAAGTCTGAAATGAAGAAGCTCTTCAAGAAAGCCGGTGTGCCAGTCGTTCCAGGTCAGGTTGTCAAAAAACTATCGGATGTAGATCAGGCTGTCAAAAAAATCGGCCTTCCTCTGATTGCCAAGCCAGATAATGGAGTGGGAGCAGCAGCCACGTTTAAGATTGAGACAGCTGCGGATGTCGAGCATTTTAAAGAAGAATGGGATCAGGAGACTATCTATTTCTTTGAAAAATTTGTAACTTCTAGCGAGATATGTACGTTTGATGGTCTGATTGATTCCGAAGGAAATATAGTCTTTTCAACCACTTTTGACTACGCCTACACACCGCTAGACCTCATGCTTTATAAAATGGATAATTCTTACTATGTCCTCAAGGAGATGGATCCCAAACTTCGTGTTTATGGGGAAGCCATCGTCCAAGCATTTGGCATGAAAGAGCGCTTTTTCCATATCGAATTTTTCCGCAAAGACGATGATTATATAGCTATTGAATACAATAATCGTCCAGCAGGTGGTTTCACCATCGATGTTTATAATTATGCTCACTCAATCGATCTCTATCGTGGATACGCAAATATTGTTGCGGGGGAGCCTTTCCCTGAGTCAGAAATGGAGCCGTTATTCTGCTTGGCAACGTCTCGTCGCGCAAGCTCACATTATGCCTATTCGGAGGCAGAGTTGTTAGAGAAGTATCGAGATAACTTTAAAGTCAAAAAAGACATGCCAGCAGCCTTCGCAGAGTTGCAAGGTAATTACCTCTACATGCTGACCACTCCAAGTCGGGAGCAGATGGAAGAGATGATTGCGGACTTTGGAAAGAAAGCAGAATAATTTTTTATAGTAAATAGCTTCCTTACAACGGTGAACATCCAGTCAGCATATATAATAGTGTTGCGGAAATAGAATGAGAATATAGTTTTGAATCTATTGAACCATTCAAAAAAATCTAAGAATGATAGTTTGTGAAATATTTATTTTTGTTTTATCAATCAGCGTATCCATGCGATATGCTGATTTTTCTTTGTGAAAAAATTTGAGCAAAAACTTTGACAGTGCTTTCAATATTCGCTAGAATAGAAGAGAAATAAATAATGCTTATACCCTGTATCATTCGGAATAATAGGACAGTTAGAACGCTTGGGATATTCATAATATCCTAGTACAACTTAAACAGTTGCAGCTGCCCGTACATACGATTGAATGGGGTTTTAGAAAGGCAAATAAATGGCAACCTTAGATAAATCTCTCTTACTAGAGATGTTTCGTAAGATGGAAGAAATCCGTCGTATGGACTTGAAAATTGCACAACTTGTAAAAAAAGGGAAAGTTCCAGGCATGACTCACTTTTCAGTGGGTGAGGAAGCGGCAAACGTTGGTGCAATGTTAGCTTTGAATCCGGATGATTTAATCACTTCTAATCACCGTGGACATGGTCAAGCCATTGCTAAAGGCATTGACCTAAATGGTATGATGGCCGAGATCCTTGGTAAGTACAATGGTACTTGTAAAGGGAAAGGCGGCTCTATGCATATTGCCGATCTGGATGCTGGAAACCTTGGTGCTAATGGTATCGTAGGTGGCGGCATGGGAATCGCTGTCGGTGCGGCTCTTACTCAGCAAATGCAGAAGACAGGTAAGATTGTCGTCTGCTTCTTTGGTGACGGTGCGACCAACGAAGGCGTCTTCCACGAAGCAGTGAACATGGCTTCTATCTGGAACCTTCCAGTTATTTTCTACTGCATTAACAACGGTTATGGTATTTCTGCTGACATTAAGAAAATGACCAATGTTGACCATATTCACCAACGTAGTGCAGCCTATGGCATTCCAGGTATGTTCATCGAAGATGGAAATAATGTTCTCGATGTCTATGAAGGCTTCCAAAAAGCTGTCGAGCATGTTCGCAGTGGTAAGGGCCCAGTCTTAATTGAAAGTGTAACCTATCGCTGGTTGGGACATTCATCTTCTGACCCTGGTAAATACCGTACTCGCGAAGAAGTAGACGAATGGAAGAAGAAAGATCCAATCGAAAATCTTCGTAACTACTTGCTGGAAAACAAGATTGCGAGCGAGGAAGAGCTGGAAGCTATCCAAGCTAGTGTCAAAGAAGCAGTAGAAGCATCTGTAAAATTCGCAGAAGAAAGCCCGTTCCCGCCGCTTGAATCCGCCTTTGAAGATATTTACGCAGACTAAAGAGAGGAGAAAAAAGAAAATGGAAACTAAAACAATGTCATTTCGTGACACCATTATCCTCGCTATGTCTGAGGAAATGCGTCGCGATGAAAATGTACTCTTGATGGGAGAGGATGTCGGAGTTTTCGGTGGAGATTTCGGAACATCTGTTGGTATGCTGGAAGAGTTTGGTCCTGAGCGTGTACGTGACTGTCCGATTTCAGAAGCGGCGATTTCTGGAGCAGCAGCAGGAGCAGCCATGACAGGACTTCGCCCGATTGTTGATATGACCTTCATGGACTTCGCTGTAATTGCTATGGATAATATCGTCAACCAAGCGGCTAAAACACGTTATATGTTTGGTGGTAAAGGGCAAGTTCCGATGACCATTCGTTGTGCGGCTGGTAACGGAGTTGGCTCTGCGGCTCAGCACTCACAGTCTTTGGAATCTTGGTTTACCCACATTCCAGGTCTTAAGGTGGTAGCTCCGGGCACGCCTGCCGATATGAAAGGTCTCCTCAAGGCTTCTATCCGTGACAACAACCCAGTGATTATCTTGGAATACAAGTCTGAATTTAACCAAAAAGGTGAAGTGCCAGTCGATCCTGACTATCTTATTCCGCTTGGCGTTGGTGAAATCAAAAAAGAAGGTACCGACGTAACAGTTGTTACCTACGGAAAAATGCTGCGCCGTGTTATGCAGGCGGCTGAAGAATTGGCAGAAGAAGGTATTTCTGTAGAAGTCGTTGACCCACGTACATTGGTGCCGCTTGATAAGGATATTATCATCAATTCTGTTAAGAAGACTGGGAAGGTCGTTCTGGTCAATGATGCTCACAAAACTAGCGGTTTCATTGGTGAAATTTCAGCGATTATTTCAGAATCAGAAGCATTTGACTATCTAGATGCGCCAATCCGCCGTTGTGCCGGAGAAGATGTGCCCATGCCTTACGCACAAAATCTAGAAAATGCAATGATTCCAACAGTTGAAAGCATCAAAGACGCTATTCGGAAGACATATCATAAAGAATAAGGTATAATAAAGAAAAGGCTTTCTCGTGGATTATATTACATAGATTATTTTATGTAATATAATCTTGTGTAGAGGTCCTAATAAGTACTTTTAATATTTATATTTAGTGTGGGCTAAGAGCTCAGAAAAAAGATAATTTACCTTGGTTTCATCGAAGCCAGTGTCGATTTCCTATTTTTCAATCGCTTTTAATGCCCTTTGTATCATGTAATTGAATTCGGACGGAGGTCTGCGAAAAAAAGATAGATTTCCTTGT
>NZ_CALIIB010000094.1 GCF_938020365.1 uncultured Streptococcus sp. | reverse complement strand
CTATTTTCCACGCCGCCTTTTCTGTCTTTGTCCGCCTTTCGTGTTATAATAAACCTATGGAAAAAAAGAACAAATTATTATTAATTGACGGTTCGTCCGTTGCTTTTCGCGCTTTTTTTGCGCTTTATAATCAAATCGATCGTTTCAAGAGTCCATCGGGCCTGCATACCAATGCTATTTATGGTTTTCACCTCATGCTCAATCATCTCTTGGAGCGTGTGCAGCCGACTCATGTCCTGGTAGCTTTTGATGCTGGCAAGACGACCTTCCGGACCGAGATGTATGCTGACTATAAGGCTGGTCGAGCCAAGACACCAGATGAATTTCGGGAGCAGCTGCCCTTTATCCGAGAAATGCTGGACTACTTAGGCATCCGCTACTATGATCTGGCTCAGTACGAGGCGGATGACATCATCGGAACCTTGGATAAGATGGCTGAAAAGAAAGCTGTGCCTTACGATGTAACCATTGTCAGCGGCGATAAAGACTTGATTCAGCTGACGGATGATAATACCGTAGTGGAGATTTCCAAGAAAGGCGTGGCCGAGTTTGAGGAATTTACCCCAGCCTACCTCATGGAAAAGATGGGCATCACGCCAGAGCAGTTTATTGACCTCAAGGCGCTGATGGGCGATCAGTCGGATAATATCCCCGGCGTGACCAAGATTGGTGAGAAGACTGGTCTCAAGCTCCTCTTGGAGTATGGTTCTTTGGAAAATCTCTATGAAAACATTGACCAGCTCAAGGCTTCCAAGATGAAGGAAAATCTGATCAATGACAAGGACAAGGCCTTTTTATCTAAAACTCTAGCTACTATCAATACGCAGGCGCCGATTGAAATCGGACTGGATGATTTGGTTTATAAGGGTCCGCAGGTAGAGGATCTGAGCAAGTTCTACGACGAGATGGGCTTCAAGCAGCTCAAGGCTCAGCTAGGAACTGGTCAAGAGCCGGTAGAAGTCAAACCAATTGAATTTACCAAAGTGACTGAGGTGACAGCAGATATGCTGGCACCAGAGCAATTCTTCTATTTTGAAATCTTGGGTGACAACTACCACAAGGAAGAGATTGTCGGTCTTGCCTGGGGCGATAGCCGTCAGATTTATGTCGGTTCCAGCGATTTACTGCAGCAGCCTCTCTTTCAGGAGTTTTTGACAAAAACAGCTCTGAAAACTTACGATATCAAGCGGGCCAAGGTGCTGCTCAGTCATTATGGTATCGAACTGCCAGTAGCAGCTTTTGATGCGCGCCTAGCCAAGTATCTGCTTTCGACGGTCGAGGACAATGAGCTGGCGACCATTGCTCGCCTCTACGGCCAAACCATTCTGCAGACCGATGATGAGGTTTATGGCAAGGGAGCCAAGCGCGCTCTGCCCGAGCAAGCGCAGCTCTTTGAGCATCTAGCTCGTAAGGTTCAAGTACTGCTGGAAACAGAAGAGCCAATGCAAGAACA
>NZ_CALIIB010000093.1 GCF_938020365.1 uncultured Streptococcus sp. | reverse complement strand
GCGGGAAAGAAAGGTAGATACGGTCATTTTGACTGGAGTCTTGACGGATATTTGCGTCCTGCATACGGCGATCGATGCCTATAATCTTGGTTACCAGATTCAGGTGGTAGAGCCAGCTGTGGCTTCTTTGTCAGAGGAAAATCACAAATTTGCCTTAAATCACTTGCAAAATGTCCTGGGTTCGACTATAATAAATACAATTTAAGAGTAAAAGAGAAGCAGAGTAGGCTTGCTGACTTGCACAGAGAGTGCTGATAGCTGAGAGCAGCACCAAGAAAGCAAAACCGAAGAACATGTTTCGTAATCTTTTGTGTGATCAAGCATAAACGTCGCTCACGTTACGAGCTCAGAGGCTGCCTTTTAGGGCAGCGAATAACAGTGGTACCACGGCTTTCGTCTGTTTTAGAGACGAAAGCTTTTTATTTTGCAAAAGGAAAAGTAGAGATGCTGTAAGAGAGTTGCTAATATGCTCAAGGACAGGGCAGCTTGCAAATGGATTTGAGAGGGAAAGAACATGAAAGAAATTTTTATCGGAAATTATGGTTTAGAGCAGGTAGGACAGACCATGACCGCAACTGGCTGGGTGGCCAATATCCGCAATCACGGTAAGCTAGCCTTTATTGAATTGCGGGACCGTGAGGGTTTGCTGCAGGTCTTCGTTGGCGGTGAGATTGAAGATTTTGCTAAGCTGGAAGAAATTGGCAAGGAAGATGTCATCGCAGTGACAGGGCAAGTCGTTCAGCGAGAAGAGCGCTTTGTCAACAAGGCCATTAAGTCTGGTCAGGTTGAGCTAAGGGCTGAGAAGATTGAAGTCATTGCCAGCAGCAAGGCCCTGCCTTTTGAGCTGGACCAGCATGCTCATACAGGGGAAGACCTGCGTCAGAAATACCGCTACCTGGACTTGCGCCGTGAGAAGATGACACATAACCTCAAACTGCGCCATCAGGTCACCTCAACCATTCGAGAATATTTGAACGGATTGGACTTCTTGGAAGTCGAGACGCCTTATCTGACCAAGTCAACTCCTGAAGGAGCTAGAGACTTCTTAGTTCCTAGTCGGGTCTTTAAAAATCAATTCTACGCGCTGCCACAGAGCCCACAGATGCTCAAGCAGTTGCTGATGGGAGCTGGACTCGAGCGCTATTATCAGATTGTTCGTTGCTTCCGTGACGAAGACTTGCGGGGCGACCGTCAGCCAGAGTTTACCCAGGTGGACTTAGAGCTGAGTTTTGCCAGCGAGGAAGAAATACGAGCTCTGGTTGAAGCCATGCTCAAGGCTATTGTCAAGAAAACTCATGGTTTAGAGCTGACGGAAGCTTTTCCAACTATCAGCTATGAAGAGGCTATGAGCCGCTTCGGCTCTGACAAGCCAGATACGCGCTTTGGTTTGGAACTAAAGAATTTGACGGATTTGTGCCAAGAAAATGGCTCTCTTCTTATCAAGAAAGCCTTGGATAGCCAAGAGGAAGTGATGGGAATCTGTGTGCCAGATGAGGCTAGTGCTTTTAGCAAGAAACAGCTCAGTCATTTTTATCAAGAAATGAAGGACTTTGGCTGCAGTCATTTTGCCAGTCTCAAGGTTGAAAATGGCCAGTTGATTGGGGATTTGGCTAGTACCTTTGAAGCTGAAAGTCAGGCTTTGCAGGCACGTTTTGAGGCCAAGGATGGAGACCTCATCCTGCTAGTCATGGCCAAGAAGCGTCGGGCTCAGGAAGCTTTGGGACATCTGCGTTTAGAAGTTGCAAAAGCTTTAGATTTGATCGATCCGAGTCTGCTTCATTTCCTCTGGGTTGTGGATTGGCCATTGCTGGAGTGGAATGAAGACCAAAACCGCTATCAAGCCATGCACCATCCTTTCACACAGGGCATTTTTGAAGAAGGTCAGGCGCCAGATCAATTCCGCAGCCACGCTTACGACATCGTCTTGAACGGCTATGAGATTGGCGGAGGTAGTCTGCGGATTCATGATCTTAAAGCTCAGGAAGCGATGTTTGAGCTGTTGGGCATGAGCCGAGAAGACTATGAGCGGGACTTTGGTTTCTTCCTAGAAGCCTTAGAATATGGTTTCCCACCGCACGGTGGCTTGGCTCTGGGCTTAGATCGCTTGGTTATGATCTTAGCTGGGGAAGAAAATATCCGCCAAGTCATCGCCTTTCCGAAAAATGGTACTGGCTTTGACCCTATGCTGGAAAGTCCAAGTTTGGTTGACCAAAGACAGCTCAAAGAACTGCATTTGGAATTGAAGAATTAGCCTGAAATATGGTAAAATGAAATGATGCGAATTCCTGAAGAAATCAGGAAGAAGCCAAAGAAAGAGGTCGCAGCTACGAGAGCTTGGCGTCCCTATCTTAGCAAAACAATGCGAGCTCAACCTCGAAAACAAAGATTTTTCTTAGATTTATCGTTTTCGGTCGGTATTCAGGCTCGCCTATCTTATGAAAGGAATCAGAGATGAAGATTACTCAAGAAGAAGTAAGTCACGTTGCAAAACTGTCAAAACTGGCTTTCTCACCAGAAGAGACAGCTGAGTTTGCGACAACCTTGTCTAAAATTGTCGACATGGTCGAATTGCTCAATGAAGTAGATACGGAGGGTGTGCCTTTCACTTCCAATGTGGCAGCTAACATCAACTATATGCGAGAAGATGTGGCTCAGCCAGGCTGGAACCGGGAAGAGCTTTTCCAAAATGTACCTGAAAAAGAGCGGGGCTACATCAAAGTGCCTGCCATCCTAGATGACGGAGGAGATGCCTAATGACTTTTAATCACAAGACCATTGAAGAGCTGCATGATTTGCTGGTCAAGAAAGAAATTTCTGCAGTAGAGTTAACTCAGGCGACTTTGGCAGACATCAAAGAACGTGAAGCTGCCGTGGACAGTTTCATCACTATCAGTGAAGAGGAAGCATTGGCTCAGGCAGCGGCTCTGGATGCCAAGGGCATTGATGCTGATAATCTTATGAGTGGAATTCCGCTGGCTGTTAAGGACAATATCTCAACCAAGGGAATTTTGACAACAGCTGCATCTAAAATGCTCTACAACTACAAGCCAATTTTCAATGCGACCAGCGTAGAGAAGCTTTACGGTAAGGATATGATTATCGTTGGGAAGACCAACATGGACGAGTTTGCCATGGGTGGATCCAGCGAAAACTCTTATTTTAAGACGACTAAGAATGCTTGGGACAGCAGCAAGGTTCCTGGTGGATCATCTGGTGGATCAGCGACAGCGGTTGCCTCTGGTCAGGTTCGTCTGTCACTGGGTTCAGATACGGGTGGTTCTATTCGCCAGCCGGCTTCCTTTAACGGTGTAGTCGGCCTCAAGCCAACCTACGGGAGAGTTTCCCGTTTTGGTCTCATTGCTTTTGGTTCTTCCTTAGACCAGATTGGGCCTTTCTCTCAGACAGTTAAGGAAAATGCTCAGCTTCTAAATGTTATTGCTGGTAATGATCCTAAGGACTCTACATCATCACAAGAGGCAGTGCCAGACTTTACTAGCAAGATTGGCCAAGACATCAAGGGGATGAAGATTGCCCTACCTAAGGAATACATGGGTGAGGGAATTGACAGCAAGGTCAAGGAAACGATTTTGGCAGCAGCCAAGCACTTGGAAAGCCTAGGTGCGATTGTTGAAGAAGTCAGCCTGCCCCACAGCAAGTATGGTGTAGCTGTTTATTATATCATTGCTTCCTCTGAAGCTAGCTCCAACCTGCAGCGTTTTGATGGTATTCGCTATGGCTACCGCGCAGAAGGCATTGAAAATCTAGAAGATGTCTATGTCAAATCTCGCAGCGAAGGCTTTGGTGAAGAAGTGAAACGCCGCATCATGCTGGGGACTTTCAGTCTGTCATCTGGTTACTACGATGCCTACTTTAAGAAAGCTGGTCAGGTTCGGACCTTGATTATGCAGGATTTTGCTAATGTTTTTGAAAAATATGATTTGATTTTAGGTCCAACTGCACCAACTGTAGCGTATGACTTGGGCAGTCAAAACCAAGATCCGGTGGCTATGTATCTGGCTGACCTTTTGACCATTCCAGTTAATCTGGCTGGTCTGCCTGGCATTTCAATCCCAGCTGGCTTTGCAGATGGTCTTCCTGTTGGCCTGCAGCTGATCGGTAACCACTTTGATGAAGCGACCATCTATCAGGCAGCCGCAGCATTTGAAGCGACGACTGACTACCACAAACAGCAGCCAGTTATCTTTGGAGGTGAAAAATAATGAACTTTGAAACAGTTATCGGACTGGAAGTCCATGTTGAATTGAAGACCAATTCAAAAATTTTCTCACCGGCTCCAGCTCACTTCGGTGAAGATCCAAATGCCAACACCAATATCATTGATTGGTCCTTCCCAGGTGTTCTGCCTGTTATGAATAAGGGGGTCATTGATTATGGTATCAAGGCTGCTCTAGCTTTGAACATGGATATTCACCAGAAGATGCACTTTGATCGCAAGAATTACTTCTATCCGGACAATCCAAAAGCTTATCAAATTTCTCAGTTTGATGAGCCGATTGGCTACAATGGCTGGATTGAGATTGAGCTAGAAGATGGCACGACCAAGAAAATCCGTATCGAGCGGGCCCACTTGGAAGAAGATGCCGGAAAGAATACCCATGGCAGCGATGGCTACTCTTATGTGGACCTCAACCGCCAAGGGGTACCGCTGATTGAGATTGTATCGGAAGCAGATATGCGCAGTCCAGAAGAAGCTTATGCCTATCTGACTGCCCTCAAGGAAATCATCCAGTACACGGGCATTTCTGATGTCAAGATGGAAGAGGGTTCCATGCGGGTCGACGCCAATATTTCCATCCGTCCTTACGGCCAGAAAGAGTTTGGTACCAAGACTGAGCTGAAAAACCTTAACTCTTTCAACTTTGTCCGTAAGGGTCTGGCATTTGAGGAAAAACGCCAAGCAGAAATCCTACGTAGTGGCGGTCAAATCCGTCAGGAAACCCGTCGTTATGATGAAGCGACTGGCGAAACTCTGCTCATGCGGGTGAAGGAAGGTTCGGCTGACTATCGTTACTTCCCAGAGCCTGATCTGCCTATCTTTGAGATCGAAGATGCTTGGATTGAGCAAGTGCGCAGTAGCCTGCCAGCCTTTCCAAAAGAGCGCCGTGCCAAGTATGTGGGCGACTACGGTCTGTCTGACTACGATGCCAAGCAGCTGACAGCTACGAAGGCTGTGTCAGATTTCTTTGAAGCAGCTGTTGCGGCAGGTGGCGATGCTAAATCTGTCTCTAACTGGCTCCAAGGAGAAGTAGCTCAATACCTCAATGCCGAAAGCAAGACCATCTCTGAGATTGAGTTGACACCTGAGAACCTGACTGAGATGATTGCCCTGATTGCAGATGGCACGATTTCTTCTAAGATTGCTAAGAAGGTCTTTGTCCATCTGGCCAAAAATGGCGGTTCTGCAAAGGAATATGTACAAAAAGCAGGCCTGATTCAAATCTCAGACCCTGCTCAACTTCTTCCTATTATCCAGCAAGTCTTTGCGGATAATGAAAAAGCCATCAATGACTATAAGGGCGGCAACAAGAATGCGGCCAAGTCCTTGATCGGTCAATTGATGAAGGCTACCAAGGGTCAAGCCAACCCACAAGTAGCACAAAAATTGCTCAATGAAGAGTTGGAAAAACTTTAGAAATAAGTGGAAAACCAGTCGTGAGGCTGGTTTTTACCTTTTATTTGAATGGAACTTATGGTAAAATAGGTAAAAAATAAAGGAGTCCTTATGTCAGAAATTAAAGTAAAACGTGGAACAGGTTTTGTAGGGATTATTGGGAATTTTCCAATTTTAATCAATGGTCAAAAGGTTGGTACAATCCAGAATGGTGACGAGGCTGTCTTTCCTATTGAGGGAGAAGAAGCTGTTGTTCGTGTAGGAGCTGCTCCTATGAGAACCAAGCCAGTGACAGTTAAAGCAGGGCAAACCTTGTTGGTTGAAACGAATTTTACGAATTTTTCTAGTTGTCTAGGACTTTTGTTGCTCGGCCTGTTCTTTGGTGGCCTAGTGCGTGCAATTTTATTGCTTCTTGCTATGGCTTTAATGTTTCTTCTGCCTTTTTACTCAGCTAGGATTGAAGAATAAACTTAGAAGTTTTGGTTGATAGGCTGGATTGAAATAAGGGAGTTTTTGATGTCAAAATTTACAATTACGCGTTCTACGGGTATGGTTGGAATAGCTCAAAATATTGCAGTATATCTAAATGGCGAACTTGTGGATAAACTTACGAATGATGAAAGTAAAACGCTGACTTTTGAGGGAGACAGTGTTAAACTACAGGTTGGACAAAGTTTTATGAAATCGCATAAGATTCAGGTAAAAGATGGCAGAAGGTACTTGTCACAGCTTCTGGAATGCGAGCTATGCTAGGAGTTGTTGGCTTGATCTTAGGCTTGCCTTATTTACTTCTTGAGATAGAAGCTTAGCCGTCTTTGAGCTGTGTCGAATCATAAAGAGGCTGGGACAAAAGTCCTAGCCTCTCAATTGTCTTTGGATTGTCGAGCAAGACGCAGTGGTTGAGTGGGCTCTACTACGCTGATTTCATCAGCTTTTACAGCCCTACTCAACTGTGCGGAGGTGGGACGACGAAATCGAATTCTAATGAATTACCGATTTCTGTCCCACACTCTTCTTTATGGTTTATGTTATAATGATCGAAGCTAAAAGAAAGAGGTTGGGGATGTCAAAAGTTTTAAGGGGGACCCTTTATACCTTGGCTGCGGGGATTGCTTGGGGCTTATCGGGAACAAGTGGTCAATATCTGATGGAGCATGGTTTTTCGGCACTGAGCTTGACCAATGTGCGCTTGTTGCTAGCGGGTTTGGTCCTGATGATGTTGGCTTATGCGACAAATAAAGACTCTTTTAAAGAGATTTGGAAAGATAAGAGCTCTCTGCTACACATTTTAATTTTTGCAGTTCTAGGCTTATTCATCAATCAATATGCATATTTAGCGGCCATCCATGAGACAAATGCAGGTACGGCAACGGTTTTACAGTATCTCTGTCCTGTTGGTGTTTTGGCATACACTTGTATCAAAGACAGAGTAGCACCGACTGTGGTTCAAATTTGTTCAATGATTCTAGCCATAGGTGGGACCTTTCTGATTGCGACCCACGGTCAGGTCAATCAGCTCTCGATGACGCCAAAAGGCTTATGTTTAGGGATTTTCTCAGCCTTTACATACGCGCTATATATTCTTTTGCCGATTGAGCTCATTAAAAAGTGGGGAAGCATGCTGGTTATCGGGCTTGGCATGACCATTGCAGGTATCTTGCTCCTTCCTTTCAGCGGTATTTTCCAGCATCAGTGGCTATTCCGTTTGGATATCCTTCTAGCCCTGGTCGGCATCATTGTCATCGGAACAATCTTTGCTTACACCGTCTTTTTGAAGGGAACAAGCTTGGTTGGCCCTGTCAAATCTAGCCTCCTAGCCTCGATTGAGCCAATTTCAGCGGTCTTTTTTGCCTTTGTCATTATGAATGAACGCTTTTATCTGCTTGATTTTGTAGGTATGGGCATGATTTTGCTAGCTGTCCTGTTGATATCTGTCAAGGACTTGATCTTGGAAAAGAAAAAAGGTTTATTATAAGCAAGAAAGAATAAGGAAAGACCTGGCTCCATATAGAGCTAGGTCTTTGTTGTTTACTTATTCGGTTTATTCATCGCTTTCTGAGCTGCCAAAGAATGCTTTATACAAAGCACGGATGGCTTCTTTTTCTTGGTTCTTATTGACAACAAACATGATAGAAACTTCACTGGAACCTTGTGACATCATTTGGATATTGATTTTGTTGTCAGAAAGAGCTCTAGTCGCAGTAGCAGTCACCCCGATATGACTTTTCATTTTTTCGCCGACAATCATGATGATAGAGAGGTCATGCTCAATCTCAGCGTAGTCTACTTCTGCCTTTTGTACAAGCTGGCGTAGAATCTCTTCTTCTTTAATTGGAGTTAATTCACGTTCACGAAGAATGATGGAAAGATCATCAATTCCTGTTGGCATATGCTCCCAACCGATATTTAGATCTTCCAAAATCTGAAGCGCCTTTCGGCCAAATCCAACTTCTCGGTTCATGAGATACTTGGACATGTTAATGCTTACGAAGCCAGAGTCACCAGCGATTCCTACAACAGGAGGATGATCTTCGCTATGTTTATGGACAATGCGCGTACCAGGGTGTTCTGGATTATTGGTATTTTTGATAACGAGTGGAATTTTTCCGCGATAGGCTGGAAGCAGGGCTTCATCGTGAAGAACCGTAAAGCCTGCATAGGCTAATTCCCGCATTTCGCGATAAGTAAGCTCAGCAATGGAGCGTGGCTTGTGAATAATCCCAGGGTGAGCAGCAAAGATGCCGTCCACATCAGTGAAGTTTTCATAGACGTCAGCTTTGACACCAGCTGCAATAATTGATCCTGTAATATCTGAGCCACCACGAGAAAAAGTACAGATTTGTCCATCTTGAGTGACACCGAAGAAGCCAGGGATGACAAGGACTTCATCGGAATGGATTAGTTCTTCTAATTTATCATAGCTTGAAGGAAGGATTCGAGCATTTCCTGGTTCGCTTGAAACCACTAGTCCAGCTTCTCTAGGATGGACGTAGCGAGCCGGAATGCTATTGTGGTTAAAGTAAGCTGCTATGAGCTTAGCATTGTTGTTTTCACCAGCTGCTAGGAAAGTATCGTAAAGAAATTCATTATTTTCAATTGGCAGAGTAGCTAGGGAGATGATGCTCTTAGAGATTTTTTCAATAATTGCAGATTTCAGGCCTAGCTCAGAGACCATATCGGAGTAGCGTTTAATAATCCAATTTTGCTCCTTGGAGACATCATTTCCTGCAATGTACTGGCGATAATACTTAATCAAAGCATCAGTGACCTTTGTATCCTGGTCATCTCTTTTTCCTGGTGCAGAAACGACAACGAAGCGACGCTCGGCATCAGATTTTACAATATGTAAGACTTTTTCTAATTGTGAAGCAGAAGCGAGTGAACTTCCGCCAAATTTTACAACTTTCATAGAAACTCCTAAACACGATTTAGGAAAAATTATAACAAAATTCTGAAAATTTTGCAAATCTATCAGAAGCACTGCTTTATGTAAATTTGTTGCAAAAATAAGTAAAAAGCGAATATGAAATCAAATTTTCTAGTTTTTGTTTTCTTTCTTACATCTTTTATGCTAGAATAAATATAATTTGATTATCAAATTATTTAATTATAAAAGAAAACGACTGTAATTACCCAGTCTGGAATGGAGTTAGAATGACTTTTAATGGTATTCTTTATAAGGTAGTTGATGAAGTGGCAACTATTACCTTCAATCGTCCTGAAGTTTCAAATGGTTTCAATATTCCCATGTGTGAGGAGATTTTAGAAGCGATTGAGCTGGCCGCAAATGATGAGGCAGTGAAGTTTTTAGTGATCAATGCCAATGGGAAGGTCTTTTCTGTCGGTGGCGACCTAGCTGAGATGCAAAGAGCTGTCAGTGCTGACGATATTCAATCCTTGGTAAAAATTGCAGAGCTGGTCAATGACATTTCTTTTGCCATGAAACGGCTACCCAAGCCAGTTATTATGAGTGTGGATGGCCCTGTTGCTGGTGCAGCTGCCAATATGGTCGTGGCTGCAGATTTCTGCATTGCGACGGAAAAATCTCGATTCATTCAAGCTTTTGTGGGAGTGGGGCTAGCGCCAGATGCTGGTGGATTGTATTTACTAACTCGGGCAATTGGTGTGACTCGGGCAACCCATTTGGTTATGACTGGAGAGGCCCTGACTGCAGAGAAGGCTCTGGATTATGGTTTGCTCTATAAGGTTTGTGAAGCAGAAAAACTGGAAAAAACAACGGAACAGTTGCTGAAAAAGCTAAAACGTGGCTCGCTGAATTCTTACAGAGCCATGAAAGAAATGGTCTGGAAGAGTCTCTTCAGCGGTTGGAAAGAGTATGCAGAGCTGGAGTTGGCTTTGCAGAAATCCCTGGCTTTCACTGAGGACTTCAAAGAAGGTGTCCAAGCTTATACTGAGAAGCGGCGTCCACAATTTACAGGTAAGTAAGGATTTTGCAGGATAAGAAAATTGTTTGAAAATCAAATAAATTTTCAAAAAGACTTGCAAAATATTTTGAGATCTGATAAACTTTGATTGTCAAAGTATTTATGAAGGAGGTGTTGGTTTGAATTATCAATTAGTCAATGATTATTTAACATCCATTTTTAATAATGTTTTGGTTATTGAAGAGTCCAGCCTCCGAGGCAGTCAATTTAAAGACGTCTCCATTAAAGAAATGCACACTATTGATGTTATTGGTAGCATGCCTAATGCGACTCCAAGCGATATTTCAAAGGAATTGTTAGTCACTTTGGGGACTGTCACAACTAGCTTGAATAATTTGGAGCGTAAAGGGTATATCGAGCGCCGTCGTTCATCCATTGACCGTCGCGTGGTTCATCTGAGCTTGACTAAGAAAGGGAGGCTCTTGTATCGCCTTCATAAACGATTCCACAATCGCATGGTCATGCAAGTAGTGGAAGGAATGTCCTCAGAAGAAAAAAATGCAATGCAAAAAGGTTTGCAGAACTTGTATAATTTTTTAGAGGAGTTGAAATAATGAACTATGCAAGAATTACTCAAGTAGCTCATTATGCTCCAGAGCAGATTGTCACAAATGATGATCTGGCTAAGATGATGGATACAAGTGATGAATGGATCTCAAGTCGAACAGGTATCAAACAACGACATTTATCTCGGACTGAGTCAACAAGTGATTTAGCTACAAAGGTTGCTGAGCAATTGCTAGAAAAGGCTCAGCTGTCTGCTGATCAGCTTGATTTTATCATTGTTGCGACGATCACTCCGGATTCTATGATGCCGTCAACTGCAGCTAGAGTGCAGGCTAATATTGGAGCTGCCAAGGCTTTTGCTTTTGACTTGACGGCAGCTTGCAGTGGCTTTATTTTTGCCTTATCAACTGGAGAAAAGTTCATTTCCTCTGGTCGCTATCAAAGAGGTTTGGTCATCGGTAGCGAAACGCTTTCGAAGGTCGTTGATTGGTCGGATCGTGCGACATCAGTCTTATTTGGTGATGGGGCTGGGGGAGTCTTGCTTGAAGCGGCAGAAAAGCAGCATTTTTGGGCTGAAAGTCAGTTTACTGATGGTTTGAGAGGTCAGAGCTTGACTTGTGGTGGACTTGGTTTGTCCTCTCCCTTTTCGGAAAAGCAAGCTGATGACCGCTATTTGAAAATGGAAGGTCGCGCAATCTTTGACTTTGCTATTCGCGATGTAGCTAATTCTATCAAAAACACCATTGAAGAGAGTCCGTTTTCAGTGGAGGAGCTTGACTGTCTGCTCTTGCATCAGGCCAATATCCGAATTTTAGAAAAAATGGCTAAGAAGCTCGGAGTTTCTAGGGAAAAACTGCCTGCCAATATGATGGAGTATGGCAATACTAGTGCAGCCAGTATCCCGATTTTATTATCTGAGTGTGTTCAACAGGACTTGATTAAGTTGAACGGAGACCAGACAGTTTTGTTGTCAGGTTTCGGTGGAGGTTTGACATGGGGCACGCTTATTGTTACAATTTAGTTAATCATGTGGAAACACATAGATAAAAATATATATTTTTAAAGGAGTCTATCCATGGCAGTATTTGAAAAAGTACAAGAAATTATCGTTGAAGAACTTGGTAAAGAGCCATCAGAAGTTACACTTGAGTCAACTTTCGATGATCTTGAAGCAGATTCATTGGATTTGTTCCAAGTAATCTCAGAAATCGAAGATGCATTTGACATCCAAATCGAAACTGAAGAAGGCTTGAAAACAGTTGGTGACTTGGTTGCTTACGTAGAAGAAAAAACAAAATAATAAAGATTTGAGAGTATCGCAAGATATTCTCTCTTGTTTAGGTAATAGTTTGACTGTCAAAGTAAAAAGTCTGCTATCTAGCAGCTTTAGCTCAAGCTATTACTTAAGCAATGATTAGAGGAAGGTATTATGCAAACACGAATTACAGAATTATTAGATATTAAATACCCTATTTTCCAAGGTGGTATGGCCTGGGTCGCAGATGGTGACTTGGCTGGTGCGGTTTCAAAGGCTGGTGGTCTTGGGATCATTGGTGGTGGAAATGCGCCTAAGGAAGTGGTGAAAGCCAATATTGACAAGATTAAGTCTTTGACGGATCGTCCTTTCGGTGTCAATATCATGCTTTTGTCGCCTTTTGTAGATGACATCGTGGACCTCGTCATTGAAGAGGGGGTAAAAGTGGTAACGACTGGTGCCGGCAATCCAAGTAAGTACATGGCTCGTTTCCACGAAGCAGGTATTACTGTGATTCCTGTTGTACCAAGTGTGGCTCTGGCTAAACGGATGGAAAAAATCGGAGCGGATGCCGTCATTGCTGAAGGGATGGAAGCCGGTGGTCACATCGGTAAGTTAACGACCATGACCTTGGTTCGTCAGGTTGTAGAAGCAGTCAGCATTCCAGTTATTGCAGCTGGTGGTATTGCGGATGGCTCTGGTGCTGCAGCTGGCTTCATGTTGGGGGCAGAGGCTGTTCAGGTCGGAACACGCTTCGTCGTGGCTAAGGAATCCAATGCCCACCAAAATTATAAAGATATGATCTTGAAGGCTCGTGATATTGATACGACAATCTCTGCTCAGCATTTCGGCCATGCGGTTCGTGCTATCAAGAATAAGCTGACGCGTGACTTCGAAAAGGCAGAAAAAGAGGCCTTCAAGCAAGAAACTCCAGACTTGACTGTTTTTGAAAATCTAGGTGCTGGTGCCTTGGCCAATGCAGTTGTCCGTGGCGATGTGGAAAATGGTTCCGTCATGTCTGGTCAGATTGCCGGCTTGGTCAGCAAGGAAGAAACGGTCGAAGAAATCCTTAAGGATCTTTACTATGGCGCTGCTGAAAAGATTCAGCAAGAAGCAAAACGTTGGGCAGGAGTTACTAGAAATGACTAAAACAGCCTTTCTCTTTGCCGGTCAGGGAGCCCAATATCTGGGAATGGCTCGTGACCTCTATGAGCGGTATGATGTGGTCAAGGCGACTTTTGAGGAAGCGAGTCAAGTTCTGGGCTATGATGTTCGGGCATTGATTGACCAAGATGAAGAAAAACTCAACCAAACTCGCTATACTCAACCAGCAATTTTGACAATTTCTCTTGCTATTTATCGCCTGCTGGGAGAAAAAGGAATCCGTCCTGATATGGTGGCTGGCCTCTCTCTAGGTGAATACTCTGCCTTGGTAGCTGCTGGCGCGCTGGACTTCAAAACAGCGGTAGCTCTAGTTGCAAAACGTGGAGCTTTCATGGAGGAAGCAGCTCCTGCTGGTTCTGGAAAGATGGTTGCGGTCCTGAATGCGGATGTGGCTCTTATTGAAGAAGTCTGCCAGACAGCTAGCCAGCTGGGCGTGGTCTCTCCAGCTAATTACAACACTCCAGGTCAAATCGTCATCGGGGGAGATGTGGCAGCGGTGGATAAGGCGGTGGAATTGCTCAAGGAAGCAGGTGTGAAACGCTTGATTCCGCTGAATGTTTCTGGTCCTTTCCATACAGCGCTCTTGAAACCAGCCAGTGAAAAATTAGCTCGGGTTTTGGCTGAAACGGAATTTGCTGAATTTCAGCTTCCACTAGTGGGAAATACAGAAGCGGATATTATGGAAGCTGGCAGAATTAAGGAATTGCTGACCCGTCAGGTCATGGAACCAGTTCGTTTCTATGACAGTATCGCTAAAATGCAGGAAGCTGGTGTGACAGAATTTATCGAGATTGGCCCAGGGAAAGTCCTGTCTGGCTTTATGAAGAAAATTGATAAATCGGCAATTGTTCATTCTGTTGAAAGTGTAGAGACTTTGACAGCCCTACTGGAAAAATAATGGGGAATATCAATGGAATTAAAGAATAAAAATGTTTTTATTACTGGCTCTAGCCGTGGGATTGGTTTGGCCATTGCACATAAGTTTGCAAGTGCAGGTGCCAATATTGTCTTGAACGGGCGCGGACAAATTTCGGACGAAGTTTTAGCTGAGTTTGCTGGCTATCCAATAAAGGTCGTGGCTATTTCAGGCGATGTGTCTGATGGCGCTGATGCTAAGCGAATGGTTGAGGAGGCGATTGCGGCTTTGGGTTCTGTAGATATCTTGGTCAACAATGCTGGAATTACCCGCGATAAGATTATGCTCAAGATGACAGAGGAAGACTTCGAGCAAGTGCTGAAGGTCAATCTGACTGGAGCCTTCAATATGACGCAAGCTGTCTTGAAACCAATGACCAAGGCTCGTCAGGGAGCAATTATCAACCTATCAAGTGTTGTCGGTTTGACTGGTAATGTCGGTCAGGCCAACTATGCAGCCTCTAAAGCTGGCTTGATTGGATTTTCTAAGTCGGTTGCTCGTGAGGTAGCTGGGCGTAATATCCGTGTCAATGTGATTGCCCCAGGCTTTATCGAATCGGATATGACAGACGGGCTTTCTGAAAAAATCAAAGAAGCTTCTCTGGCTCAAATCCCAATGAAGCGGTTCGGAAATACCGAAGAAGTGGCGGATGTTGCCCTATTCTTAGCAGGTCAGGAATACCTTACTGGTCAGGTCATCGCGATTGATGGCGGACTGACAATGCAGTAATTGCTGAATTTGGATTTGACAGTTTACCAATTATCATAAAGGAGTTCACTATGAAACTAAATCGAGTTGTTGTGACAGGTTATGGCTTAACCTCTCCCATCGGAAATACACCAGAAGAATTTTGGAATAGTTTAAAAGAAGGTAAGATTGGGATTGGTCCCATCACCAAGTTTGATCATAGCGATTTTGCTGTTCATAATGCGGCTGAAGTCCAAGACTTTCCTTTTGATAAATACTTTATCAAGAAAGATACCAATCGTTTTGACAACTATTCTTTATATGCCTTGTATGCAGCTCAAGAAGCGGTAACAAATGCCAATCTTGATGTAGAAGCAATCGACAAAGATCGCTTTGGTGTCATCGTGGCTTCTGGTATTGGGGGAATTAAAGAAATCG
>NZ_CALIIB010000092.1 GCF_938020365.1 uncultured Streptococcus sp. | reverse complement strand
ACTTTTGGTTCAGGTTTGCGAAGGGTCAATTCAATGGCCCCTAGAAAAAGAACAAGAAAAAACACCAAGAATGTCAAACCTGTCTCCTTTTTAGGAAGACTACTTCCCTTGGTCGGGAAACCTTTCCAACGAGGATACTGCTGCAAAAATTCATTTATCTTCATCCCATTGGGATAGAGTGTCAAAAAACCATACATGCTAAGAAAGAGAAACGAAAAACTATGCATAGATACCCAACTAAACTGAATCCTCATTTTGAAGGCTTTATAGCCTGACCTAGCCATATAAACCTCTAAGCCAAAAGCTATAATCATCAAGATAAAGAAAATAAAGACCTGCAGTTTCCAGAGCTTTCTCAATCCTAAGTAAGCCCGTTTATCTGCCTGCTCTTTGCCACCGTCTTTAGCTTCTCTCTCTTGAGTCTGAATTTTTGCTGTAGGTTCAGTTACTTCTTGACTTGCTTGAATCTCCTGAACCACCTCATTTTCAGTCTGTGGCTTATGTTTTAGACCATACGCCACCACTTCTTTTAAGACTAGCCTCAGATTTGCTTCGGTTAATTTGTAGGGATACCCGCGTAACGGCCATTTCTTTCTTAGTTCTGGATGATCTGGAAGTGACACCATGATGTAAAAGTGCTGTCCAATCAATGTAATCATGAAAGAAACCTGATAAAATCTAGATCTTACAAAGAAATAGGCCCTATAAAGGTAGTCGCCTTCCATTTCCTTCGTCGTTTTGTCAAATTCAATCTTACCTAAAAACAGCTCTTCTATCATTTTCTGTATTTCTAAAACCTTTGTATCAACTGTATCCAGACTCAGAGGAGCCTTTAAAATCAGCTCCAAATCAGACATAGAAGCCGTAGAAAGACTCATGCCAGTTTTGTCTTTTTCTAAAAATTCTTCTAAATAAGTCTTACAGTTGCTCAGAAAAGAGGATAAATTAGAGGAATTTAACTGGACTGGACAATCAAGCAACAATTCCTGACTTCCTACACTAGCATCTAAGGGGACAATATCTCTCACAATGAAATCTTGTTCTAGCAGTTCCAGAGTAAAAGAAGCTTTATAGCTAGGTAATATACTTGTAATAATGATTCGATAATTTTCGCCCTTTTCGACAGGTTTTTCCCACTTATCCGTTTCCGTTTTCCCATCGAAAATATTTTCAATCATCGCTTCAATAGCTCGTATCTTCAGATAATCATTTTCAGGAGTAAGAGGTTCCAGAAAAATCTGTTCTGGCTGATCTAGGTAGGTTTTTATTCTTCCCAATCCTTCCTCCAAGGTTTCTGGCAGATACTTGTATTGTAACCCGTATGTAGGCTTTTCACCCCACTTCAAGTGTAAATCGCTGCCGTCTACTAAAATATCCAATTTTTCTTTATAATTTTCTAGATTGATTTTAAAGAGAAAAGTCGGACAATATGAACTCAAGACAATATCATAAATTCCTTCTATTTCAAAAGCAGTTCCAAATTTTTTCTGGAGCTCTGCACGAATATCTTGCTCCAAATGTTCTTTATGCTTGTCAAAATTCAACCCCATCTGTCTTCTACTTTCTTTTTGTTTTACTTTTAAAAACAGCCCCATCACACACTTGATCGCATGAAAAGCATTTTGCCTCTGCTTTTCTATCATTCAACTAGAGATTGTCGCAAGCATTAAGCTTGAGCACTTTTCTTCACTTCCTCAAACCATTTTTCAAACTCTAGACGTGGAAGCAATTCTTCATCCTTGTCATAACGCCCTTCATAGCTATAGCGACTATCAAGACTGTTTTTCTGTGCATCATAAATTAACCACATTTCAGTTGGATGCTCGCGATTATATTTTTGGCACAGCTTAACCATTCTTTCTATATCTTGTGCCCCAATTCCTAATAGACTAAACTGAATTTCATCTGAACTATCTATTTCATTAGGAAGGTAACCCGCAATCTCATCTCTATCTAGATAATGATTATTAGTTTTAAAAAATACATCAAAGCTATAAAAACCATCCGCAACACAATAAATAAAAATTTTATCTGCTTGATTTTGGACATATTCCATAGCTAATGAAACCATGTCAATCTGGATTTCCATAAATTTATCTTCAAATTGTGTCATCTTATTCTCCTACAATTGCTTGCTTTTTACTTCTTCAAACCATTTTTCAAACTCTAGACGTGGAAGCAATTCTTCATCCTTGTCATAGCGTCCTTCATAGCTATAGCGACTGTCAAGGCTGTTTTTCTGAACGTCATAAATCAGCCACATTTCAGTTGGGTGTTCGCGGTCATATTCTTGGCAAATATCAAGCATTGTCTGTATATCTTCAAGACCATATCGCAATACTGAAAACATTATATTATCAGAATCATCTACTTTAGTATCCAAAACAGTATTGACTCTGTGTAATTTGACAAAAACTCCATTAATTTTATAAAAAACATCAAAAGAAAGTAATGCTTCTTCAGAAATGCAATAAATATATACTTTTTCTGCTTGATTTTGGACATATTCCATTGCTAATGAAATCATGCTAACCTGAACTTCCATAAATTTATCTTCAAATTGTGTCATTGTTACATTCCTTTTATATTTTCAATAAAACTTCCGCTTTGTCTGAGTTTAGAAAATCTTTCAGTATATTCAAAGTATGTTCAATAGAATCTTTATTACCACCATACACTCTTCTTATACTCTTATCATCAATAAGCTTGGATAAAAATGTGACTGAAAATTTCTCTTCATCAGTTTGAGTAAACCAAATGTTAAATAATCCACCCTCTCCTGCTTCCAATTGCGTATTTTTACCTGTTGATGAAATACCTATCGTCATATGATAACCGTTATACACGAACGGAAAATTAAAATTTTCATCTTCTCCTTCATTAATCG
>NZ_CALIIB010000091.1 GCF_938020365.1 uncultured Streptococcus sp. | reverse complement strand
CTGTCACGGGAGTTTCTGGCTTATTTCGTGGATTTCCTAACCCAAACAGCTGAGTTTGGCCTAGATGCACTCATGGACTTCTTAGCAGATCCAGAGGCAGCAGAGTTTGAGATAGCTTGGAATGCTGAGGCTTTTGAAAATGGCAGAGCTGACTTGGCTGAAACGGAGTTTTATCCTTATCCGAGGTATTAGAGAATGACGGATTGTAGATTAGGAAGTATTAATGCGACATTGCTTGTGATAGATATAGAGAAATCACGTTTTTTTTATGAGAGCTTATTAAACTTAAAAGTTCAACATGAATTTCATGATGGTAGATTCATATGTTATAGCTGGGGGAATTCTGATGAGGTTATTCTAAGAATTAGTCAAGTAGAGGACGAAGAACTAGCATCCTTACCGAAACCTTTAGGAACAGGGGTAGAATTTATTTTAAATGTTGGTAGGGGTTACCAGTATGCTCCTGGTCCATTTGAAAAGCATGGTTATCCTTTTATCTGGGATGGTTGTCTTGTGGCTTATGATCCTGATGGATACAAATGGATGTTAGCAGGCTGATTCATAACCTAAATAACTAATCCAAATGTACAAAAGGAGAAGAAATGAAGAATCTATTGAGTCGAAGTTTCGAGTTTTCTGGCTGCAAGATTGCTTTGCTCTGTGATGATACGTTGCTCACCATCTGACGTGATGACAAGGAAAATATCCCGTGGCCCAATATGTGGGAACTGCCAGGTGGTGGAAAGAGTGTCAGGGAAAATCTGATATAGTTTTGCTTTACAAGAATATCCTTTCAAGGGTATTCTTTTTATTTTGTCCCAAAATAATTGATTTTGTCCCAAAAATATAGTATTATTTGTGTAAGGAGGAATGAATCATGAAAAAATCAGATGTTCTTGATTTAATAAAGTATCATTATGAGGGCAGAGAGACAGAATTTAGAAATCAATCTATAGCAATTGCTCGGAACTTCAATAAACATGGTGATACTCAATTAGCACAATATATTATGGGGTTAATGTCTCAAAGTGATAGATTCATGCCACAAATAGAAAATCCTAGTGAGTATTTGACTCCTGCTAAACTAGATATTGGTCCTCTCCCATTACCTCTTTCAATTATGAATGATTTAAAAGGAATAATAAACGCTGTCAATCATCATATTGGAATAAATAAATTTTTATTTGTGGGATCTCCAGGTACTGGAAAAACTGAAAGTGTAAAGCAGGTGGCTAGACTTATTGGCAAGGAATTACTTGTAGTAGATTTCAGTCACTTAGTAGATAGTAAGCTAGGGCAAACAGTCAAAAACTTAGCAACTCTTTTTAATGAAATCAATAATCTTCCTTTCAAGCAAAATTATATCATCCTATTTGATGAAATTGATTCCATAGTGTTGGATAGGGTTAATCAGAATGATTTAAGAGAAATGGGACGAGTGACTTCTGCCTTTTTAAAGGAGTTGGATAGGCTGTCACCAGAAATTGTATTAATTGCAACAACAAATCTTTTTGAAAATCTTGATAAAGCAGTAACGAGAAGATTCGATGCCATAATTGACTTTGACCGTTATACTGATGAAGATAAAGTAGAAGTAGCTACTATTATTTTAAATGAGTTATTAAAGCAATTTAAGAATGTAGCTAGAGATTTAAAATTATTTAAAAAAATTATCAATAGTGCCAATGTAATACCGAATCCTGGTGATTTGAGAAACTCAATAAGAACGTCATTGGCATTTAGTGATCCATCAGATCCGCATGATTATCAAAAACGCCTGCTAAGAAGTTTGCATAATGGTAGAAATTTATCTATTTCTAAATTATCGAAGCTAGGTTTTACTGTTAGAGAAATTGAGATTTTGACAGGTGTTTCTAAGAGTAGTGTATCACGAGAGTTAAGCGAGGATTAAAATGAATACATTATTGACATTACGAGGTAAAAGTTTTACACCAAAGTCAGCAAAGGGGAGAGGACCGATAACGATTCCCGCAGATTCTATTGTTACGCTAAACCATTTAAATGAACTTTATACATCTCTTGAACGAGTAAAAGAATATTGGTCTAATAACACAATCATTGATGGAGTACTTGTTAGTGTGTATTATAATCGTGTCCTAGCTAAGAGCAATCGTATCGATGGTTTTTTTAATGTGGGTGGCGGAAATGCAATTCCAAATGAAACGATTGTGGGTGCAAAATTTAGTAATGATAAGAGTAGGCATATTATTACACACTACATTTCAAAGGAAGTGTTAGATAAGACAATTGAGCATACTAAAAAAGTTATAACAATATTCAAAGATTATTTTGCTAGTGCTCCCATGACGAGTATGGTGTTCTCCGACTCTTCAAAATTTAATCAAATTGATTATTCTAAGTATGGTCTGTCGAAATCAAAATTCAAACAATACTTAAGAGACGCTTGTTTTGTCAAAGGATTTGGTGTTGAACAAGCAGATATGTCTACTGTACGTAATTCTATTGTAACAATCTACGATGTAAAAACTAATCTCTTAACATTACTTAAACAACTTGATATTGATGTTTCAGAAGCTAACATCATGGACCAGACCACTGTTTTACTTGACGAAAAAAATATTGAGTTACTACTGCTAAAAGCACCTTATTTAGTATCAATGATAGTAGAAGATTTTTCTACCCTGTCACCAGAGAATTTTTATAATGATGAGAACACTTTTTATAATAATCTCCCTTTTCCAACTAATGAACCTATTATTGGTGTCATCGATACGTTGTTTGATGATAGAGTTTATTTCAATGAGTGGGTAGAGTATCATGATTTGATTTCACCAGATATTAGCAAAGGAAGTCAAGACTATAAGCATGGTACAGCAGTCTCCTCGTTAATAGTAGATGGAGCTAGTTTGAATCCAAAACTAGATGACGGATGTGGAAGATTTAGAGTCAGACATTTTGGGATATCTTTACAGAGTGGTTTCAACTCCTTCACAATTATCAAACAGATTAGAGAGATTGTGTCTCAAAATACTGATATTAAGGTTTGGAACCTTTCGCTTGGATCAAATGATGAAATTAGGGAAAACTTTATTTCTGTAGAGGGTTCGTTGTTAGATGAGATTCAATTTGATAACGATGTAATTTTTATTATTGCAGGCACTAATGGAATAGCCCCTGATGGACAACGAAAAAAGATTGGAGCACCAGCAGATTCACTCAATTCAATTATTGTAAATTCTGTTGATTTTAGCAATCAAGTCGTTTCTTATTCACGCGAAGGAGTTGTCCTGTCTTTCTTTATCAAACCTGATGTTTCATACTATGGCGGGGGAAACGGAGACTTCATAAATGTTTGTGAACCACTAGGGCTGGCTCGAGTAGCTGGGACCAGTTTTGCGGCTCCATTTATTGCTAGAAAAATGGCTTACCTCATTCATATTATGGGATTAAGTCGTGAAGAAGCAAAGGCTTTATTAATTGATTCAGCGATACCATGGAATGATAAAAAAACATTCGCAGATATTTCTTTACTTGGATATGGGATTGTGCCAATCAAAATAGAAGATATTTTGTCTACACCTGATGATGAAATTAAATTTATAGTCTCAGATGTTTCTAGAGCATATGAAACTTATAATTATGATTTCCCAGTTCCAATTTCTAAAGAACACTATCCATATGTAGCAAAGGCAACTATGTGCTATTTCCCAAAGTGTTCTAGAAATCAAGGAGTTGACTATACTAATACGGAAATGCAACTTAGTTTGGGAGTTTTAGATAAGAAAGGCATCAAAACAATTAATAACGACAATCAATATTCTGAAAATGCACCAGGATATGTGAGAGAAAGGTCGGCACGAAATATTTTTAGGAAATGGGATAATGTCAAACATTTAGGAGAAAAATTTTCTTCTCGTAAAAAAGCTAAGCCGATTCTGAATCCTTCTAATCCTCAATGGGGAATGAGTGTAAAAACAATTGAACGGTTAAAAATTGGTGATGGTTATGGTATTCGTTTTGGAGTAGTTGTTACTCTAAAGGAGTTGAATGGTGTCAATAGAATCGAAGATTTTATTCAACAAGCCGAATTACGAGGTTGGCTTGTTAATAGGTTACAAGTTGAAGCACAAGTTGAGCTGTATAATAGCTTAAATGAAGAAATTGAATTTGAATAGTGGGTATTTTATCCTTATCCTATATATCAGGATTACAAGGGAACTTAGATATGAATATTACATATATTGTTGGCAATGGATTAGATTTACAATATGGACTAAAAACGAGATATAGAGATTTTTATGATTATCAGAATAAACTTTATTCAGATAGAAAAGCAAAAGAAGGATATTTAAACTTTATATATGAATCACTTTTTGCTGACGAAGTCAATGAATATAAAAATTGGTCAGATTTTGAGTTATCTATTGGGAATTTAACAAAAGAGAATTCAGAAATTATTGTAAGTGAAGAAACAAAGAATAAATTTATTGATGATTTTACTGACGTAATTGATGACCTAATTGCTTATTTAAAAATGGTAGAGAAAAACTTTAATATTGAAAATTATAAAATTGATTTTGAAGGGACACTAAATCGAATTAGAGCTGATTTACCTCTATCAAATCAAGAAATTATTAGCAAAAAGTACAGTGACAAACCAGGTGAAAGTGATTATGTGAAAATTCTTAGTTTAAACTATACTGGTATACTTGATAAGTTATATGAATCATCAACAGTATCATTTAACAATAGTCAGCGGAATAATGCCTATAGTTTTCATATATCAGAACCAATCCATGTGCATGGTATTTTAGATGCTTGTACAATTTTAGGTGTAAGTGACGAGTCACAAATTTCAGATGCCTTTAGTGATGAGCAAAAGGGATTTCTTGTAAAAGAGTCTATGTTGAAAGAATATAGAGAAAATATGGACGTTAGGAATAGCGAAATAATTAAAAACTCAGACATAATTATTCTTTATGGAGTGTCTATAGGCTTTACTGATAAATATCTGTGGAATCAGATTGCTAAACGCTCAATTGATGATGAGGTTCCAGTAATTGTTTATCATTATGTTCCTAAATTTAATCGTGGAAATCCGATTAGAATGAGGCATCTATATGAAAAAGTGGAAGAGAAGTTTATAAAAATTAGTGGAATTGATTCAGAATTTGAAAAGAAGTTACGAGGAAATCTTATTCCTGTTATTGGGAAAAGTATTTTTGAACTGATAGAAAGATGAGAGATAAATAACATGGACACTTGGCAGGAATTAACGATTGAAGTGAAGCGTGAGGCGGAGGAAGCGGCCTCGAATATTCTGATTGAGCTGGGCAGTCAGGGGGTGGCTATCGATGACAGCGCAGATTATCTGGGGCAGGTCGACCAGTATGGTGAGCTTTTTCCAGAAGTTGAGCAGAGCGAGCGGGTTCGGATTACCGGCTACTACCCGGATTCGGTGGATATAGAGGCTATTGCAGCCAAGGCCAATGAGCGACTGGCTGAGCTGGATGGCTTCGGCTTGGAGACGGGCAATATTCAGCTGACTCGGCAGGAACTGGCTGAGGAAGACTGGGCTGACAATTGGAAGAAATACTTTGAGCCAGCTCGTATTACTCATGATTTGACCATTGTGCCATCATGGACGGAGTACGAGGCGACAGCTGGTGAAAAGATCATCAAGCTGGATCCTGGTATGGCCTTCGGTACGGGCACTCACCCGACGACCAAGATGAGCCTCTTTGCTTTGGAGCAGGTCTTACGGGGCGGAGAAACGGTGTTGGATGTAGGCACGGGCAGCGGCGTTCTCTCCATTGCCAGCTCTCTCTTGGGCGCCAAGGACATCTACGCCTATGATTTAGACGAGGTGGCAGTGCGCGTGGCTCAGGAAAATATTGAGCTCAACCCTGGTATGGAGAACATTCATGTAGCGCCAGGTGATCTTCTCCGAGGTGTAGAAATTGAGGCGGATGTCATTGTTGCCAATATCTTGGCCGATATTCTCATCCATCTGACAGAGGATGCCTACCGTCTGGCCAAGGATGAGGGCTATCTGATTATGAGTGGGATTATTTCTGAGAAGTGGGAAATGGTGCGCGAGTCAGCAGAAGCGGCAGGATTTTTCCTAGAAACACATATGATTCAGGGCGAATGGAATGCCTGTGTCTTTAAGAAAACGCAGGATATTTCAGGCGTGATAGGTGGTTAGATGCAGCAGTATTTTATAAAAGGAAGTCCTCAGTCCCCTCTGGTGGTCACGGATAAGGACACGGCCAAACATATGTTTTCAGTCATGCGACTCAAAGAGGGCGACCAAGTCACACTGGTCTTTGATGATGGCATGAAGCGACTGGCTCGGGTATTGGATCCTAGCCAGCAGAGCTTGGAAATTTTGGAGGAGCTGGCGGACAATACTGAGCTGCCTGTTCAAGTGACTATTGCT
The DNA here is from genome assembly GCF_938020365.1 of uncultured Streptococcus sp. Lineage (GTDB taxonomy): Bacteria > Bacillota > Bacilli > Lactobacillales > Streptococcaceae > Streptococcus. The sequence continues at coordinate 30,400 of NZ_CALIIB010000091.1, read as the reverse complement.
TCTGGTTTTCCCAAGGGTGATAAGTTAGAATTTATCACCCAGAAGGCAACAGAGTTGGGGGCGAATGCTATCTGGGCCTTTCCAGCTGACTGGTCGGTGGCCAAGTGGGATGGCAAAAAACTAGCTAAAAAGAGTGAAAAACTGGAGAAAATTGCTCAGGGAGCAGCAGAGCAGAGCAAGCGCAATCTGATTCCTGTGGTTCGGCTCTTTGATAAAAAGGCAGAGTTTTTGGCTCAGCTGGCTCAGTTTGACACTATCATCGTCGCCTACGAGGAAGCGGCCAAGGAGGGCGAAGCTGCCGCTCTGGTAGAGGCTGTGAAAGGTTTGGCTAAGGGAGACAAACTGCTCTTTATCTTCGGACCGGAGGGCGGTCTATCGCCAGATGAAATAGCCGCCTTTGGTCAAGCAGGCGCTGTCTCAGCAGGTCTAGGCCCACGTATCCTGCGGGCTGAAACAGCTCCGCTTTATGCCTTGACCGCAGTCAGTGTCATGCTTGAATTAGAAAAATGAAATCAGCGGACTTCTGCTGATTTTTTCTTGTCTGTCGCTACTATATCCCTTTTTGTGGAAAACTGTTCTTGACATAAAAAATTTTTATGGCCAGCTTAAAAAAATACTATTGGACGGCTGAGAGGTGGAATGGTAAGATATTCTATATCAAGTTAAGGAGGGATCATCTATGTGCAGAACAATTGTTGGAGTGTCGGCTAATCTTTGTCCAGTGGATCAGGCAGGCAAAAACATTCATTCATCTGTATCCTGCAAATTTGCCGAAAGCATCAAGCTGGTCGGCGGTCTGCCGATGGTGATTCCTGTCGGGGATAAAAGTCTGGTCAAGGACTATATAGAAACCATTGATAAGCTCATCCTATCAGGTGGTCAAAATGTTCATCCGCAGTTTTATGGAGAGGAAAAGGCCATCGATAGCGATGATTACAATCTGGCTCGCGATGAGTTTGAGCTGGCTCTCTTGAAGGAAGCTATTCGTCAGGGTAAGCCCGTCTTGGCTATCTGCCGTGGTCTGCAGTTGGTCAATGTTGCTTTTGGTGGCACGCTTAATCAGCAGATTGACAATCACTGGCAGGGGCAACCATTTGGGACTTCGCACTCCATTCGTACAGAGAAAGGCAGCGTTGTGGAGCGGTTATTTGGTCAGGCCAGCCAGATTAATTCTGTCCATCGCCAAAGCATCAAGGACTTAGCGCCTAATTTCCGAGCGACAGCCTTTGACCCAAGGGACAATACCATCGAAGCGATTGAGGCTGTGGATGGCAGTCGTATCATAGGCCTTCAGTGGCATCCAGAGTTTTTGATCAACGAAGAAAAGGGTAATTTAGAGCTATTTCAATATCTTTTGCAGGAATTATAAAAACTGAAATTATTTTTAGCTAATTTTAAGATAAGCTTTATATAATATAACCATCAAATGAAGACCTCCTAACTTTATTTGATGAAATCCTAAAACTTTTCTTTTTCATAATAATCTCCCTATAAGAACCGCCTAATCGGCGGTTTTTTTGCTGGAAGGGCTGAGAAATCTGGATTTTCATCAATTTAATCACTTTTATGTTATAATGAGTCACAGCGGGCCGAGCGAATCGGTCGGTAGATGGAGGAGCAGAGATGTCAAGAGCAGAACGAGTTATTTTAACAAATATGTGTATGGTTTACGATGGGGACCGCATTTTAGTGCAAAATAAAGTAAATGATGATTGGACGGGCCTCTGCTTTCCAGGTGGCCATGTTGAACATCGTGAGTCCTTTGTCAAATCAGTGATACGGGAAATCAAGGAAGAAACGGGTCTGACGATCTATGAGCCTCGCTTGTGTGGTGTCAAGCAGTTTTATACTGAAAAAGATGAGCGCTATATCGTTTTTCTTTACAAGACCAATCGTTTTGAGGGAGAACTGGTCTCATCCGAAGAAGGAGAGGTATTCTGGATTGATCGCAAAGACCTTGACAGCTACTCGCTGGCCGTGAGCTTTAAGGAAATGTATCAGGTTTTCACGTCAGATTTGACGGAGCAGTTTACCTATTTAGAGGATGGAGAGGTCATCAAAGATTTATACTAAGGAGAACCGCCCAAACGGCGGTTCTTTTGCTTGTTTTTTGCGAATTTAGTATAATAGGGACAGCAAAAATAGAAAAGAGAACTGTATGAAAATTCGCGGATTCGAGCTGGTTTCCAGCTTTCCAAATGACGATTTGTTGCCCAAGAGAGAGACGGCTCACGCAGCGGGCTATGATTTGAAAGTGGCAGAGCGCACCATCATTGCGCCGGGGGAGATTAAGCTGGTTCCGACGGGTGTCAAGGCTTATATGCAGCCAAGCGAGGTGCTTTATCTTTATGACCGCTCGTCCAATCCTCGTAAAAAAGGCCTGGTTTTGATTAACTCCGTTGGGGTCATCGACGGCGACTACTATGGCAATCCTGGAAATGAAGGTCATATCTTTGCTCAGATGCAGAACATCACGGACCAAGAGGTTGTACTGGAAGTGGGTGACCGCATTGTGCAGGCAGTCTTCGCACCCTTTTTGATTGCGGATGGGGATGAAGCCGACGGTGTGCGGACAGGCGGATTTGGCTCTACTGGGCATTGAGATGAAAGTGATTTTTGTGCGCCATGGTGAGCCTGATTACCATGAGTTAGAGGAGCGTTCTTATACTGGCTTTGGTCTGGATTTGGCGCCTTTATCTGAGCAGGGAAGACGGCAGGCTCAGGAACTTTGCCAGCATCCTTTACTGCGTTCAGCTGATTTGCTGGTGTCTTCTGCAATGACGCGAGCTTTAGAAACGGCATCTTATGTGGCTTGTGCCACTGGCCTTCCTTTGAGAGTGGAGCCTTTGCTACACGAATGGCAGGTTTATCAAACGGGAAGAGGGAACTTTGAAAAAGCTCGAAGCCTGTTTTTAGAAAATAATGGTGCCTTGCTCCCCAGTAGTCCTATTCAGTATGAGACGGCTGAGGAGATGAAGGCTCGTTTTGTAGACTGTATGGCAAAGTATCGAGATTACCAGACAGTAGTCCTTGTAGCCCATCGCATGCTGATCCGTCAGTTTGTGCCAAATGAGCAAATTGATTTTTGCCAAGTGATTGAGTGTGAGATAGAGATATAGAAAGAGGTTTATCATAGCTAAGAAAAAGACAACCTTTGTCTGTCAAAATTGTGAATACCATTCGCCCAAGTATCTGGGCCGCTGTCCTAACTGTGGTTCTTGGTCTTCTTTTGTTGAGGAAGTAGAGGCTGCAGAAGTCAAGCATGCCCGTGTTTCCTTGACGGGTGAAAAGACTCGGCCTATGAAGCTGGCTGAGGTCACTTCGATTGATGTCAACCGGACCAAGACAGAAATGGACGAGTTCAATCGTGTGCTGGGTGGTGGCGTAGTGCCTGGCAGTCTGGTTCTGATTGGTGGAGATCCTGGTATCGGGAAGTCTACCTTGCTTCTGCAGGTGTCCACTCAGCTTTCTCATCAGGGCACCGTCCTTTATGTCAGCGGGGAGGAATCAGCTGAGCAGATTAAGCTGCGGGCGGAACGCCTCGGTGATATTGATAGTGAATTCTATCTCTACGCCGAGACCAATATGCAAAATATCCGCACAGAGATTGAGAAAATCAAGCCAGATTTTCTGATTATTGACTCCATTCAGACGGTGATGTCACCGGAAATTTCCAGTGTTCAAGGTTCTGTCTCTCAGGTTCGAGAGGTGACAGCTGAGCTCATGCAGCTGGCCAAGACCAATAATATTGCGACCTTTATCGTTGGTCACATGACCAAGGAAGGGACTTTAGCTGGCCCCCGAACTTTGGAGCATATGGTGGACACCGTGCTTTATTTTGAGGGCGAACGTCAGCACACGTTCCGTATTTTGCGGGCAGTTAAAAATCGCTTTGGTTCAACCAATGAAATCGGTATTTTTGAGATGCAATCTGGCGGGCTAGTCGAGGTGCTCAATCCAAGCCAAGTCTTTCTGGAAGAGCGGCTGGATGGTGCGACAGGCTCTTCCATTGTCGTGACCATGGAAGGAACGCGGCCGATTTTAGCTGAGGTGCAAGCTTTGGTGACACCGACCATGTTCGGCAATGCCAAGCGAACCACGACTGGACTGGACTTTAACCGAGCCAGCCTCATCATGGCGGTTCTGGAAAAGAGGGCAGGGCTCCTCCTGCAAAATCAAGATGCCTATCTCAAATCAGCTGGTGGCGTCAAGCTGGATGAACCAGCCATTGATTTGGCGGTCGCGGTCGCCATTGCTTCCAGCTACAAGGATCTGCCGACCAATCCTCAAGAGTGCTTTATCGGTGAAATCGGCCTGACAGGTGAAATCCGTCGGGTCAACCGCATCGAGCAGCGTATCAACGAAGCAGCAAAGCTGGGCTTCACCAAAGTCTACGCTCCTAAAAACTCTCTGAATGGCCTCAAGGTGCCAGACAATATCCAAGTCATCGGTGTGACAACAATTGGGGAAGTCTTGAAAAAAGTCTTTGCTGGATGATTTTCTTTGTTTTAGATTGCAAAAATATTTTATTATTGCTATAATTTTCTTAAAAAACAAGGAGGGAACTCTTATGCAATTTTCTATGGATAGCAACATGCAATTTCCACTCGTTGACCTCTACCTCAATCAAGGAGAGACAGTCTTTATCCAGCGTGGCAGTATGGTCTATCACACGCCTAATGTAACCTTGAACACTCAGCTCAATGCTAACGGTTCAGGTTTGGGACGCTTTGTCAAGGCAGTCGGCCGTTCCATGGTGTCGGGTGAAAGTACCTTCATCACCCAAGCTGTCGCCCAGTCTGACAATGGTTTCCTAGCTTTAGCACCAGAAGTTCCCGGCCAAGTTATTCCACTTTATCTGGGAGAAAAGCAGTACCGGCTCAATGACGGTGCCTTTCTGGCTCTGGACGGTACGGCTTACTATACGATGGAGCGCCAGTCTGTTGGCAAGGCAATATTTGGCGGTCAAGGTGGCCTCTTCGTCATGACGACTCAAGGGCAGGGCACTCTCTTGGCCAATGCCTACGGATCGATTAGGAAAATTGAGCTAAATAACCAAGAAGTAACCATTGACAATGCTCATGTCGTAGCTTGGAGTCAGTCTTTGGATTATAATATCCATCTAGAAAATGGTTTCTGGCAGTCGATCGGAACGGGAGAAGGAGTTGTAAACACCTTCCGAGGGACCGGAGAAATCTATGTTCAAAGTCTCAATCTTCAAAGCTTTGCGGGCTCACTCAGTCGCTATATCGCAAAAGGTTCATAGAAAGGTGTGGATGAATTTCCGCACCTTTTTTGCATTTTTCTTCCATTTTTTATAAAAAAACGTACATTTTTGCTTTATCTAGATCTGAAAACTGACAAAATATCCAAAAGATGATAAGATGGTAGGAAATGGTTTGACTATCAAATAAATTCTAGTAAGGGGAAAGAATGTCCTATTTTGAAAATTTTATGAAGGCCAACCAAGCCTATGTGGACCTGCATGGAACCTCCCACCTGCCGATTAAGCCCAAGACCAAGGTGGCAATCGTGACCTGCATGGACTCTAGGCTACACGTGGCCCAGGCTCTGGGCTTGGCGCTGGGAGATGCCCATATCTTGCGCAACGCTGGCGGTCGGGTGACAGAGGACATGATTCGCTCGCTGGTTATTTCACAGCAGCAGATGGGCACACGGGAAATTGTAGTCTTGCACCATACGGATTGTGGCGCACAAACTTTCAAAAATAAAGAATTTACTGCTTTTCTCAATCAAGAGCTGGGCGTTGATGTTAGCGGTCAGGATTTCCTTCCCTTTACAGATGTGGAGGAAAGTGTGCGGGAAGACGTGGAGCTTCTCCGCCAATCCCCCCTAATCCCAGATGATGTAGAGATCTCAGGGGCAGTGTATGACGTTGCTACAGGGCGAATGACCGTCGTTCAGTAATTACCTAGGAAAGTCAATTTATATGTCGGTATTTCGGCATTGAAATTGGCTGCTTTTTTGTGTTAAAATAGAATACGATTTTAATTTAGTTAGGACAATAAGATGATTCTTTCCATTATTTCACAAGGTCTGGTCTGGGCCATTTTGGGTCTGGGGATTTTCATGACTTTTCGGATTTTGAATTTTCCGGATATGACGACTGAAGGTTCCTTTCCTTTAGGTGGGGCGGTAGCCGTCACTTTGATTACCAAGGGGGTGAACCCTTTCTTGGCAACGGCAGCTGCGGTATTGGCGGGCTGTCTGGCAGGTTTGGCGACTGGGCTTCTCTATACCAAGGGCAAGATTCCGACCCTGCTGTCGGGGATTTTGGTCATGACCTCTTGCCATTCCATTATGCTTATGATCATGGGGCGGGCTAATCTAGGTCTGCTGGGAACTCGGCAGATTCAGGACTTTTTGCCCTTCTCTGGGGAAATCAATAATCTCCTGACAGGCTTGATTTTTGTCAGTCTGGTTATTGTCGCTCTTCTCTTTTTCCTAGATACCAAGCTGGGGCAGGCCTACATCGCAACTGGGGACAATCCTGATATGGCGCGTAGTTTCGGTATCAATACTGGCCGCATGGAATTGATGGGCATGATCTTGTCTAATGGCGTCATTGCCTTGTCTGGTGCTCTGATTGCCCAGCAGGAAGGCTATGCGGATGTGTCCCGCGGGATTGGGGTTATCGTCGTCGGCTTGGCCAGTCTGATTATCGGGGAAGTCCTTTTTAGGGGCCTGACCTTGGCTGAACGTCTGATTACTATTGTGGTTGGTGCCATTGCCTACCAATTCCTGATTTGGGGTGTCATCGCTCTTGGTTTCAACACCAGCTATCTCCGCCTTTATAGTGCGGTTATCTTGGCGATCTGCCTCATGATTCCGACCTTGAAAAATACATTCTTTAAAGGAGCTAAGTTAAGCAAATGACAGCGATTGTAGAATTAAAAAATGCCAGCAAGCGGGTCAATAACGGCTTTGATGAAGAAAAGGTCATTCTAAACGATGTGTCATTGGAGATTCATGAGCATGATTTTATCACGATTTTGGGCGGCAATGGAGCGGGGAAATCAACTCTTTTTAATGTGATTGCCGGTACGCTCTCTCTGAGCAGCGGTAGCATTTACATCTTGGGCGAAAATGTGACCAACTTTTCACCTGAAAAGAGAGCCAAATATCTGTCGCGTGTCTTTCAAGATCCCAAGATGGGAACGGCTCCTCGGATGACAGTGGAGGAAAACCTGCTGATTGCCAAGTTTCGTGGCGAATCCCGTGGCCTAGTCCCGCGTCGACTGAATAGCTATCGACAAGAGTTTCAGGAGACCATTGATAAGATTGGCAATGGTCTGGAGAAACACTTGGATACGCCGATTGAGTTTCTCTCTGGTGGTCAGAGACAGGCTTTGAGTCTGCTCATGGCGACCCTCAAGCGTCCGGAACTGCTTCTCTTGGACGAGCATACAGCAGCGCTGGATCCCAAGACCAGTGTGGCTCTTATGGAGCTAACTGACGACTTTGTCCGTAGAGACCAGCTGACGGCCCTCATGATTACCCATCACATGGAGGATGCTCTCAAATATGGCAACCGACTGATTGTCATGAAGGAAGGGCAAATCATTCAAGATCTCAAGCAAGAAGAAAAAGCCAAGATGACCATAACGGACTACTACGGCTTGTTTGAATAGAGTGAAGACAAAAAAGCTGGGGAGAACGATCCAGCTTTTTTGTCTATAATATTCCTTGTGGAGAGGAGTGGCTTAAAATCTAAGTAGCTGCTTATCAGTGATTTTTTTCCTAATCACTAATGAAGTACAATACTGCAAGATTACCCAAAATGTAGACCGCATTTAATTTGTTATACATCATTAAATCCATACAAGAGACTGCTATGGTTGATAGGCAAATAGTACCCCTTATAATCATCATGATAACTTTATTAGCGCTAGTTTCTTTAACCATTATGAGCCTCCTAATGTTCATTACTATTTTCCACGAGATTCATTGTATCCAACCCAGATTCCCCATCCAGCGGCTCCAGCTAGAACTGTTCCGCCTCCAGCCAAAATAGCAATAGCTTTGGCTCCGACATAGGTAACACCTAGAATCGTGATAGCAATACCTCCATCTATTTCTAGTAGTTCTTGTTCAGATAATGCTAAGAAGTTCATATCTTCAAGTGAGTTAAATTTATTCATCCTGATTTACATCCTTTCAGTAATTATAGAGTGAAAAATATTAGAAATAACCAAGCCCATGGCCAATTGCATAACCAAGTCCATATGCTCCTGCAATGCCTCCAACGACCATCTTACCCGTAACAACGATTGTAGCTCCGCCAACTACAATAGTGGCCAGTACGAACCCTCCTTCAGCTTCTATCAGTTCTTGATCAGTCAATGTGATAAAGTTAGTGTTCATATTATCTAATTCTTCAAAACTTATCATATTCTTTCTCCTTGCTTAGTTGTTTACAGTACACTGCCTTCTAATATAGAGATAGCAACATAAGTATATGTAACATAGTTCCCAACCTTAAAACCCAGTCAGTACACCTCACTTTCTAGATAATAAATACTTAATTACATTTTGTATAATAAATATTTTCTATCAGGGTATTATTATTTACAAATTGGAAATTATGAACATAGCCACACCCCTGCACCTGCTAAAGCTAACAAAAGTTTAATAATATTTATTTTCATATCAATACCTCTTTTTGTATTCGCTTTCTTTATTGTTTTAAGTATATTAAAAAAACAGAAAAAGCAACATGACTTGGAAGTCAGGTTGCCGAAAAATCACCTTGTTTTTCTTCTAAAATTCGTTGAACTAGTAAGGAGTCGTCTAAGAGTTCAGCAAATGTTACTGCTTTATCATATAGTTCCTCTGCTTGGGTCATATTTTGTTCAACGTGTAGAGCATACTTCGCTTTCATCATGTAAAGCATTGGTCTATAGAAGACATGACGTGTTTCATTCATAACTTTTTCAAAGCATTCTATATACTTAGGAGTATCTTTCTCGTCAAGCTGAGCCAAGATAGTCAGAAGTGTTTTTTCTAATTGAGCTAGGCTATCTTTGTCTTCATAATCCGTCTGAGTTAACACTTTCTCTGCTAGTTCGGTAAAATAACTTTTATCTTCTAATCCGATGAGGCAGGAAAAAAAGTATAAATCAATAATCAATAAATCATTGACATTAAAAGTTGCTTTCTTCAATATTTGCTGGAAATATTCTTCTAACAAGCCTAAGCCATAGGTAACATTAGACGTATTTAAAATATCCAGACGAGCTTGGAGAACATCCACTAAAAGCTGTTCTTCTTCAGGAAGATTGTCATAGTAGATGATGTAAATTTTTTCGAGTAGTTTTTCTTTGTAGGCTATCCGTTTCTGATCTGCATAAGTCGGGACATTGACTAATTCCTGCTTCAATTTGAGATACTCTTTTGGTAACTCTATTATTTCTACATCTACAATACTTTGTACAGAAACTCCAAGTTTTTCCGATAAAATAAGCAATTTTGGGACAGTAATCATGGCTTGCCCATTTTCAATACGAGCTAGTTGGCGAATGGTCAGATCCGATTCATCATCACAAATCTCTGCTTGCGTTAAACCAAGATTTAACCGAGCTTTTTTTATCTTTTTACCAATTTCAACCTTTAAGTCCATAGTATTACTCCTCAAAAAGTTTATAATTATTATAACATAAACAAAAAGGTTCTTGGCTGTTTGTGATTCTTATTCAAGATTTCCGGAAATATAGAAGATTACTTTGGAGAGTTTAAAAAAATGGAGGAGATTTTTATGTAAATATCCTTATAAAACTTTTAATTTTTATTGTAAACGCTTGCAATCTTTTGTGGAGAGGAGTATAATGTAAGTAAAGATAGGGAAAGGAAAAAATTAATTTCGCATTCGATTTGCTTTGCTGATATATTTATTTGTAACATATAAGTCGTTGCTTTACTGGACTATTGGTTAAATCATTGGGTAGGCCTGCTTAGCCTATCTGATTATGACAGTGGGATAGAAAGTAGAAGCTTTTAGATGGTTTTCAGTCTTCGAGATGTTAACCGATAGTTGCTTTGTGATCAATATTTCTAATGCTAAGATAAAAGAAAATCATTAGCGCTTAAAGGAATTAAAATTTAATAATCAACAATTATTGTTAGTCAGTTCCGAATAGGATAAACTGATTGCTCCCATATCAGCAAGGTAAGTCAGACCTCTAGCCGAGTCACGCTAGAGGTCATTTTGATGGATTCAGGCAGTTGTTGGAGGACTCCGGCTTTACTTATAGTAGGGACTAAGAAAGCAGTTTTAAAAAGCGATGAGGTAGGGATTGCTGGGAAAGAAAATTGTCACGCAACTCTTTTACCTTCCCTTAGGCTAGGTCTCTGAAAAGTGATATAATATAGTTAGCAAAACACAAGGAGAAAAGCAATGAAATCAGCAGTTTATCTTAAGGCTGGTCAAGTTGGACTAGTAGAAATGGATTATCCGCAAATTCTAGACCCAGATGATGCCATTATCCGCATTGTTCGGACCTGTGTCTGTGGTTCTGATCTATGGCGCTATCGCAGTCCAGATATCGAAAAGGGACATCCAAATAGCGGTCACGAAGCGATCGGGATTGTCGAGGAAGTCGGTGAAGCAGTAACGACTGTGAAAGCAGGCGATTTTGTCATTGCTCCCTTTACTCATGGATGTGGGGACTGTGACGCTTGCCGAGCAGGATATGACGGGACTTGTGACCGCCATATTGGCAATAACTGGTCAGATGGGGTGCAAGCGGAATATATGCGCTTCGAGTATGCCAACTGGGCTTTGGTGAAAATTCCGGGTCAGCCGTCAGATTATTCAGAAGGGATGCTTAAGTCCTTCTTGGCGCTGGCTGATGTCATGCCGACAGGCTACCATGCTGCGCGTGTGGCAGATGTTAAACCAGGCGACAAGGTAGTTGTTATCGGGGATGGGGCTGTTGGGCAATGCGCTGTTATCGCGGCTAAAATGCGGGGAGCTTCCCAAATCGTCCTCATGAGCCGTCACGAAGACCGGCAAAAGATGGCGCTTGAATCAGGAGCGACAGCTGTGGTCGCTGAGCGTGGCGAAGAAGGCGTTGCCAAGGTGCGCGAAATCCTCGGTGGCGGTGCCGACGTTGCGCTCGAATGTGTCGGAACAGAAGCAGCTGTTGACCAAGCGCTTGGAGTCCTTCACAACGGCGGCCGATTAGGCTTTGTTGGTGTTCCTCACTATAATAATCGTGCCCTTGGTTCCACTTTTGCACAAAACATCACAGTGGCGGGTGGCGCAGCCTCCGTCACGACTTACGATAAGCAAATTTTGCTCAAGGCTGTCCTTGATGGGGACATTAATCCGGGACGTGTCTTCACTTCAAGTTATAAACTTGAAGATATTGATCAAGCCTATAAAGACATGGATGAACGTAAGACCATTAAGGCGTTGATTGTCTTTGACTGAGTTTTTTGTCAAAATTATCATGCTAGGGGATGTTAAAGCCACTCAAAGGAATTTGGAATTCTGAGATATCACTAAAACGATTTACAAGGATTAGGACAGGATTTTCAGTCTTCCACAAATTATAGAAGAAAGAGTGGCTTTTTAGGAAGTCGAAAAGGAGGCGTTGCTAGCGCCTTCTTTTTTTGTTATAGTGGAGCTAGAGAAGAGATTGACTAGGAAGAAATGAGGAGTTGCGAGACATATGAAAAAATTGGAAGAGATTGCGGATTTTGGCCCCTTGCCTTCAGCGACTCAGCTGGCTTATCATCGAGATGAATTGGCCGCTTTTATCCATTTTGGCATCAATACTTTTTACGAGCAGGAATGGGGAAATGGTCAAGAAGATCCCAAGCGTTTCAATCCGACTAAACTAGATACAGACCAGTGGATCAGGGTTCTGAAAGAAACAGGTTTTAAACGGGTCATTGTTGTGGTCAAGCATCATGATGGCTTTGTTCTTTATCCGAGCCGCTATACAGACTACACGGTAGCTGCCAGTCCGTGGAGAGATGGTCAGGGGGATCTCTTGTCGGAGATTTCCCGCTCAGCCAGTCAGTATGATATGGATTTGGGGCTTTATCTGTCGCCTTGGGATGCCCACAGCCCGCTCTATCACGTAGATACTCAAGAAGCCTACAATGAGTATTATCAGCAGCAATTAGAAGAAATCTTGAGCAATCTGCTTTATGGTAATAAAGGAAAATTTGTCGAAATCTGGATGGATGGGGCGCGTGGAGAAGGTGCGCAAAAGCTTACCTATGAGTTTGACGCTTGGTTTGAAACCATTCGTCGCTATCAAAAGGACGCTGTCATTTTCTCAACCGAGGCGACTGAATTGCGTTGGATTGGCAATGAAAGTGGTCGAGCTGGCGATCCCTTGTGGCAGAAGATTCGTCCGGAAAATCTGAGTGAGCAGACACCGCCTGTCTATCTTTGCCATGGCGATCCAGACGGTACGCACTATTCTGTCGGGGAAGCAGATGTTTCCCTGCGTTCGGGTTGGTTTTATCATGACAGTCAGCAACCCAAGTCCTTAGCGGACTTGCTGGATATTTATCTGGCTTCGGTGGGGCGGGGGACACCGCTTTTGCTCAATGTGCCTCCGACCAAGGAGGGCTTGTTGGCGGAAGTCGATGTCCAGCGCCTGCAGGAATTTCATCAGGTTATCTCTAGCCTTTATGATGAAGACTTGGCTGCGGAGGCCGAAGTCACAAGTAGCAGTGAAAGAGCAGACTATCCAGCAAGCAATCTGACGGATGGTCAAAGGGATAGCTTCTGGGCTCCGAATGCGGAGGAAACTTCCTATGTCTTGGAGATTGACCTAGGGCGCAGCTGCACTTTTAATCTGCTAGAAATCAGAGAACCGATTGCCAAAGGGCAACGGGTCGCAGGCTTTATCCTAGAAGTGAAGAAAGAGGATGGCTGGACTGTCTTTGCCCGTGGTCAGACGATTGGCTATAAGCGTCTACTTTTGGGTGAAATGGTCGAGGCTCGTTACTTGCGCTTGATTTTGACGGATTTCCAAGCCTTGCCACTGTTGAGTAAGCTGGCCGTGTATAGGACACCAGCGATTATGGAGGAAGGGAAGAGGCCTTCTGGTTTGGAGCTCTCACAAGCAGCGGATACAGTAATCGGGGGGCAATCAAGCCAGATTAGTCTGCGTCGTTTAGACGGGCTGGAGCAAGCGGAGCAGATCCGACTGGTTACGGAGCCTGGCACAGGTACGCACGGAACGGCTTATGAGGATCAAATCTGGGATGTTACCTTTGCTCCAGGTGAGACGAGAAAAGAGCTGACCTTATCAACCTTGGCTTTCACAGGTCAGCAAGAATTGAATTTTTACCTTTGCGCCAGCCGAGAGGACGGTCGTCAAAGCAGACTCAAGATTGAGGTCAAAGGGAGTTAGAATGAGAAAAGAGAGTGGGACAGAAATCGGTAATTCGTTAGAATTCGATTTCGATGTCCCACCTCCGCACAGTTGAGTAGGGCTGTAAAAGCTGATGAAATCAGCGTAGTAGAGCCCACTCAACCACTGCGTCTTGCTCGACAATCCAAAGACAATTGAGAGGCTAGGACTTTTGTCCCAGCCTCTTTTGCTGTTTTTATACGTGGGTAGAAGATAAATTTGGCAGCCAAGACAGGTAGAAGTCCAGCCTGTCAGAAGTCAGTAAGTCCACATGGGAAATTCGCTGCTGGCTTCGTCCGTCTAAGTCTGTCTTTGTCACAAACTGGAAGTGGGGGTAGTTATCATGGGCGTATATATCAAGCCATTTTTGACTTTGTGGCAGATAGAGGCGCAGATGGTCAAAGAGAGGAATGCCTAAGTCATAGTGAGGCTTGCCGGGGCAAGTCGGATAGAGGCCCAAGACGCTCCAGATATACCAAGCAGAAAGACTGCCATTGTCTTCGTCACCAGGAAAAGCCTGCCAACCAGCCTGAAAAGCCTGCCAACCAGCCTGAAAAGCCTCTTCTCTCAAGCTTTTGATTAGGAGACTGGTGTATTCTGGTCTGCCACTATAGCGGAAAAGATAAGGAATATGGAAACTAGGTTGATTGGAAATGGCTAGCTGGCCAAAGTGGGCATTCGCCATCTCGCTTATTTCGTGAATTTCGTAGCCGTAGCCTGTGACATCAAAATAGGGCTGGTCCTGACAGAGCCTAGTCAGATAATCGGTAAAGGCTGCCTCACCGCCCATGAGCTCTTTCAAGCCTTCGATATTATGAAAGACGCTGAGCGTATTTTGAATAGCAGAGCATTCTGCGTAATCTCGTCCCCAGCTGTAAGGAGAGAAGTCAGCTCGAAATTGCCCTTGTCGGTCTTTGGCCCGCATATAGCCAGTTTCTGAATCGAAAAGGTTTTGGTAATGAAGCGCCTGCTGGCTATATCGCTGGGGCACTTGCTTCTCTTGGAGTTTGCTGGCTAGGCTGGCAATGCAAAAGTCGCTATAGCTATAGTCCAGTGTATGGCTGACGCTTTCATGATAATCTGCTGGCAGGTAGCCCAAGGCTTGGTAGTCGCTAGCCCCGTGTCGGCCGTAACGTTTGGAAGGATCTTCTTTCTCTGCTGTGTCCAGCATGGCTTGGAACAATTCCTCTTCTAGGTCAGGAATGAGATCTTTCGCAGCGGCGTCCGCAATCACACCGTCAATCAAGGTTCCTGGCATCATGCCCCGTTCATCGGGAGCCAGCCACTTGGGTAGATAGCCCGTTTCTTTGTAGAAATTCAGAAATCCTTGGAGAAAGTCATGATAGGTGTCGGGTGCGATAAGAGCTAGCAGCGGAAAATTGGTACGAAAACCATCCCAAAATCCAATATTAGTATAGAATTTGCCAGACTGGACAGTCTGATGGCTAAAGTCCCAATGAATTTCTTTTCCTTCAGGAGTGATTTCATAAAAGGTCTGAGGAAAGAGGAAAAGGCGGTAAAGAGTCTGGTCGAATATGCGGCGGTCAGCCTTACCCTGCTCCACAACATCAAATCGGTGGAGATAGCTTTCCCAGGCTTGCTTGGTCTGCTCTTTCACCGCATCAAAGTCAGCTTGGGGCAGATTCGTCATGGCTTGCTCTTCCGAGATAAAGGAAGTGGCTAGGGCGAATTGCAGCTTTCCTTGTTCAAAGTCTAGCACCAAGTCCTCTCCAAGTGCATGGCTGGCCTGAATAGGCTGGTCAAAACGCAGGCAGACATGCATGGTCAGAGGCTGCTTGGCTGGATTGGTTTCTTCTTTTAAATTACCTATAAGCGTGTAAGCATCCAGCATCCGAAAATGAGCCTGAGCCCCACTGTGCAGGATAAGACTGATAGGTTGGGCCCTTTGGCTTGTGAGGCGGAAGCATGCTCCATAAGTAGTCGGAGTCAGTTCCGTGCTGACTTGATAACGGTTGGAGTGAACTTTCAAATAATGTGGCTGAAAAATACTCTTGTCCGGTCGGTAGGACGACTGACGATGATAGATATCAGGCTTGCTTATCTTTTCGGTGACAGGCGTGAGCAGGAGCCAAGAGAAATCACCGATCCAAGGACTGGGCTGGTGGGTCAGACGAATGCCTTGGAAGATGGGCAAGTCCGGTTTAAAGAACCAAGAGCCATCTGTATGGCTGCTCTGAGGGACGAAATAATTCATGCCGAATGGTGCCCCTGTATAGGGCAGGGTATTGCCGTGGGAAAAGCTATGATAATTGTCCGTTCCATAGCGGGTATCAATCGTTTCTAGTATTGTTTTCATGGAAAAACTCCTTCGATCCAGCTTGCTTTGTCTTGATTATAACATGGATCAGGAAGCAGCGGCCAAGGCAAAAATATATTATCGAAAGGCCTTTAGTTTGTGTATATATTTTAAAAACTGTTTAGCCTATACTAGAGAATGTAAACGAGTATGAAAAAGGAGAAGGAATATGGTTTATTCTAAAGAAATTGTTGGGAAATGGTTGGAGTCTATCGCCCAGTTAGCTCAAGATCATCCGACTTGGGTCTCTGTTTTTGAGCGTTGCTATACGGATACCTTGGACAACACGGTCGAAATTTTAGAAGATGGATCTACTTTTGTCTTGACAGGCGATATTCCAGCTATGTGGCTACGGGATTCGACTGCTCAGCTCAAGCCCTACCTCTTTGTAGCTAAGCAAGATCCAAAAATTCGTCAAACAATTGCTGGCTTGGTTAAACGTCAGATGACGATGATTCTCAAAGATCCTTATGCCAATGCCTTTAATATCGCTGACAACTGGAACGGTCACCATGAGACAGACCATACAGACTTGTCTGGTTGGATTTGGGAGCGCAAGTACGAAGTGGACTCTCTCTGCTATCCTCTGCAGCTGGCATATCTCTTGTGGAAAGAGACTGGAGAAACGAGCCATTTAGACGCTACCTTTGTTGCTGGTGTTAAAGAAATTCTACGAGTTTGGACGATCGAGCAGGACCACAACCAGTCTTCTTATCGCTTTGTCCGTGATACAGATCGCAAGGAAGATACCTTGGTTAATGATGGGAAAGGTCCTGACTTTGCAGTGACAGGCATGACTTGGTCAGCCTTTCGTCCGAGTGATGATGCTTGTATTTACAGCTATCTGGTACCGTCTAATATGTTTGCAACGGTTGTCTTGGGCTATGTGGCAGAAATCTTTGAAAAATTGAACTTGGAGGGTGCTGAGGAGATCGTTCCGCATGCGCAGCGTCTGCAAAAGGAAATCAAGGAAGGAATTGAAAACTACGCCTACACCCAAAATGCCAAGGGTGAAAAGATTTACGCTTTTGAGGTAGACGGTTTGGGGAATGCCAGCATCATGGACGATCCGAATGTACCAAGTCTTTTAGCAGCGCCATATCTAGGCTTTTGCTCAATTGATGACGAAGTCTACCAAGCGACACGCCGCACCATTCTGAGCCCAGAGAATCCTTACTATTACGAGGGTAAATATGCTGCGGGACTTGGTAGTTCGCATACCTTCTACCGCTATATTTGGCCGATTGCCCTATCCATTCAAGGATTGACCACGCACGATAAGGAAGAAAAACGTCGAATTTTGGACTTGCTCGTGGCCTGCGATGGTGGTACAGGTGTTATGCATGAAAGCTTCCATGTGGACGATCCAACCAAGTATTCTCGCGAATGGTTCAGCTGGGCCAACATGATGTTCTGCGAACTGGTATTAGATTATTATGATTTAAAAATTGAGGTATAGAATTAACAAGTAGAGGAACAAAAATGGAAAATATTACTGTACATATCATTTCTCACAGCCACTGGGATCGCGAATGGTATCTCCCCTTTGAATCCCACCGTATGCAGCTGGTCGAGCTTTTTGACAATCTCTTTGATTTGTTTGAAAATGATCCAGAATTCAAAAGCTTCCACCTAGACGGGCAAACCATTGTTTTGGATGATTATTTGGAAATCCGTCCGGAAAATCGTGACAAACTGCAGCGCTACATTGATGAAGGCAAGCTGAAGATCGGGCCTTTCTATATCTTGCAGGATGATTATTTGATTTCTAGCGAAGCCAATGTCCGCAATACCTTGATTGGTCAGCAGGAGTGCAAGAAATGGGGCAAGTCCACTCAGATTGGTTATTTCCCTGATACTTTTGGAAATATGGGACAAGCGCCTCAGCTTTTGCAGCAATCAGGCATTCATATAGCTGCTTTCGGCCGTGGGGTTAAGCCGATTGGTTTTGACAACCAAGTCTTAGAGGACGAACAGTTCACTTCTCAGTACTCTGAAATGTACTGGCAAGGTGCCGATGGCAGTAAAGTTCTAGGCATCCTCTTTGCCAATTGGTACAGCAATGGGAATGAAATTCCAGTAGATCCAGAAGAAGCGAGAGTTTTCTGGGAGCAGAAGCTGGCTGATGTGAAGAGCTATGCTTCTACCAATCAATGGCTGATGATGAACGGCTGTGACCACCAGCCAGTTCAGCGTGACCTTAGCCAAGCCATCCGAGTAGCCAATGAGCTTTATCCAGAAATCAACTTTGTCCACAGCTCTTTTGATGACTATATGCAAGCTGTGGAAGCGGCCCTGCCTGAGGAACTGTCAACAGTTCAAGGCGAATTGACCAGCCAAGAAACGGATGGTTGGTACACCTTGGCTAATACTTCTTCAGCCCGCATCTATCTGAAGCAGGCTTTCCAAGAAAACAGTAACTTGCTAGAGCAGGTGGTTGAGCCGCTGACTGTTATCACAAGCGGTCACAATCACAAAGACCAGCTGACTTATGCTTGGAAGACCCTCTTGCAAAATGCTCCACACGACAGTATTTGTGGCTGCAGTGTCGACGAAGTTCACCGCGAAATGGAGATCCGCTTCGCCAAGGTCAATCAAGTGGGCGAATTTGTCAAAGGCAACCTGCTGGAAGAATGGAAGCAAAAGCTGGATAGCCGCCAAGCTGAGAGTGACCTACTCTTCACCGTTGTCAATACTGGGCTCCATGATAAGATCGATACCGTTTCTGTAGATGTGACCTTTGCGACCTGTGATTTCAAGGAAGCGTATCCGACAGAAGCCTATCGTAGAATGGCAGAATTGCCGATTCCAGACTTGATTGTGAAGGATTTGGATGGTCGTTATGTTGAAGCCAAAATTGAGGATTTGGGAGCTAATTTCCAATATGATCTTCCAAAAGACCGCTTCCGTCAGGCTTATATCGCTCGTCAGTTGCGCGTGACGTTGCCGATTCATCTAGCCCCTCTGGCTTGGAAAACCTTCCAATTGCTTCCTGGTGCAAAAGAAGAGCATGAAGGGCTCTACCGCAATGGCGTAATTGACACTCCATTTGTGACTATCAGCTTTGATGAAGACTTGACCGTCTATGATAAGACGACCCATGAAGCCTATGAAGACTTCCTCCGCTTTGAAGATCGGGGCGATATTGGAAATGAGTATATCTACTTCCAGCCAAAAAATACAGAGCCAATCTATGCCAAACTGGTTGGCGTTAAGGTGTTAGAAAACAATGCCCGCTATGCCAAGGTGGAATTAAACCATGAATTGACCTTGCCAGTAAGTGCAGATGAACTGTTGGATCAAGAACAAAAGGGCATCGTTGAGTTTATGAAGCGCTCAGCAGGCCGTTCGTCAGAATTGACAACTATGGTCTTGACAACTGAGTTAACGGTTTTTGCGGACAGCCCACAATTGCGCTTTAAGACTCGCTTTACCAATACTGCTAAGGATCACCGCATCCGTGTTCTCGTCAGAACTCACAATAGCAGTAAAACCAACGATTCAGACAGCATTTACGAAGTGGTTCGCCGCAACAACCAACCAGCTGCTTCATGGGAAAATCCAGAAAATCCACAGCACCAGCAAGCCTTCGTCAGTCTTTATGATGACCAAAAAGCAGTCACAGTTGCTAATAAAGGTCTAAATGAATACGAGATTTTAGGTGATGACACGATTGCTGTAACGATTCTGCGGGCAACTGGTGAGCTGGGCGACTGGGGCTACTTCCCTACACCAGAAGCGCAGTGCTTGCGTGACTTCCAAGTCGAGTACACGGTAGAATGCCACCAACCGCAAGAGCGATTTGCTGCTTACCGTCGGGCCAAAGCCTTCCAAACACCGTTGACAGCTCTGCAAATTTCCAAACAAGAAGGAAGTATTGCAACGGCTGGACAAGCCTTGGATCACCCTGCTTTGAACCTAGCAGAAATCTGCCCGACAGTCCTTAAAGTGGCGGAAGACGAGTCAGGAATCGTACTTCGTTACTACAATATGACCCAAGAGGAGCAAGAAGTGACAACTGGTTCCCAAACTCTAGTCAACCTTTTGGAAGAAGTGCTTCCAGAAAAGGATGGAATCTTAGGACCACAGGAAATTCGCACAGAGCTCTTGAAAAACGATTAAAAAGAGGAGGCTAGGGCAATGGACTAAATAATTGAACATTTAGTTCCTTGCCCTATTGCCTTTTAAGTTCTAAAAAACAGAGAAAGGAGAAGAAATGCTTATTGCAACAATTGACATAGGCGGTACAGGTATCAAGTTTGCGGCTATGTCCAAAGAAGGAGAGATACTGGAAAAGCAAGACATTGTTACGCCAGACAATTTAGATGCCTTGCTAGCTTGGCTGGATTCTTGTCTTTCCAAGCGGGATTACCAGGGCATTGCCATGAGTGTGCCTGGGGCGGTTGACCGAGAGACAGGAGTCATTGGTGGGATTAGCGCTGTTCCTTATATTCACGGTTTTTCTTGGTATGATAAGCTGGCTTCTTATGGTTTGCCAGTCCGTCTAGAAAATGATGCCAACTGTGTTGGTTTGAGTGAACTTCTGGCCCATCCAGAGCTGGAAAATGCAGCCTGCGTGGTCATTGGCACTGGGATTGGTGGAGCTATGATTATCAATGGCAAGCTTCATCGCGGTCGCCACAGTTTGGGTGGGGAGTTTGGCTATATGACAACCCTAGCACCTGCTGAAAAACTCAATAACTGGTCGCAACTAGCCTCAACTGGCAACATGGTAGCTTACGTGGTTGAAAAATCAGGGCAGGTAGACTGGGATGGCCGCAAGATTTACCAAGAGGCTGCGGCAGGAAATGCCCTTTGTCAAGAAGCTATCGAGCGGATGAACCGCAATCTTGCACAAGGTTTGCTCAATATCCAGTATCTCATCGATCCAGATGTGATTAGTCTGGGCGGCTCCATTAGCCAAAATCCAGACTTCATCCAAGGTGTCCGCTTAGCGATTGCTTATTATGTTGAACGTTATGAAGAGTATTCGGTGGCACCAGAAATTTTAGCATGTACCTACAAGGGGGAGGCTAATCTTTATGGCGCTTTAGTAAACTGGTTACAGGAGGAAGGCCGATGGCCACATTTGTAGGATTATCAAGCAAGCAAGAAAAGGCTCTTGCTCGCTTAGAAAAATATTTGAACTTAGGCGAGATTGAAGTCAGTCTTGTTCCTAACTCAGCCGTATCAATCAAGGTGGAAGGCCGTCAGGGATGTTATCAAGTCAGCTATAATAAACCTCATCAGCTCTATCGAGCTTTAGCCCTCTTATCTGCTGCCCTTAAAGAAGGGCAGGATGCAGTGGAGATCGAGGAAAGGGCGGCCTATGAGGACTTGGCCTATATGGCCGACTGCTCTCGCAACGCTGTCTTGAATCTGAACTCAGCTAAGAAAATGATTGAAGTCTTGGCCTTGATGGGGTATTCCACTTTTGAACTTTACATGGAAGATACCTATGAGATAGAAGACCAGCCCTATTTTGGCTATTTCAGAGGGCGGTACACTGTTGCAGAATTGCAAGAGATTGAGTCCTATGCCGCAGATTTTGATTTGACCTTTGTGCCTTGCATTCAGACCTTGGCCCATTTGTCAGCCTTTGTCAAATGGGGGGTCAAGGAAGTGCAGGAACTTCGAGATGTGGAGGATATTTTACTGATTGGGGAAGAAAAGGTCTACGACCTTATCGAAGGCATGTTTAAGACAATGTCTCAGCTTCGTACACGTAAGATAAATATCGGGATGGACGAAGCCCACTTGGTTGGTCTCGGACGTTATTTGATTCAGCATGGTTTTCAAAACCGCAGTCTCCTCATGTGCCAACACCTTGAGCACGTGCTGGATATCGCTGATAAGTACGGTTTCCACTGTCAGATGTGGAGCGATATGTTCTTCAAGCTCATGTCAGCAGATGGCCAGTATGACCGTGATGTGGAAATCCCAGAGGAAACTCGAGTTTATCTAGAGCGGCTCAAAGACCGTGTGACCTTGGTTTACTGGGATTACTATCAAGATAGCGAGGAAAAATACAACCGTAACTTCCAAAATCATCATAAAATCAGTCAAGACATTGCCTTTGCTGGCGGTGCTTGGAAGTGGATTGGCTTTACACCGCACAATCATTTCAGTCGCTTGGTAGCTCTTGAAGCCAATAAAGCCTGCCGCCAAAATCAAGTCAAGGAAGTGATTGTGACTGGCTGGGGAGATAACGGTGGAGAAACTTCTCAATTCTCAATCCTGCCTGCCCTACAGATTTGGGCAGAATTGGCCTATCGAAATGATTTAGAAAAATTAGCCGAGCATTTCTTGGTGAGCACAGGCCTTGTCTTTGATGATTTTATGAAAGTAGACTTGGCCAATCTCTTGCCAGGTTTGCCAGAAAACCTCAGCGGTATCAATCCAAATCGTTATATCCTCTATCAGGATATTCTCTGTCCTTTGCTGGAACGCCATATTCGACCGGAAGAGGACGGCCAGCATTTTGAAGCTGCTGCTCAGTCCTTGCAAGAAGTCAGCCACAAAGCTGGTGAATATAGTTATCTCTTTGAGACTCAGGCTCAGTTGAATGCGCTCTTGGCCTTGAAAATTGCCGTCACATCTGGCATTCAAGAAGCCTATCGTGCAGGAGACAAGGCTCGCTTGGCAGAACTAGCTGAAAAAGACTTGCCTTTGCTCTATCAAAAAGTAGAAGACTTTGCCGAGCAATTCAGTCGCCAATGGCAGCTAGAAAATAAAATTTTCGGACTGGATACCATTGATATCCGCTTTGGAGGTTTGCTCAAGCGCATCAAACGGGCGCAGGAACGCCTGCAGCAATACACGACTGGTCAGCTTGATTCTGTAGAAGAATTAGAGCAAGAGATCTTGCCTTTCAATGACTTTTATGGAGACAAGAACTTTGCAGCCACAACAGCCAACCAGTGGCATACTATCGCTACAGCGTCAACGATTTACACAACGTAATTATTTTGTTTGATCAAAGTTTTCATGCCTCTGTTCTACTTTTTATCTGTATATTAGATAAATAATTTGTATAGTTTTTTCTATAATTAGGAGTTTAAATGAGAATAGAAAAAGGCATATAATAGAAACATGAAAACGATATCAAAACAATAGAAAGGGAGATTTGAATGAATAAGGTTATCAAAACACTGAAAGAAAACTTTATTTTCTTGCTCATGGTCTTACCAGGAGTTGTTTGGTTTGTTTTGTTCTTCTATATACCAGTTTTAGGAAACGTCGTTGCATTTAAGAATTTTAAACTAAGTGGTGAAGGGTTCATCCATAGCCTTATGAGCAGTGAATGGGTGGGATTCAATAACTTCAAGTTCTTATTTAATTCCAAGGATGCCTATACGATTACACGAAATACCATTCTTTATAATGGTGGTTTCATCATTTTAGGATTGATTTTCTCTGTCGGAATTGCCATTATCTTTAGCGAACTTCGTTCGAAAAAGATGGTAAAGATTTATCAGACAACCATGCTGTTCCCGTATTTCCTTTCTTGGGTTATCATTAGTTTCTTCGTAGATGCTTTCTTGAACCCTGGCAAGGGCTTGCTGAACAATTTATTGCACAATCCGAATATCAACTTTTATACAGTGGTCTCCTTCTGGCCAGCCTTCATCCTTTTCATTGGTATCTGGAAGGGATTAGGCTACAGTAGTATTTTGTACTATGCGAGTATCATGGGTATTGATCCGACTTACTATGAGGCAGCAACGGTAGACGGTGCTACAAAATGGCAGCGTATCCGGAATATCACATTGCCATCTTTGGCTTCTCTTATCACAGTATTGACCATTCTAGCAGTCGGAAATATCTTCCGAGCGGACTTTGGCTTGTTCTATACTGTTCCGCATAATTCAGGATCACTCTTTAGCGTAACCAACGTCTTGGATACATATGTCTATCGTGGATTGACCGGTACAGGTGATATCGGGATGGCTTCAGCTGCGGGTCTCTATCAATCAGTTGTGGGCTGTATCCTCGTGATCGTCAGCAATCTGATTGTCCGCAGAATTGATAAAGAATCTGCTCTCTTTTAGAAGGAGGAACTTATGAAATCCCCAAAAATTCAAAAAGAAAAAGTCGATAATGTGGGAATTCACTCCTTTAGTAAAAAAGCCGATTTTTTCTTTAACATCTTGATTGCCATCTTCTCGCTTTCCTGTGTTCTGCCTTTCTTCTTTGTCATCATCATCTCGCTGACGGATGAAAGCAGTTTGGTTCATAATGGTTTTGCCTTTTGGCCGTCACAGTTCAGTCTAGCGGGCTATGAATTCTTATTTGGCTTGAAAGATCAGCTCTTACAGTCACTCTTTGTGACAGTAGTGATTACGGTAGTGGGCACTAGTTTGAATGTTTTCTTCACAACAACTTATGCCTACGCTATCTCACGTCGCAGTTTTAAATTCAAACGCTTCTTTACCTTGTTTGCAATGGCAAGTATGCTCTTCCAAGCAGGGATGATTCCAACTTACATCGTTATGACCAACTTGCTTGGTTTAGGAGATACAGTGTGGGCTTTGATTTTACCGCTACTGCTTAGTCCTTTCAATATCATTCTGATGAGAACTTTCTTCAAGAGAACGATCCCAGAAGCGATTATTGAATCCGCTAAGATTGATGGTGCCAGCGAGACTCGGATTTTCTTCCAAATCTGCTTGCCACTATCTCTTCCAGGTATCGCTACAATTACACTCTTCACTGCCCTTGCTTATTGGAACGATTGGTTTAATGCCCTGCTCTACATTCGCAGTGACAACTTAGTTCCCCTTCAATATTTGCTGATGAAGATTCAGCAAAATATGGACTACTTGTCTAAGAGTGCGGGAGCGAGTGCTCAGCTTGCAGGCTTGACAGGATCTCTACCTAAAGAGTCTGGTCGTATGGCTATGGTCGTAATTGCAACCTTGCCAATCGCTTGCGTCTATCCATTCTTCCAACGTTACTTTGTTAAGGGATTGACTATCGGAGGCGTCAAAGAATAGCTTGCCCCTTTAGTCTCAGAGCTTTTACTGGTAGCATTAAAAACTCACATTATTAAATTTGTATATAAAAAATTAAAAGGAGATTTTTCTATGAAAAATTGGAAAAAATATGCTCTAGCTTCTGCTAGCTTCTTGGCTTTCTCAGGCCTCCTAGCAGGCTGCGGTAGTCTTACTGGTAACAACCAAAAGTCATCTAAAACGGATGATGGTAAGACAGTTATCAAAATGTACCAAATCGGTGATAAACCAGATAATTTGGACAAATTGCTCGAAAATGCTAACAAGATTATCGGCAAAGAAATCGATGCTAAGTTGGATATCGAATACATCGGTTGGGGTGACTACGAACAAAAAATGAACGTTATCACTTCATCAGGTGAAAACTACGATATCGCCTTCGCTCAAAACTATGTCATCAATGCCCAAAAGGGTGCTTATGCTGACTTGACTGAGCTTTACAAAAAAGAAGGTAAAAAACTTTACGATTCTCTAGACCCAGCTTACATCAAAGGAAACACTGTCAACGGTAAAATCTATGCTGTGCCAGTTAATGCCAATGTAACTTCTTCACAAAACTTTGCCTTCAACGGACCACTTCTTGAAAAATATGGTATCAGCGATATTTCAAATATCCATTCTTACCAAGATTTGGAACCAGTTTTGAAAGCTGCTAAAGAAAAAGATCCAAAAGTTGTTCCTTTCGCTATCGGTAAGAACTTTATCCCATCTGATAATTTCGATTATCCTGTAACTAACGGACTTCCTTTCGTTATTGACTTGGAAGGCGATACAACTAAGATTGTAAACCGTTATGAAGTTCCTCGCTTCTTGGATAGCCTCAGAACCATCCATAAATATTATCAAGCTGGCTATATTCCAAAAGATGTAGCAACTAGCGATACAGCTTATCAATTGTCTGAAGATTCTTGGTTCGTTCGCGAAGAAACAGTAGGACCTGCTGACTATGGTAACAGCTTGCTTTCTCGTGTAGCTAATCGTAAGATCGAAATCAGCCAACTGACTAAGAACTACAAGAAGAGCCAAACTACTCAAGTAGCGAACTTCGTTATCTCAAACAACTCTAAGAACAAAGAAAAATCCATGGAATTGTTGACTTTGCTTAACACAAATCCTGAATTGCTGAACGGCCTTGTATATGGTCCAGAAGGCGAAAACTGGGAAAAAGTTGAAGGTAAAGAAAACCGCGTTCGTACTTTAGAAGGCTACAATGGTAATACCCATATGTCTGGCTGGAACACAGGTAACAACTGGATTCTTTACATCAATGAAAACGTAACAGATCAACAAATCGAAGATTCTAAGAAGATTCTTGCAGAAGCACAAGAGTCACCTGCTCTTGGATTTAACTTCAATGTAGACCCAGTTAAAGCAGAAGTATCTAGCATTACGAACACAATGAAAGAATACGACACTGCTATCAACACTGGTACAGTTGATCCTGATGTTGAAATTCCTAAGATGATGGACAAACTGAAATCTGAAGGAGCATACGATAAAGTATTGAAAGAAATGCAAAAACAATACGACGAATTCCTTGCTTCTAAGAAATAAGCAACATGATGAATCCTCCTCGTCTCGTTTTGGGGAGGATTTTTCTTTTTTGGAGTGATAGGAATTTTTGTAAACGGTTAAAATGTGTTATAATTTTACAATGTATGGAATTTGACCAGCAGAAAGGAAGAACGATGGGAAAATTAGTTGAGTGGATTTTTCAACGAGTTTATATTGCTATGCTTGCATCCGCAATTTTTTGGGTATTGGCTCTGTGTGGAGGTCTTGTTTTTGGACTTGCTCCAGCGGGGTGTGTGCTCATGACTTTGTTTCAGCAATATCGCTATGACTATAAAAAATATCACTGGAAAGAAGCATGGGATCTGTTTAAGGAAAATTTCCTTGCTACAAACAAAGTATTTTTCACTTTGCTTGTAGTGCAGGCTCTTTTATCTTATGGGATTTATCTCCTTATCCAGCTTCCTCACCAAACTATTTTCTACCTTTTATTGACGATAGCAAATCTGCTCTTTTTGCTTTTGGCACCAGCAGTATACGCAGTCTATCTGAAATTGCAGGTCTTTTTTGAGTTTTCTTATAAAAATAGCTTGAAATTATCTTTGATTGGCGTTTTTCTCAATATTTCAGCCATGTTGAAACTTTTATTAGGGACAATCCTGCTCTTGATTGCCAGCTACTTCATGCCGGCTTTACTCTTCTTTGCTTTTATTGGGCTTTGGCACTTTTTTGTTAGTGATGTTCTAGACCCAATTTACCAAACCATTCAGGCTAAGTTGATAACAGAAAAACCATGAAGAAATTTTGGCTCCATTCGTTACTAAAAGTCTATGCTGTCATTATGGTGGCTATTGTGGGATGTTTGGGTCTCATTTTGTCTTATTCTGATTGGCACAGTCGTTATAAGGAAACTGAGCAGATTGCGCAGCAAGCAGTGACTCGATTGGCTGACGAAGTGGATTATTATAACCGCCGAGCGAATCAACTGGCTCAAAGTCTGGTTGAAAATCGAGCAAAATTGGACGGGGTTTATAACTACTTTATCATGAGCCCTTCTGAGTACGCTAGCTGGCGCTTATCGGCAGATGTACCTACTTATGTTCAAGTATCCCTCCACCAAAATATCAATGATATTTATGTTGAAAATGAATTTGTTACAGGCATTGACATTGCTTTAAATGATTACAAAACTGTTTTTGTTTCCACGAGGCAAGCGAGAGGTGGCAAACAGCTTCCTGCTGAGGAATTTAGACCTGCACACGATGCCTTTCCCATCGCGATTTATGATAAGGCAGTCGATCAAGTCATCGGAACGATTTACATTCGGATTGATGGGGAGGTCTTCAACAAGGTTGTCGATAATACGCGGGGCGATGTTCCACTCGCTCTCAGTGTCATTTCGCCTTACAAAAAAGAAATTCTGCATTTTGGTGATACAAAAGGAATTGGCCAAAATGATTGGATCAAAAAAGAAACTATCTACAATTACACTGTCCAGACAGCAGTGCCTGCGCATTATGTGATAGAGAAGACGGTTTTCAGCACAGGTTTGATCATTTTTTCTGGTCTGATTTTGGTTGGAGTTTTATATGCTGCTTTGCAGAAGATTTTTCTCAATTACCAAAGGCAGGTTGTTGATATTGTGGATACGCTCCATCTCATCACAGATGGTGATAATCAGAAACGTATTGCAACAGAGACCAAGGAGCAGGAGTTGCTTCTGATTGCGACAACGACCAATACCATGTTGGATAGTCTGGACAAGAGTATTCGGGATATTTATCGTTTGGAGATTAGCCAAAAAGATGCCAATATGAGGGCTTTGCAGGCGCAAATCAATCCTCATTTTATGTACAATACCTTGGAATTTATCAGGATGTATGCAGTCATGCAGAGGCAGGAAGAATTAGCAGATATTATCTATGAATTTAGCAGTCTGCTGAGAAATAATATCTCAGATGAATCCAGAAGCAGTTTGAAAAATGAATTGGAATTTTGCCGGAAATATAGCTATCTTTGTATGGTTCGGCATCCCAAATCAGTGGCCTATGGCTTCAAAATTGAAGAAGGCTTGGAAGAAATGATGATTCCCAAGTTTAGTATTCAGCCGCTGATTGAAAATTACTTTGCCCATGGTATCGACTACCGCAGGCAGGATAATGTTATCAGTGTCAAGGCTCAAAAGATAGACGGCGCTGTAAGGCTGATGATCCAAGACAATGGTCGAGGTATCCCAGCTGACCGTTTGGCCGAAATCCAAGACATTCTGGCCAGCCGAGAGCTAATGGATGCCCAGAATCGAGAACAGCAAAGATCCATTGGTATTCGGAATATTCATGAACGCTTCTTGCTCTTTTTTGGCGACCGTTACAGTATCCGACTGAAATCCCAAAAGGACCAAGGAGTGACCTATATTATAGAAATTAAGGATGAATAGAAAAAGATGTACAGAGTATTATTAGTCGATGATGAATACATGATCACAGAAGGCTTGAAAGTGCTGATTCCTTTTGAAAAGTGGAAGATGGAGGTCGTAGCTACGGCAAATGATGCAGAGACGGCCCTCGCCTATATTAAGGATAATCCTGTTGATTTGGTCATCACCGATGTCAATATGCCAGGGATGAATGGCTTGCAGATGATTGAGCAGATGAAAAATTCCCTGCCTAATGCAGCTTTTATCATCCTTTCAGGTTACCAAGAATTCGAATATGTCAAAACCGCCCTCAATTTGCAGGTGGCAGATTATCTGGTGAAGCCAGTCGATAAGGTCGAACTGGCAGCAATCCTAGAAAAATTGGAAAAAGAATTTGACCGTTCTTCCAATAATCAACTAGAGCTGATTTTTAAAGAAGAGACAAGTGAAGATGAGATAGCTACTTATCTCAAATCCTTCAATAGTGTTTGGCTGGGAGCAGCTACTCAAGAAAAAGGGCTGGTTTCAGTTCCTTATAGTATTTTAGGACAGACAGGCTATTTGTTTTTGTCTTCGCAAAAGGAAGAAGCGCTCTATCTGGAAGAATTCACAGTTCCTTATAAACAACGCCTGCAGGCTTTCAAGCTCAATCTAGAAAAAAGTCTTTTTTATGGAACGGTTAGTTTGCAAGAAACCAATCCGCTCTTTAGCTACTATGAGCCCATGTATCGCGTGATTATCCAAGGAAATATTGGTCAGATTTTGGACGAATTGGACTTGCTTAAAGAGATTGTGCTGCAAAATACGCCTGAAGTTTCAATTACCAAACAGTTGTTCATTCAGTTTATCATGGATGTTTACCATCTGTTTCAGCATTTGAAACCAGACGATATGACAACCATTATCAAAAAGATTGAAAGCACGAATACCTTTGAAGATTTGTTGGATTATCTGAAGGCTCAGCTCTCAGATTTGTTCGCCCAGTATCGAATGAATGAGAATGTTGCTAACGTCTTGGAAGTGATTGGTCGTGATTATCAAAAAGATTTATCCCTAAAAGATATTAGCAAGGAACTCTATATCAATCCAGTTTATTTAGGGCAGCTGATCAAGCGTGAAACGAATTCTACTTTTGCAGAGTTGCTAAATAAGCAGCGTATCAAGGCGGCCCAGCAGCTTCTGCTCGCAAAAAATGACAGTATAGAAGACGTTTGTTATGCAGTTGGATATAGCAATGTTGGTTATTTCTATAAAGTCTTTCGGAAGTTATGTGGCAAATCTCCTAAGGCCTATCGGAAGCAAGTCGATTGATGAAATCAATGAAGCGACCACCTCTCCATTTCTTTTTTATCGAATGCTAAAAAAAGTAGAAAAAAAGATATAGAAGAGTCAGTGTGAGGGCCTGCTATTCGTGATATAATCAAGCAGAAAGAACTTACAATATGGTAAAGGAGTTAGGAGAAGCTTATGGTTGAATTAAATCTGAAAAATATTTATAAGAAGTATCCAAATAGTGAGCACTATTCTGTTGAAGACTTCAATTTGGACATTAAGGACAAGGAATTTATCGTTTTCGTTGGTCCGTCAGGATGTGGGAAATCCACAACGCTTCGCATGATTGCGGGTCTTGAGGATATCACAGAAGGAACAGCATCGATTGACGGTAAAGTGGTCAATGACGTGGCGCCGAAAGACCGCGATATCGCCATGGTCTTCCAGAACTATGCCCTCTATCCACACATGA
>NZ_CALIIB010000090.1 GCF_938020365.1 uncultured Streptococcus sp. | reverse complement strand
TTCAAAAATCAACGCTGACATTCTTCGTCACATGATCGTCAAACTTGACGCTTAAGAAGGTAAATTATGATTAATAACGTTGTACTTGTGGGACGTATGACCCGTGATGCTGAACTTCGCTATACACCGCAAAACCAAGCGGTCGCAACCTTTACTCTGGCTGTTAATCGCAACTTTAAAAACCAAAGTGGTGAGCGTGAAGCGGACTTTATCAATGTTGTTATCTGGCGTCAGCAGGCAGAAAATCTTGCTAATTGGGCCAAAAAAGGCGCTCTAATCGGAATTACTGGTCGCATTCAGACTCGTAACTACGACAATCAGCAAGGCCAGCGTGTCTATGTCACAGAAGTCGTTGCAGACAACTTCCAGCTTCTGGAAAGTCGTGCAAGTCGTGAAGGGCAGCCTTCAGCTGGCTTCGGTGGAAACTCTGCACCAAGCTATGGTAATGCTGACTCATTCAACCAAGTACCGAATTTTTCTCGTGATGAAAGCCCATTCGGCAATTCAAACCCGATGGACATCTCAGACGATGATTTACCATTCTAAATAATGGACAAAACTAGAACTATAATATAAAGGAGAATAACATGGCTCAACAACGTCGTGGCGGATTCAAACGCCGTAAAAAAGTTGATTACATCGCAGCAAACAAGATTGAATATGTTGATTACAAAGATACTGAGCTTCTTAGCCGTTTCGTTTCAGAACGTGGGAAAATTCTTCCTCGTCGTGTAACAGGAACTTCAGCTAAAAACCAACGTAAAGTAACAACAGCTATCAAACGCGCTCGCGTAATGGCTTTGATGCCTTTCGTAAATGAAGACTAATATGAATCCCTGCTTCTAGCAGGGATTTTTGCTGTCTTGATGATAGGAAGGGACAGTGCTATAATAGGAGCAACTATCGAGATATGGGAGGTTTGCCATGACAGAAGAACTAGCCATCAGAAAGATGCTTTTTGAGGATATTGAAGGCTTATCAAATGCTTTTATCCAGCAAGGCTGGCCTGGACGGAGAGAGATTTTAAAAAACTACTTTCTGGAGCAAGAGGCGGGTGAGCGCCAAGTTTTGGTGGCGGTTGTTGGGGAATCTTTGGCTGGTTACATTACGGTTATTCCCTTGGCAAAGCATGGACCCTTTGCTAGTCTTTATCCTGAGTTAACGGATTTTAATGTTTTTGAAAGTTTCCAAAAGCGAGGAATCGGCACAGCTTTATTGGACAAAGCAGAGCAAGTAGCACAGTATTATTCAGATGTGGTTAGCTTGGGCGTTGGGCTGCATAAAGGCTATGGTCCAGCACAACGACTATATGTAGGTCGCGGTTATATGCCAGATGGGTCAGGAGTTTGGTTTCAAAATCAGCCACTCACGCCCTATGCTTCGTGCGAGAATAACGATGACTTGGTCTTATATTTTTCAAAAAGGGCAAAATAAAAGAGGTTGCAAAACCTCTTCTTTATGCTGCTTAGTATTTCGCTGGTCCCATAGTCGCACTCTTGATATTGAAGCGCTTCTTGAGGTAAAAACGGAGTGCTAGGGTGATCCCTCCGATGATGGCAACGACGATATTTGACAAATGCGGGTTGAGAGAGTCGGGCAGTAAGCTAGAACCAATGATTGAAAGGGTCCAAAGCCCAATGGCTACTAGCATGATAAGGATAGATTTGAGTAGGTGTGGACGCTGGCGACGCTCAGTATCTGGTCCGTAAAAACGGTAAACGAAATGATAGAGGGCGTAGAAAGCGAGACCGCCGACAATACTACCAAAGACAAGTGTCGTCATGCCGTAAACAGACGGTTTAGAAGATGCCAAATTGACGATGGAAGTCAGAACAGTGAAGAAACCGAAAATGAAGAGGACGGAATCCAGCATCATCCATTTTGGATCATCGTTTTGTTTTGGATGCTCGGCATCATAGCGCTCTTTGGCAGTGAGAGAAGAAGCCCAGTAAGTTGGTGCTCCATAGAGAGCACGGGCAGGGATACCCTTGGCCTGATTTTCTAAAATGTTTGGAATGATCTCTTCTAAGATCGCTTTTACTTCTTCGTCGGATTTGCCATCTTTGAGGAGTTGATGAGTAGCGATGTGGAGAAATTCCTTATTTTTCTTAGTTAGTTTGTCTGATACTACTTGTGACATAAGCGTCCTTTCTGGTGGTTAGAATAATTTTTTATGGAAGAGGTAGAGGGTCAGAGAGCCACTCAGAGCAAAGGCGATAAACATGATAATCCAGAAGGCATGTGGCTCGCCATTTAGAGGCAGTTCATTATCTTTGAAGTTCATCCCATAGGCTGAGAAGAGCATGGTCGGGATGGACATAACAACAGTTACCAAAGCCAGTGTCTTCATGACATTATTTTGGTTGTTGGAAATAATGGAAGCAAAAGTATCTGTCATGCTGTGGAGGATATTTCCATAAATATCAGCCATCTCGATGGCCTGCTGGGTCTCGATCAAGGTATCTTCCAGCAAATCCTCATCTTCCAAGTATTTCTTAATATTGCTGGTAGAGCTGGTCAGTTTTTTAATCACGCGCTCATTGGTTTTGAGGGAGGCTTTGAAATAGACGATGGTCTTTTCCAGCTCCATGAGCTCAATCAGTTCTTCATTTCGAGTCGACTGGTGCAGTTGGCTTTCAATCTGCTCACTCTTGCGGTCAATGGAACGCAGGGCTGTCAGATATAGCTCGGCATTGCGGTAGAGAATCTGAAAGATAAAACGTGACCGCATGAAAGTATAAAAGTTGCGCAGGCGACGGTGGATAAAGATATCCAGTAGGGGCAGCTTTTCCAAGCAAGTCGTGATGATAGCTTCTTCTGTGATGATAATACCAAGCGGGATAGTAACATAGTAAGTCTGGTTATTCCGCTCCTCAGTGATGGGTACGTCTACGATGATCAGTGTGTACTCATCCTCGATGGTGACACGAGACATTTCCTCGGCATCGAGTGGTGCTCGTAGGTCGGCTATGTCAATGCCAAAGGCGTTTGCGATTTCTAAAGATTCATTTTGGGAAGGATTTACCATATTTATCCAAGTTCCTGATTCAAGTGTATCAATTTCCTTGAACTCGGTTGTTGTTGATAAAAATACTTGCTTCATATCTCCTCCTAGAATCGTTTATAAGCACCGTCTTATTATACTACAAATTCTAGTCTTTTGGGAAAAAGTTTGCAGAAAAATTTGCTATAATAGAAGAAGTTTAAAGGTAAAGTGTGGAAGAGATGCAAGATAAAATTGTGATTCATGGAGCGCGAGCTCATAATTTAAAAAATATTGATGTAGAAATCCCCCGAGATAAGCTAGTCGTAGTGACTGGTCTGTCTGGTTCGGGTAAGTCCAGCCTAGCTTTTGATACCCTCTATGCTGAAGGACAACGCCGCTATGTAGAGAGTCTGTCGGCCTATGCTCGGCAGTTTTTGGGCAATATGGAAAAACCGGATGTTGATTCGATAGATGGTCTTAGCCCGGCTATTTCCATCGACCAGAAGACGACCAGCAAAAATCCCCGCTCAACTGTGGGAACAGCTACCGAAATCAATGACTACCTACGGCTGCTCTATGCCCGTGTTGGAACGCCCTACTGTGTCAATGGACATGGAGCTATTAAGGCTTCGTCTGTTGAGCAGATTGTCGACAAGGTCCTAGAATTGCCAGAGCGTCAGCGGCTGCAGATTTTAGCGCCGGTCATTCGCAAGAAAAAGGGCCAGCATAAGACCGTTTTTGATAAGATTCAGAAAGACGGTTATGTCCGAGTGCGAGTGGATGGTGATGTCTACGATGTAACAGAAGTGCCAGAGCTTTCTAAGAGCAAGCAGCATGATATTGAAGTTGTGGTGGACAGAATTGTCATCAAGGAAGGAGTGCGCAGTCGCCTCTTTGACTCGGTCGAAGCAGCTCTGAGGATTGCTGAGGGGTATGTGGTGATTGACACCATGGATGGTCAAGAGTTGCTCTTTTCTGAGCACTATGCCTGCCCAGTCTGTGGCTTTACGGTGCCAGAGCTAGAGCCGCGCCTCTTTTCTTTCAATGCGCCTTTTGGCTCCTGTCCGGACTGTGATGGTCTGGGGGTTAAGCTGGAGGTGGATCTAGATGTGGTGGTGCCAGAAGCTGGCAAGACCTTACGCGAAGGAGCGCTAGCACCTTGGAATCCCATCTCCTCCAACTATTATCCGCAGATGCTGGAGCAGGCCATGGCAGCCTTTGGCATTGATATGGACAAGCCTTTTGAGGAGCTGACGGAGGAAGAGAAGCAATTGATTTTCTTTGGCTCAGATGGGCGGGAGTTCCATTTCCATTATGAAAATGAATTTGGTGGCGTGCGCGATATTGACATTCCTTTTGAGGGGGTTGTCACCAATATCAACCGTCGCTACCATGAAACCAATAGTGATTTTACTCGGACGCAGATGCGGGCTTATATGAATGAGCTGACTTGTGCGGCTTGCCATGGTTATCGACTCAGCCCTCAGGCCTTGTCTGTCAAGGTTGGCGGCGAAGACGGCTTGCACATCGGTGAGGTTTCAGACTTGTCTATTGCAGATCACTTGCAACAGTTGGAGAAGTTAAGTCTGACTGACAATGAAGCTACTATTGCGCGGCCTATTCTCAAAGAGATTCATGATCGCCTGACCTTCCTTAATAATGTTGGTCTCAATTACCTGACCCTGTCTCGCTCGGCTGGGACTCTATCAGGAGGAGAAAGCCAGCGGATTCGCTTGGCGACTCAGATTGGTTCTAACTTGAGTGGTGTCCTCTATATCCTGGACGAGCCCTCTATTGGCTTGCATCAGCGTGACAATGACCGCCTAATTGCCAGCCTCAAGAAGATGCGCGACCTGGGCAATACCCTCATCGTAGTTGAGCACGATGAGGACACCATGCGGGAGGCTGACTGGCTGATTGATGTGGGACCAGGAGCCGGTGTTTTCGGTGGAGAAATCGTCGCAGCCGGTACTCCTGCACAAGTGGCTAAAAATAAGAAGTCTATTACTGGGCAATACCTGTCAGGTAAACGTGAAATCCCAGTACCGCTGGACCGCCGTGTCGGCACTGGCCGCTTTATCGAAGTGACTGGGGCTCAGGAAAATAATCTGCAGAATATCTCAGCTAAATTCCCCTTGGGCAAATTCATCGCTGTGACTGGAGTTTCTGGATCTGGTAAGTCAACGCTGGTCAATTCTATCCTTAAAAAGGCCATTGCTCAAAAACTCAATCGCAATTCTGCCAAGCCAGGTAAGTTCAAGAAAATCCGCGGCATTGAGCATGTGGATCGACTGATTGATATTGACCAAAGTCCGATTGGGCGGACACCGCGCTCTAATCCGGCCACTTATACTGGAGTCTTTGACGATATTCGTGATCTTTTTGCCAAGACCAATGAAGCCAAGATTCGCGGCTACAAGAAAGGACGTTTCAGTTTTAATGTCAAGGGTGGCCGCTGTGAGGCCTGCTCGGGTGATGGAATTATCAAGATTGAGATGCACTTCCTGCCTGACGTCTATGTGGCCTGTGAGGTCTGCCACGGCACCCGCTATAATAGTGAAACTCTGGAAGTCCACTACAAGGAGAAGAATATCGCTCAGGTTCTGGACATGACGGTCAATGATGCGGTAGAATTCTTCCAGCACATTCCCAAGATTGCTCGCAAACTCCAGACAATCAAGGATGTGGGACTAGGATATGTGACTCTAGGGCAGCCAGCCACAACCTTGTCGGGTGGTGAAGCCCAGCGGATGAAGCTGGCCAGCGAGCTTCACAAGCGCTCGACTGGTAAGTCCTTCTATATCTTGGATGAGCCGACCACGGGTCTG
Organism: uncultured Streptococcus sp.; assembly: GCF_938020365.1. Classification (GTDB taxonomy): domain Bacteria; phylum Bacillota; class Bacilli; order Lactobacillales; family Streptococcaceae; genus Streptococcus. The sequence continues at coordinate 3,681 of NZ_CALIIB010000090.1, read as the reverse complement.
CATTCTGAGGATATTGCCAAGCTTCTTCATGTGCTATCACGCTTTGTGGATGATGGCAATACGGTCCTCGTCATTGAGCACAATCTGGACGTTATCAAAACGGCAGACCATATCATCGACCTAGGACCGGAAGGTGGTGTCGGTGGTGGAACGATCATTGCGACAGGTACACCAGAGGAAGTCGCAGCCAATCCAGCCAGCTATACTGGTCAGTATTTGAAAGGCAAGCTGAAATAAGATTTTTATCGTTCTAAAACACAAATCCCTCACTAGGCTAACCTAATGAGGGATTTTAACTTGCATTTATGGGTGAAGCAGGGCATTAGAACTGCTTACCTGGTGGGTTTAGAATGTTTTTTCTTTGTCACGAACGACCAGTAAGTCCACTTTAGCGTGGCGGAGGATATATTCAGATGATGAGCCGACTAGGAGGCGTTCAAAGGCATTGAGACCAGTAGCTCCGACCATAATCAAATCAACCTTGTGTTCGTCAGGAATGTCAGTTGACAGGAGGGTTTTGGGATTGCCCAATTCAATGACGACATCAACGTATTTGACCCCTGCTTTTTGCGCCTTTTCCTTGTACTCTGTCATCAACTTTTGTGCTTCTTCTTGGAGGTCTTCGTAGACCTCGGCGTCAAAGGTTGAGACGCTTTGGAGAGCTCGTGTATCAATCACATGAGCAATTGTCAAACGAGAAGCATTTCTCAGCGCTACATTAACACCTTTTTCAAAAGCGAGTTCTGCTTCGCGAGAGCCGTCAACAGCGACCATGATATTTTCATATTTTTGTTGAGTCATAAAGCTACCTCCATCTTTTGTCGAATCTTAGATTCGAGTTTCTTATATCTTCACTTATATTGTAAACCTTTTCAGAAAAAAAGTAAAGCTGCAAATGAAATTCAGAAATCAAGTGAAATTATTTTGATGAATTAGTGTATTTTCCTAAATTATAAGCCCTATTTTAGTTGAAAGGAGCTTTCCCAAATTCTTCCTGATTGTCAATCTTTTTTTCTGATGGTATAATAAAATCATTCAGATGAATTGAGGAAAATAGGATGAAAGAATTTAATAAGTCCAGCAAACTGGAGCATGTAGCCTATGATATTCGTGGACCGGTTTTGGATGAAGCGATGCGGATGCGGGCTAATGGAGAGAAAATTCTCCGCCTGAACACAGGAAATCCAGCTGAATTTGGCTTTACTGCTCCAGACGAGGTCATTCATGATTTGATTATGAATGCGCGTGATAGTGAGGGCTACTCTGATTCTAAGGGGATTTTCTCAGCCCGTAAGGCCATTATGCAGTATTGCCAGCTCAGAAATTTCCCTAATGTTGATATCGATGATATTTACCTTGGAAATGGAGTCAGCGAGCTGATTGTTATGTCTATGCAGGGACTCTTGGATGATGGAGATGAGGTCCTAGTACCAATGCCGGACTACCCGCTCTGGACGGCTGCAGTTAGTCTTGCTGGTGGGAATGCTGTTCATTATGTCTGTGATGAGCAGGCGGAATGGTATCCAGATATTGATGACATCAAGTCAAAAATCACTTCTAATACTAAGGCTATCATTATCATCAATCCTAACAATCCAACGGGAGCACTTTATCCTAAGGAACTTTTGCTAGAAATTGTGGAAATTGCTCGCCAGAACAATCTTATTATCTTTGCGGATGAAATTTATGACCGTATGGTGATGGATGGGCATGTGCATACGCCTGTGGCAAGCCTAGCTCCAGATGTCTTTTGTGTCAGCATGAATGGTCTGTCTAAGTCCCACCGTATCGCTGGCTTCCGAGTTGGCTGGATGGTCTTGTCTGGACCTAAGACACATGTCAAGGGCTATATCGAAGGCCTTAATATGCTTTCCAATATGCGCTTGTGCTCCAACGTCTTGGCCCAGCAGGTTGTGCAAACATCGCTTGGAGGTCACCAGTCGGTGGATGAATTGCTTTTGCCAGGCGGTCGTATCTATGAACAAAGAAACTTCATTTACAATGCCATTCAAGATATTCCAGGTTTGTCTGCAGTCAAACCTAAGGCGGGTCTTTACATCTTCCCGAAGATTGATCGAGAAATGTACCGTATCGATGATGATGAGCAGTTTGTCTTGGATTTCCTCAAGCAGGAAAAAGTCCTCCTTGTCCATGGACGAGGCTTTAACTGGAAGGATCCAGATCATTTCCGAATCGTTTATCTGCCTCGGGTAGATGAGTTAGCTCAGATCCAAGAAAAAATGACGCGCTTCCTGCGCCAATACCGCAGATAAGCATAAAATACAAGTCATAAACCGTTTAAAACAAATTCGTCTTAGAATTGTTTTAAATGGTTTTTTTGATGAAGTGATTTTTTTCGCTATCATTAAATTCTGAATCTTTCAGAATTGTAGCGAATTTTTTTTCAATACACAATTTTCAGATAATTATTGAAAATTTCGGTCGATTATGATACAATCAAGGAGACTAAATACGAGGTAAATGTATGGCAAAACTATTAGAAAAAACAAGGAAGATTACTTCTATCTTGAAACGTTCAGAGGAGCAACTTCAGGAGGAACTTCCTTACAATGCGATCACTCGCCAGCTTGCTGATATTATTCATTGCAATGCCTGCATCATCAACAGCAAGGGCCGTCTTTTGGGCTATTTCATGCGCTACAAGACAAATAATGATCGTGTAGAAGCCTTTTTCCAAGACAAGACATTCCCCAAAGAATATGTCCAAGAAGCAAACATGGTGTATGAGACAGAGGCCAATCTGCCTGTAACTCACGATTTGACCATTTTCCCAGTGGAAACCAAGGATGAATTTCCAGATGGTTTGACTACTATCGCGCCGATTCATGTTTCAGGGATTCGCTTAGGCTCATTGATTATCTGGCGTAATGACAAGGAATTTTTGGATGACGATTTGATTCTGGTTGAGATTGCCAGCACAGTGGTCGGTATCCAGCTGCTTAACTTCCAGCGGGAAGAGGACGAGAAGAACATCCGTCGCCGGACAGCTGTGACCATGGCGGTTAATACCCTGTCTTACTCAGAGCTAAGAGCCGTTTCAGCTATTCTGGGCGAGCTCAATGGCAATGAAGGACAACTGACGGCTTCTGTCATTGCTGACCGCATCGGGATTACCCGTTCAGTGATTGTCAATGCCTTGCGCAAGCTGGAAAGTGCGGGGATTATTGAAAGCCGCTCGCTGGGGATGAAGGGAACTTATCTGAAAGTACTGATTCCAGATGTTTTTGAGGAAATTAAAAAGAGGGACTATTAATGGCTAAAGCACTGATTTCCATTGATTATACAGTTGATTTTGTTGCAGATGAGGGCAAGTTGACCGCAGGAGCGCCGGCTCAGGCGATTTCTGAAGCCATTGCCCAAGTGACCGAGGCAGCTTTTGATCGAGGCGACTATATCTTCTTTGCTATTGATGCTCATGATGAGAATGATGCCTTTCATCCTGAAAGCAAGCTGTTTCCGCCTCATAATATCAAAGGGACTAGCGGTCGCAATCTTTATGGTCCTTTGGCTGATTTTTATGACAAGCATCAAGCAGACTCTCGGGTCTTTTGGATGGATAAACGCCATTATTCTGCTTTTTCTGGCACGGATTTAGATATTCGGTTGCGGGAAAGAAAGGTAGATACGGTCATTTTGACTGGAGTCTTGACGGATATTTGC
>NZ_CALIIB010000089.1 GCF_938020365.1 uncultured Streptococcus sp. | reverse complement strand
CTTTTCAATTACTACTGCTTGGTCTGCTGCAACATGGAGAGTGCCCGGCAGGCTGCCCTCTTTTGAACCATCAAAAGAAATCGTGATATGGCCCAGTCCAGTTAGATTTTTTTCTACTACATTTCCTACGGCAGTAATCGAATATTCCTGACTATCTACGACTAGCTTTCCACCTTCTAGTATTGCACCTAGAAGATTTTTGTTATCGATTTTAAAACAATACTCTGCTAAGTCTTCCGGAGCTTCTTCTCCAAACAAAATGAGCATATTGGCATCTTGAATCATATTCTGAGCTTCAGGCCCCACTTGAATTACTTTAGCTTCAAAAATTTTCTTCATCTAATTCCTATTCATCCTTTCTCAAATCTGTCATAAACTTATGCTTATAGATAAGTTTAACATAATAGTTGCTATGTTTACGTGCATCTATCAAAGGTCTACTGATAAAGACCAATACTAGCTATCCAAGCTACTAGCACCCGCGGAACACCATTGAGGAAGCGTGAATAAAGCACAGAAGGGACACCAACCTCAACTGTTTCAGACTTGGCTTCAGATAGACCGAGTGCTACAGGAATGAAATCACAACCGTTTTGAGTGTTGATAGCAAATATAGCTGGCAGAGCCATTTGGGGCGGAATATTCCCTTTGCCGATTTCAACTCCAATTAAGGTTCCAATAATCTGACTGATAACAGCTCCGGGGCCTAACAAAGGAGAAAGGAATGGCAAGGAACAGATAAAGCCAATCAAAATGAGTCCCCAGATGTTCCCTGCTAGGGGAACCATTAATTTTGCCAGCCAATTTCCAACACCGGAACCTTGAATAACCCCAATCAGCAAGGAAACAAAGGCCATGAAAGGAATGATTGTGTTGAGCATTGTTTGGATGGCTTCACGAGCAGCCTGGTTGAAAGTCGCAACGACCTTCCCAGCGCCCATCCCAATTCGTGCTACAATACTTGTTTCAGCTTTTTGCTCTGTAATTTTTTTAGTAGTATCGTAAGTTGGCTTTTCTGTTACCACAGTTGTCTCTTTTTCATCTTCATTAGCAGCAGAAATTTGATTAAGGCCAACTGCTGACACATAGATTTCCTCAGTGATATATTGAGCTAGAGGGCCACTTTTCCCTGTAGCGACAATATTGATTGTAGGGATCCCCTTTTTAGGATAAATACCGCAGCGAAGAGTACCGCCACAATCCACGATTGCTAAAGCAATTTCCTCATCAGGGATAGAAGTTTTAAACCCGTTAACAGCTTCCATACCGGTCAAATCAGCAATTTTATCTACAATATCTGGCTTTTCTCCGCCGCCAGTGATATAGATAAATTTGTGCTTAGCCTCACTAGGTGTAATGACCAAAGGTCCTCCGAAGCCGCCATTTCCTTTAACAACTTTTATACTCTTATATGACATAATTTCACTCTTTCTATCAATCAAATGTTTTACTCAAGGTAACACCTTGCTGTTTTGCTACATAAGCAGTTGTAAAATCGGTCACCCAACCGCCTACAAAGTTCATGACAAGCCCAACAAGCATGTAACGAATGGCTAAGTCCATTTGACTTAAACCTAAAGTTTGAATTCCTGTTGCAATTCCCATCCATACAAACAATTCCCCAGGATTGATATGCGGAAATACACCATTTGAAGTGTGGCAGAACTGCATCTGAGCTGCTACAAAACTAGGTTTATAATATTCTGGTAAGAAACGTCCCATACTGATTGCCATCGGATTCCCCAGCATAAAGGCTGAAATGAAAGGTAAAATCATATACCGGCTAATAGGATTTTTGGCAGAAATCTTAGCCAGAGAATTGACCTTCTCTTCTCCCAAGAAAGCGATAAGTGTATTCATTGCAATCAATAGCATTAAGACAAGCGGCACAATATTTGTCATCCAGCTAATAAAGGTTTCTCCACCTAATTGGAAGAGTTTCATAAAACTCTCTGCAAAATTTGTAATGTGATTCATAAGGAACTCCCTTTCTTATTTTTTTTAAATAACTGTTTAATAGATAATTGTAAGTAATTCGCATAAAAGCCGAATCCCAGAAAAGAATCAGATGAACCTGTCTCTTTCTCAATACCTGCCTCATGCCAAAGATAGACTTTTCTAGCATCTTCTATGGCTGATTGCATCAACTTATTTTCTTTTCTCACAAGAGGATTATACTTGTCAAAATAATGGATGTCTTCTCCAACATAATCGTCCATATTTTGAAAACGTGCTAAGATTGTGACTCCTTGCATTTTGCTAGCTTTAAGAACCCGACCGTTTTCATCAACCGCGAACATGACAATCGTACCGGATTTGATTCTTCCGGACTCCCTGCCAATCGCTACGCGCCCCAGTTTTCGGAGCATCGTATAGGTCTTATTGAAGTCTTTAAGTTGCTGCCAGCCGAGGAACATTTGAAATACATAAGCTGCCATGACAAATACAGCGAAAATTATTAGCGAACTCATTAAAATACTCCTTTACTCTTAGAAAATGATAGAAACTCTGTCTCTGTTTCTACAGCCCTCAATGCTTCTTTTAGAGAAGGCTCTCCTGCAATTCGAAAAATGTCGTCATACAATTCCAGCAATTCACTTTCCATTTTTCTTTCAATTTCTGAGGGAATGGCGACTAGAAAGATAAATTCAATCCATTCATCTTCTTTTTGATAAGGCTCTTCTAGTTTTCCGAACATTAAAATAGTCTTTGCATAACCCTGGTTAATTGTATGGGGGAAGGCAATTCCTCCACCAAAAATGGTTGATTGCTTTTTCTCCCTATCAATTATCCGATTTCTAAACCCTTCATCAATCATCTGAAGTTTCTCTAACTCTGCAACCATATTTAGCAAGTATTGCTGATAGGTTTTTTGGGGGCTCAACCGAAGAAAGCGTAAGCTGACTGTTTCTAGATTTTTTTGATGAAAAGCATTGGCCCTCTGCCATTCTTCCTGCAGCCATTGATCATCAAAAAGATGATTAACTTGAATGACTGGAGATTTGGAATTTTTATATTTCAGAGGCACCGTCGTAAAAATTGCAAAATATTCCTGGTTCAGCTCTACATTAAAATCCTCTTCAGAATGTTGGGTAATGTCTATATCATTTCCAAGGACTCGCCTGAGTTGCTGAATAATCATCGCAGCAGTTCCTCTTCCTGTTGTGCAAACTACAGCTATCTGCTTGCGAGAACCCTTAACAGCAGAATTTTGCTTTCTTAAAATCATTTCAAAATACAAAGCCAGATATCCGATTTCAGATAATTCCAATTCAGAACCAAAAATTACAGATAGTTCTTCTCCAGCTATTTTTGCCATTTCAAAAGCAAAAGGATATTGAGTTTGAACCTCGCCATGAAATATATCATTAGCTTGCACATGGAAAATCAGTCGATTGATTAAGGGGCCTAGATGAGA
>NZ_CALIIB010000088.1 GCF_938020365.1 uncultured Streptococcus sp. | reverse complement strand
AAGGCTTGCAGTTTCTCTAATTCGCTAGCTTCTTCGCTATTGATAAAGAAAATATGCGCCTTGGTATCAGCGACAACACCTGCAAGAGTAGCAGCGAATTTACGGCAGTAAGGGCAAGTTTTGCGACCTACAAAGAAAGTTGCAGTCTCTTTCTCAGCAATCGCTTGACGAGCGCGGTCAACAGTTGTGACTTCAAGGTCTTTAATATTTTGAGCAAATTGTTCCATAAATAATCCTCATTTCTTTTGATAAAACTAGTATGCCATAAAGTTTCTAAAATTGCTTAGATTTGATACGAAAAAAAGATGAGATTGGTTCGTCTCATCTTTTATAATTGCTTATTTTACAAAAGCATTGATTTCCGCTTCAATATTTGCAATCTTAGCTTGTGAATCTTCATTGCTATCACCGACAACGGCAATGTAGAACTTGATTTTTGGTTCAGTACCAGAAGGACGAACAGCGATCCATGAACCATCAGCCAAGGTGTATTTCAGCACATCGCTTGGAGGAGTCGTAAGAGCTGTAACAGTACCATCTGCAGCAGTAGCAGTTTGAGCCTTAAAGTCTTCTACGACAGTAATAGCTGTTTGGTTCCATTCTTTCGGACCATTGTCACGGAATTTAGCCATGATAGCCTTGATTTGCTCGGCTCCATCAACACCAGACAGAGTGACAGAGATAGTCTTTTCAGCAAAGTAACCGTACTCTTTGTAGATTTCTTCAATACCGTCAGCCAGAGTCAAGCCAAGTGAGCGATAGTAGGCAGCAAGCTCAGCCACGACTAAAACAGCTTGGATTGCATCTTTATCACGTACGAATGGTTTGATCAAGTAACCGAAACTTTCTTCAAACCCCATCATGTAGGTGTGGTTGTGTTTTTCTTCAAATTCTTGAATCTTTTCAGCGATAAATTTGAAACCTGTCAAAACGTTGAACATAGTTGCGCCGTAGCTTTCAGCAATCTTAGTCACTAAGTCAGTAGAAACGATAGACTTACAGAGAGCAGCGTTAGCTGGCAGAGTTCCTGCACTCTTATGAGCTTCCAAGATGTATTTAGCCATGATAGCACCGATTTGGTTACCTGAAAGGTTGAGGTAGCTGCCGTCTTTTTGCAGAACTTCTACACCGACACGGTCAGCATCTGGGTCAGTTGCGACCAAGACATCTGCACCAACTTTACGGCCTAATTCTTCAGCTAAGGCAAAGGCTGCTTGGCTTTCAGGGTTTGGAGACTTAACAGTAGAGAAGTCAGGATCAGCTACAGCTTGAGCTTCAACAACTTCAACAGAATCAAATCCAGCTTGAGCCAAAGCACGACGAGCCAACATCTCACCAGTACCATGAAGTGGTGTGTAGACAATCTTCATGTCTTTACCGAATTCTTCAATCAAGGCTGGGTTGATGTTCACATCTTTGACTTCTTTGAGGTATTCTACATCGACAGCTTCGCCGATAACTTCAATCAAGCCAGAAGCTTTTTCAGCTTCAACATCAGCGACCTCAATCGCAAAAGGATTTTCAATCGTACGGATGTAGTCAGTCAATGCATCTGCATCATGCGGAGGCATTTGACCGCCGTCTTCACCATATACCTTGTAGCCGTTAAATGGAGCAGGGTTGTGGCTGGCTGTAATCATGATACCAGCGAAAGTTCCTAGATGGCGCACTGCAAATGAAAGTTCTGGAGTTGGGCGCAGGCTTTCAAAGACATAAGACTTGATACCGTGCTTAGCTAAAACAGCAGCAGATTCAAAGGCAAATTCTGGTGAAAAATGACGAGAGTCGTAAGCAATCGCAACACCGCGTTTTTTGAACTCATCACCTTTTTCTTCAATCAAGCGAGCCAAACCTTCGGTTGCCTGACGGACAACATAGATATTGATACGGTTGGTACCAGCGCCAATTAAACCACGCATACCAGCAGTACCGAATTCAAGGTTTGTATAAAAGGCATCTTCCTTAGTTTTTTCGTCCATACCTTCTAAATCTTTCCGAAGATAATCAGGAAGTTCAGCAAAATCAAGCCATGTTTGGAAGTTATCTTGATAGGTCATAGGTGGAGTCTCCTTTATATTTAAGATAGAAAATCACTGTGTGGTTTTAAGAAAGGGCACAAGATTTTCTTGTTTGTTCAATCGCTTTCATTGTAACATATTTTCATATTTTTTGAAAGTATTGACCTAAAAAATAGTGAAATACTTTGAAAAAATGAACATGCTTGGATCAAAAAAATAATCACGCTAGGTGATTATTTTTTTAGTTTTTCAAGTGCTGGAACGATTGCAACTGTAAGGATAGCAGAAATAATCATTTCTGAGATTGCATTAGCTGAAAAAATCAATGCAAGCATGGCTTTGATATCTCCATTGTAAACAGATGAAAATAGAATGAAAATTCCTCCGAGAACGAAGATGGTGTTGGTCATTGAGCCTACGGCACCAGCTAAAACTAAGCCTGGCTTAGTTTTCATCCATTTGTAGACAAAATACGGAGTGATTCCGATTAGAATACGTGGAACCATAGCAATCATCAATGAATTGATGCTGCCGTTTTCTACAAAAGGACTGAAGAGGTAGCTAGTTGGTAGCAGGACAACGGTGTTGGTCACAACACTGATTACCCCCATCAGAGCGCCAAGAACAGCTCCAATTCGCGGTCCGTAGATAATACTAGCGATAATGACTGGGATATGAATAATGGTCGGTTTAATCGGAACCGGTAGTAGGTTGAAAATAACAGAGCTCAGCAGATGGAGCACTAACATAATAGCAAAAAAGATAGCAATTTGCGCAATACTAGATTGTTTTCTCATTTATAATTTCCTTTACTTTTTCTATAATAATATTGACATCAGCTAGAGCGCCAGTCCCATGATCTCCGCAAGCTAGAACAGCTTTACGCGGTTCGATAATCCCCCAGCCAATTTTTTTTAATCTTTCCAAATTGTGCTGAGTTAGTGGATTTTCATACATCTTGGTATTCATGGCTGGCGCGATGGCTTTTTTGACATGAGATGGGAGAGCAAGAGCTGTAGCGGTTACCATATTGTCTGCCAGACCATTAGCCAGTTTGGCGATGGTATTGGCTGTAGCAGGAGCGACTAAGAAAAGATTTGTTTCTTTGCCGATCTCAATATGGTTGACCTTGTCTGGCCTCGGCTCGCTCATGAGGTCAAGAGAAACAGGATTTTTTGATAAAACCTGTAAAGTCAGCGGGGTGATAAAGTGACTGGCAGCTTCCGTCATGAGAACAGACACACTGTAGCCTAGCTTACCCAGCTGGCTCGTAATATCTGCTGCTTTATAGGCCGAAATACTGCCCGTGACAGCGAGAGTAACATGGGTCATGAACTGTCTCCTTTCTGGATATGGCTTAACAATTGTTCAGCAATTTCTTCCTTGGAGAAAGCTTCTGTGATAGTGTCTGCTCCTAGGAGATAGGCGTGGTGTTGCCCGCTAGAAATTTCAGTCAAATCGTTGGCTACAATTAATTCAGCTTGATTTTTTTCAAGGCTGGCTCTAGCAGTAGACAGTAACTCTTCTTTAGAAACACCTACCAAGAGCTTAAAGCCAACCAATCGAATATTGGGATTCCATTCCTTGACCTTGCTAATGATTTTAGGATTTTTCTTGAGGAAAAGTACCTGATAGTCATCAGCAGACGAAATCTTACTTTCATAATTACTTTTTCCCAGAAATTCTGCCAAATCTGAACTGGCAAGAACCTCCTTAAATCCTGCCATATACACTGGTTTATAGTCAGAAACAGCTATCGAATGAATGAGTATGTCATGAGCAGGCACCAGCCCTTCCATAGCTGTCAGGAGCTGCTCCGTATCTTCAATGATCTTAATCGTCAGGTTTTCATGCGGATCCGGTTTAACAGCTTTTGCCGTTGTCAGCAGAGTCACCGAAGCACCCTCTGCTAAACAATGCTCAGCTATCATTTTCCCGAGTTGACCCGTCGAATGATTAGTGATAGAGCGGACTTGGTCGATTTTTTCACTCGTTCCGCCAGAGGTAATCAATATATTCATAGCTTTATTCTACAAGAAAAAACGAATTTAGTAAAATAAAATAAACTTAAAGTTTTATTCAGCTAAACTTATTTTTTTCTATGAAAAACGATATCTCTTGCAAAAGAATATATAGTAATTGCCGAACGTTGTATTGTTATTGGAGTTTAAATGTGCAGTTTTGTATCATATTTGTTATAATAGTTTTATCAAATTAGAGGAGTTCTTTAATGAAAACAGATATCGAAATTGCTCAGAGTGTTGAATTACAGCCTATTGTGGATGTAGTAAAAAAGATTGGCATTGATTATGACGATTTGGAGCTGTACGGAAAGTACAAGGCCAAGCTCAGTTTTGACAAAATTCGTGAGGTAGCGAAAAATCCTGTCGGCAAGCTGATTTTGGTAACAGCAATCAATCCAACGCCAGCAGGAGAAGGTAAGTCTACCATTACCATTGGACTAGCTGATGCGCTTAACAAGATTGGCAAGAAAACGATGATTGCCATTCGCGAACCGTCCTTGGGACCAGTGATGGGGATCAAAGGAGGAGCAGCTGGTGGCGGTCACGCGCAGGTTCTACCGATGGAAGATATCAACTTACATTTTACTGGTGATATGCATGCCATTACGACTGCTAATAATGCTCTGTCTGCTCTTATCGACAATCATTTGCATCAGGGAAATGCTCTGGGAATCGATCAACGTCGCATTATCTGGAAACGGGTTGTTGACCTGAATGACCGGGCCCTTCGCCATGTAACGATTGGATTAGGAAGTCCAGTTAACGGTATTCCACGCGAAGATGGTTTTGATATCACGGTCGCTTCTGAAATTATGGCGATTCTTTGCCTAGCTACGGATATTGAAGATTTGAAAAATCGCTTGGCAAACATTGTCATCGGTTATCGCTATGACCGCACACCAGTCTATGTTCGTGACCTTGAGGTAGAAGGAGCCTTGGCATTAGTCTTGAAAGATGCAATTAAGCCAAATCTGGTTCAGACTATTTATGGGACACCAGCCTTTGTTCATGGCGGACCTTTTGCCAATATCGCCCATGGCTGTAACTCTGTTTTGGCGACTAGCACAGCGCTACGCTTGGCTGATTATACAGTGACTGAAGCTGGATTCGGTGCGGATCTTGGTGCTGAGAAATTCTTGGATATTAAGACTCCGAACTTACCAACTTCTCCAGATGCAGTCGTAATCGTTGCAACCTTACGTGCGCTCAAGATGAATGGCGGTGTTGCGAAAGATGCTCTGACAAAAGAAAATGTAGAAGCAGTTCGTGCAGGTTTTGCTAACCTTAAACGCCACGTTGAAAATATCCGTAAGTTCGGTATTCCAGCAGTCGTTGCCATCAATGAATTTGTCTCTGATACGGAAGCTGAAATTGCTGCGCTTAAGGAACTCTGTGCAGAAATCGGGGTACCTGTTGAGCTTGCTAGTGTCTGGGCTGATGGTGCTGAAGGCGGTGTGGCTCTAGCTGAGACTGTTGTCAAAACCATTGACGAAAAACCAGCACACTACACTCGTCTTTATGACAATGATTCAACTATCGAAGAGAAGATCGAGAAAATTGTCACTGAAATCTATCGTGGCACAAAAGTGAACTTTGAGAAGAAAGCCCAAACGCAAATCGCTCAAATCGTTCAGAATGGTTGGGACAAATTGCCAATCTGTATGGCTAAAACTCAGTACAGTTTCTCAGACAATCCAAATGCACTTGGAGCTCCAGAAAACTTTGAAATTACCATTCGTGAGTTGGTACCAAAACTTGGGGCAGGCTTTATCGTGGCTTTGACAGGAGATGTCATGACCATGCCAGGTCTACCAAAACGTCCTGCAGCACTCAATATGGATGTGGCAGCAGACGGCACAGCGATTGGTCTGTTCTAATTGAATTTAAGATATAAGAAGAGGTTGGGCTAAACAGAATCTGGCCTCTCTTTTTTTAGACTTAAATTCCAGATATTTTGAAATAATAAAGCCGTATTCCCATCACCTAGTTTTTGCTCATAGGAGGATGAACATTGAAAAAAAGAAGTCTTAAACAGGAATTAATTTATTTGGCCTCGGGGGAATCGATAAGTGTCGTGTCGTTCTGTATCGTGTATGTTCTGTATACGAAACCAGAGACTCGATTTGCTACATCCAGCGCCGTCCTTTATTTTCCACTGTTAATTCTTAATCTGATATTGGTTCAAGGTTCCCTCTATTGGCTTAACTGTTTAAGACGAATCCAAAAGAAGAAGGCCTTGGAAACTCAACTACTTGCACCTCTTTATAAAGGATTAAAAGTGCTGGATTTTATGATGCTGCTTGCATATATACCGATTTGGATCTGGTCTTTTAGAGTGAGTAGTAGCAGTAATATCATTATTGGAGTTTTACTTTGGTTGTTTGCCATCATTGAATTTGTAAATTATTTTTACTATCGCCTGTCTTACTATACAATGGGTTGCCTAGGACTGCAAGTGATGAGGCCTCTCAAGTTATTATTGACGGGAAAAGCAGCCAAATCGCAAATTGCAAAAGAAATTTCCTTATACGAAAAAAAGATGGAGCATAAATAATGAAAAAGAAATACCTATTAATATCTCTTTTGAGTATTGGTCTTTTGACCTTGACCGGTTGTCAGGCCGTTGAAAATTGGTTCAAAAATGCCAAAGAGGAATGGATTGGTTTAGAGATGACAGTTCGGACCTACGATGAAAATTCTCAACTCATTGACCAAATGTCGGGCAAGTCCCTATCCATCTCGCGTAACGAGGAATTTGATTCAGTTGATGCGGAAGGGAATTCCAAGGAAGATTCTTCTGTGCTAAAAATAACCTTGGGTAAGTATGAGATTGACCATGTGGGCTCTTCCTTGATTGCAGAAGAAAAGGGCTTGAAAGATGTCTTTGCTCAGTATCAAAAGACTGCTAATGTTGAGGAGAATAGCCATGCAGTTCCCGTTTTGAATCGTATGATTTCAGCCTTCAAAAACGAATTTACCGGAAAGAAAAAGGTTGTTCTGATTCGCTCTCAAAACGGGACTCCTCTAGCAGCTTATGCTGGCGACCGTGTCTCTCTCGATAAATCTGATGCTCCCAAAACCTCTGAGTTGCTGATTGACGGCAAGCGCCTCGTGATTTACCGCTGCGACTACACTATTTATGACCGTGAATTGCTGGAGTAAGCTATGGATGTAGAGGAATT
>NZ_CALIIB010000087.1 GCF_938020365.1 uncultured Streptococcus sp. | reverse complement strand
GAACCACTCCATCACCAAGCTCAAGAGCTACTTCAAGGACGATTTTTGATTTTTTTTCGTCATTTTTATAGACTACAAGTGCATTATTGATCTCAGGTAGCTTGTCGCCAGCTGCAAACGCTACGTCTACAACCGGTCCGATAACCTGAGTAATTTTGCCTGAGCTCATTCTTTTCTCCTCTTTATACTATTTATTTTCTGTGACACTATTCCAGTGCACTTGCACCCGCCACAATTTCAGTAATTTCCTGCGTAATAGCTGCTTGTCTAGCACGGTTATACTGAATGGTCAAATCATTGATAACTTTTTTAGCGTTATCTGTTGCTGTCTGCATAGCTGTCATACCAGCAGCATTTTCAGCAGTTTTTGCGTCAATAATAGCTCCGTAAATCATACTTTCAGCAAACTGAGGCAAGAGCTGATCTAAAATCGCATTTCGACTGGATTCTAATTCTAGATTGAGGATATAGTTCTCATCCGCTTCACTAGGATCCAAGTCTACGATTGGCAACATCTGCTCTACCCGCATCTGACTGGTCAAACTGTTGACATGGTGGTTATAACACACATAAAGTTCATCAAAAAGCTCATTCTGATACATTTCAATGGTTTTGGAAATGATTTTCCGAACTTCATCAAAACTCGGATGATTGGCTAAACCACGCAATTCATAAATCGGCTGAATGCCTCGTGCGCGGAAGAAATCCGCTCCCATTCCTCCGATCGAAATAATGACATAGTCATCTTTTTCATGGTATTCAGAAATCAATTCCATCATGGATTTGAGGATGGTTGCGTTGTAGCCACCGACCAAACCACGATCAGACGTAATGACGATATAAGCCGTTTTCTGAACCGGTCTGCTCTTGAGCAGTGGATGATGGCTAACATTTTCTTCCTCATGACCATGCAAAAGGTCGGTCAAGAGTTTCCGAACCTTAGAAGCATAGACTTGAAAGTTCTTTGCTGCTTCTTCGGATTTGCCCAACTTAGATGCAGAAACCATCTGCATCGCATTAGTGATTTGACTGGTGTTTTTTGTGGATGCAATTTTATTTTTTATATCATTTAATGAAACTGCCATCTGACACCTCTATTCTTATTTGAAGTTAGACTGATTGATAAATTCAGTAATAGCGGCGTCCAGCACTTCTTCGCTTGGCAAATCTTTTGTCTGACGAATTGTTTCATAAATGTCTTCATGATGAGCATCAAAGTAAGCGAAAAGCTCTGCTTCAAACTGAAGAATCTCATCCACTGGTACTGTATCAAGGAAGCCGTGAGTCAGTGCATAAAGGATCACAACTTGTTTTTCAACTGGCAGTGGCTCATGAACTGGCTGTTTCAATACTTCTACCGTACGGCGTCCACGGTTCAACTTAGCCTGAGTTGCTGCATCGAGGTCACTACCAAATTTGGTAAAGGCTTCCAACTCACGATATGACGCAAGGTCAATACGCAGAGTTCCCGCAACCTTCTTCATGGCCTTGATTTGTGCAGATCCACCTACCCGAGATACGGAAGAACCGGCATCAATAGCTGGGCGGATACCTGCATTAAAGAGGCTATCGCTAAGGAAAATCTGACCATCCGTAATTGAAATCACGTTGGTCGCGATATAGGCTGAGATATCTCCTGCCTGCGTTTCGATGAATGGCAATGCTGTGATTGAACCACCACCCAGCTCATCAGAAACCTTAGCTGAACGCTCAAGCAGACGGCTGTGAAGGTAGAAAACATCCCCTGGGAAGGCTTCACGACCTGGCGGACGACGAAGCAAGAGGGAAAGCTCACGATAAGCTACCGCTTGTTTAGACAAGTCATCATAAACGATGAGGACGTGCTTGCCATTGTACATAAATTCTTCAGCCATTGCTACACCGGCATAAGGAGCCAAGAAAAGCAATGGAGATGGTTGTGAAGCTGATGCTGTTACCACGATTGTGTAGTCCAAGGCTCCATACTGGCGAAGAGTTTCCACCTGTGTACGGACAGTAGATTCTTTTTGTCCAATGGCAACGTAGATACAGATCATATCCTGCCCTTTTTGGTTGAGGATCGCATCGATGGC
Source organism: uncultured Streptococcus sp. (assembly GCF_938020365.1). Taxonomy (GTDB): domain Bacteria; phylum Bacillota; class Bacilli; order Lactobacillales; family Streptococcaceae; genus Streptococcus. Next base: position 10,950 of record NZ_CALIIB010000087.1, on the reverse strand, counting down.
AATACTAGTTTTACCAGTCTGACGGTCACCGATAATCAATTCCCGCTGACCACGACCAATTGGTACAAGGGCATCAATAGCTTTCAAACCTGTTTGCAATGGTTCTGATACAGACTTCCGTTGCATAACTCCTGGAGCTGGTGCTTCTACAGGGCGTGTTTTAGTTGTAGCAAGCTCACCCAAGCCGTCAACAGGACGACCGAGCGGATCTACGACACGACCAATCAAAGCATCTCCAACAGGAACTTCCATGATTTTACCCGTACGGCGAATCGTATCACCCTCACGAATATCTGTAAAATCACCCAAGATAATGATTCCGACATCGGTTGACTCCAAGTTTTGGGCCATACCATAAGAACCATTTTCAAAAATCAAGAGCTCGCCACTCATGGCATTATCAAGGCCGTGGGCACGAGCGATTCCATCACCAATATAAGTGACGACCCCAGTTTCTGTGACGTCAAAATTTGGCTGGAAATTTTCAATTTGTTGCTTAATTAAAGCGCTGATTTCTTGTGCGTTAATCGCCAAAATTCACACCACTTTCTATTTCAAATTTTCTTTTACGAGTTGTAATTGACGTTTTATACTTGCATCAATTGTTTTATTATTGGCTGAAATGACGAAGCCACCAATCAGGCTAGCATCTAATTCCTGCTTGAGCGAGCGAACCTTGAGGCCCATTTTTTGCTCAATCATTGGTTTCAATCTTTCTTTTTGACTGTCTGTCAATGCTTGAACAGATTTAACCGTCACTTCAAATTCATTGCTTTGTTTCTCAATCTGATGCTGAATTTCTATCAACATATCGTAGAATAAATCTGCTCGATGATTGAGAATAACGACTTCGATAAAGTTATCAATCAGCTGTGAATCTGAGTTTTGAAAAAGTCGAAGAGCCTTCTCCTTTTCTCCCTCATCAACGCCAATATGTGATAAAAAGTCAGCAAGATTTGTTTCCTCAAACACAGCCTTAATTTGGCTAAGTTTTTCAAAAACATCTTGTTGCTGACCTTTTTCAAATACTAATTGAACAAAAGGCAAGGTATATTTTTCAATTACCGCATAGTGCTTTTTGTTCATTAAGCATCTCCTAATTTATCAATATAACGATCAATAAGCTCACTGTGCGCTTTTGTATCAAGCTGCTGGCTCAAGATCTTACTTGCAAGACTTACTGTTAGGTCAGCCACATCGTCTTTAATGCTATTCAAGGCTTCTGCCTTGCTTTGAGCAATTTCCTGATTGGCTTTTGCTTTCAAACGTCCAGCTTCTTCAGCTGCATCCGCTAAAATTCCAGCCTTATTTTTTTCAGCTGTTTCCTTAGCATGTTCGATAATCGTCGTTGCTTCCTGACGACTTCCTGCTAATTCATTCTCACGTTTTTGCGCAAGTTCCTCAGCCTTTTTGCGGGCTGACTCAGCCCCGTCAATATCATCCGTAATCTTTTTAGAACGTTCTTCTAAGATACTGGTAATATTGCCCCAGGCAAACTTCTTTACTAAAAAAATTAATAAAAGGAAGGAACCAGCGATGAGAATAAAGTCACCAATAATGGCACCGATAGTTACGTGCATTCCTTTTCTTCCTTTCTACTTACTATTCTTCACCGTTTATTTTCTTGCCGATATACATCGAAGACAGCATGGTAAAGACATAGGCCTGGATACATGAAATAAATATCGAGAAGGCTGTCCATAACATACTACCTAGGAAAGCAGCTGGATACCAATAAAATGCTTGATGTGACAAGGTAAGCAACAAGCCAGCCAGGACTTCCCCTGCAAAGATATTTCCGAAAATCCGCAGAGCTAAGGAGGCAAAATTGGTAAATTCTTCCAAGATATTCATTGGAGTCATAAATCCAGGTGTTGCAAAAGCTTTTAAGTAATCTTTAAAACCACGACGACGGATTCCTTCCACATGACTAATCAATGTAATGATAAAGGACAAGGCTAGGTCATAGCCCAAATTTGCCGTCGGTGAGGTCCAGAGATTGTAGCCATTGGTGGTTTGAATTTTAGCCATCAAACCGATATTATTGGCAACTGCAATAAAAAGAAACAAGGCAAACATAAACAAAGAATAATCTTTGATGTAGTGTTCCCCAATATTTTCTTTAGTAAAGCCAATGACAAAATCATAGACGTACTCAAGTAAATTTTGCTTTCCTTTTGGTCGGATGGACATTTTTCTACTTCCCCAGTAGATAAAGCCAAAGACCATCAAAACGGTCACAAGTGACATAGCAAGTAGGGTCAAATCAAAGGAAATTGGGCCTAGCTGAATAGTCGGATTAAGACTCTCTTCCAAGGTTTGACACCCCCTTTTCTAAAATAGAAAAAACTATTTGATAATGAAAGACATAACCAAAGTAACGAAGAAAGTACCTTCAACAAAAGCGACACCCATGATGAGCAAGCTTCTTAATTGATCAACCATTTCTGGCTGACGTGAAGCTGCTTTAAACAGATTGCTCATAATCAAACCTTCAGCTAATGAGACGCCAAAACAGGCAATACAAAGTCCTAAAAATGTTAAATTCATGATGAATTCTCCTTTTATATTTTTTAAATGTACCCCATTAGTTTACTCCTAATAAAGTTAATAGTCAATTATTTTGTGATATTGTAAGCGTTTTTCGCACTTTTCTTTTAAATTTAAAATAAAACTTGAATAAAGGTGCTTTTCAAACATTTATCCTATAAAAATCCAAGCAAAAATGAGATTGGGACAGAAATCGGTAATTCGTTAGAATTCGATTTCGTCGTCCCACCTCCGCACAGTTGAGTAGGGCTGTAAAAGCTGATGAAATCAGCGTAATAGAGCCCACTCAACCACTGCGTCTTGCTCGACAATCCAAAGACAATTAAGAGACTAGGACTTTTGTCCCAGCCTCATATCTGTTCCATTTGAGGTAAAAAAATCGTGAAGCGCATCCACCTATTCTCAACTGCTTCAAAGCGATAAGCGAGATGGTGCTTTTCTAAAATCTGCTGCACGATGAAGAGCCCCAGCCCCGTACCACCATCCTTGCGATTGCGACTGTAGTCTGGTCGATAAAATGGCTGGAAAATCTGCTGGATCTGTGAGTCATCCAGCACTCGCTCAGCTTCATTTTCTACAATTAATACCCCATCTTCTAAACGAACTAGGATTCCTCCACCTTCTACTGTATAATGGAAGGCATTATCAATCAGATTTTTAATAGCTTTCAGTAAATAGGTCTTATTTCCTCGAACTTTTGTTTCTGAAAGTTGGACATTAAATTGATAATGCTTGAGGTCAGCCAGAACCTTGTATGTACTGATATTTGCTTCAAGCAGCTCTTTGAGTGAGAAGATTTCTCGCTCTGTCTCCATGGTCATTTCTAGCTTTGAAATGGCTAGGATAGACTGGACTAAGCCTGATTGCTCTTCCAATATTTCGCGGCACTTCTGTAGGTATTTGTCCCGATCTTTAAAATCACCCACTCCATAAATCATCCCGTCAATCATTCCCATCATGCTAGTGATGGGGGTCTTGAGTTCGTGGGAAGTCATTCGAAGAAATTCTGCCTTTTCGCGCTCGCTTTCTGCGACTTTCTCATTTTCTAATCGCAGAGCTTCCATACTTGCTAGGAGGTTGGCATATAAGTGATTGATATCCTGAGCTAGATCGGCAATCTCGTCATGCCCTTTCACCTGACAGGAAACGTCTGGAAGCAGACTCGTCATTTGTCGAGTGCTAGAGGATATATCCTTAATCCGCTGACTGGAGGTACGACTATAGAGATAGGCAGCAAGCCCTCCCAGACTCAGCGACAAAAATAGTACAAAGGGATAAAGATTAAGCAAGATCCGACTAGCATCCGAAACTGGCTGCAGAGAATATTCCCCTCGCAGGACTACTTCTTTGCCGTCTGATGTCCGAAAACTTTCTGACAGAGTCTTGCTTTCATAATTACTATTGGCAATGGTCGGAACAATGGTCAGCTGGAGAGAGCTTTCTCCATTCGTTTCAAGTGCTGGATAAAGAATCGTATTGTCTTTTGCCAGCAAGGTGAACCAGATCTGATTGCTTTTTTTGCTATAATTGCTCAAAAGCTCACTGATTTCTTGGCTGGACTTCCCCTTGACCTGCTTGGCTACCTGAGCAAACTCACGCTGGGCTTCTCCTCCCTTGACCTGCTGGTAATAAACCGGCATGGCAAAATAGAGAGTAGATAGAACAATCGTCACAACGACAAAGATGATGAAAGTCGTCAAGAGGAAGTTCTTTTTGACAATCTTCACGTGTCTTCCCCTCCAAGCTGATAACCCATACCAGTGATGGTTTTCAGAGGAATACCTGGAATTTTCTTACGAATATTCTTGATGTGATTGTCCAGCACCCGGCTATCTAGCTCGCTGTAGCCCCAAATGGTATTCATGAGCTGATCGCGGGTCACTAAATGATCCTTTCTCTTGGCTAGAGCCTGCAAGATCTCATACTCTTTCTTGGTCAGAGGCATCTTTTCTTCCTGCCAGTAAACGGTACAATCATCGATAGAGACGGTCAAATCACCAACAGTAATCTCTGACGCAACCGTATTTCGTCGCAGAATATTCTCGATCCGTTTAACTAAGATTAGTGGTGAGAAAGGCTTGGTCACATAGTCACTGATGAGATGGTTAAAGCTGACCAACTGAGTGTACTCATCATCTAGCGCCGTCAGGATCATGACCGGAATCTGAGAAGTCTTGCGAATTTCCTTGAGGACATCCAGTCCACTCATGGTTGGCAACATCATGTCTAAAATAACTAAGTCAAAAGACTCTGCTTCAAATTGAAGCAAAGCCTCGCCTCCATCAAAGACTGGTGTAACTGCATAGTTACTTTCTTTTAAAAATTCACAAATGACTTGATTGATCGTAGTATCGTCTTCCACTACTAAAATCTTGTGCATATATGCTTGATTCTCCTTTATTTATTCAAATCGCAGGGCTTCAATTGGATCCAGCTTGGATGCTTTTACAGCCGGCAGGAGCCCAAATACTACTCCTATTATACAACAAAAGAGCAAACTTACAAAGACAGAAAAGAGGGATAAAATATAAGGATAGGCCAAAGACTGGGTAATAACAAAACCAGAGGCGATACCTGCTACTACGCCAATAATTCCTCCCATCAGAGTCAGGATGACCGCTTCAATCAAGAACTGCTTGAGAATGATCTTTCGTCGAGCTCCCAGAGCCTTTTTAATCCCGATTTCACGCGTCCGCTCTGTTACCGAAACCAGCATGATATTCATAACCCCAATACCTCCGACTAAAAGGGAGATGCTGGCAATACCCGCTAGCAAGACAAAGTTAGACTGGTTAAGGTTATCCAATTGACGTTCAAATTCTTGCAGATTTAGTACACCAAACATATAGTCTGACTGAGGCATCTGCTGATTGAGATAATCACTAACTTTCTTGGCCACCTTCTTCAAATCATCGGCTTTGTGGGTCTGGACAGTGACTTCTGGACTGACATTGATGGTATCAAAAATCCGATGCCATTGTTGCAAAGGAATATAGGCCACCTTTTCCGAACCAGAGGTTAAGCCACTCTGCTCAGTAGACTCAAAGACGCCGATAACTTTAAAAGGATTGCCCTTGACTTCTACGTACTTACCGATACCATCCTCCTTAGGAAAGAGAGTATCATAAAGAGACTTTTCTAGGTAGGTTACTTGCTCTTGATTTTTGAAGGCTTCTGAGTCAAAACCTTCCCCTTCCAACAGCCGTTGCTGCTTGATGTCAGCTACCGACTGGGAAACTGCCTGAACCTTGCTAGATGACTTTTGACTAAGATAATAAATCTTTTCGTCCGCCCCATAGGTCATCAAAGCATTTTTAACTCCAGGAATTTCCTTGATTTTGGACAAGACATCCTCTCCCATGAAAGGAATGTAGGAAGGCTTCTGCGCTTGGGATTTCTCTGGAATAGAGGGATCGATGGCGCTTTTCTTGTCGTAGACGACTTTGATGGTATTATTGCTACCACCGATCAGCTGACGCTTGGTATTTTCTGTATTTCCTTCAATGATGGAAAAGATAGCAATAATAGCGCCAATTCCGATGATAATTCCTAGCATGGTCAGCATAGAGCGCATTTTGTGGGACAGGATGGAGTTTAGAGCTACAAAAATATCTTCCATATAGCCCCCTTCTATCCTAATGCCCGAGTCTCTATATTACCGTCCCGCAAGACAACCGTTTGCTTGCAAAGCTGAGCCACTTCCGGCTCGTGGGTAATGATGACAATGGTTTTGCCTTGTTCATTAAACTGCTTGAACAGCTCCATGATCTGAACACTGGTCTTGGTATCCAGTGCCCCAGTCGGCTCGTCTCCCAGAATAAAGCTGGGATTAGTCACAAGGGCACGCGCAATGGCTACCCGTTGCTTTTGACCACCGGACAACTCCATAGGCTTGAAGTCGCTTCTCTCTTCCAGACCGACCAATCGTAGCATTTCCAAGGCGCGCTCGCGTCTCTCTTTTTTAGGAACTTTCATGTAAGTCAGAGGCAGTTCAACATTTTGACAGGCTGTCAGCTTGGGCATGAGGTTGAAATTCTGGAAAACAAAGCCAATTTTCTGATTACGCAAATCAGATAGTTGGTTGTCGGACAGGTCAGAGACGTCCGTCCCTTCAATATGATAAGAACCTGCGCTAGCCTTGTCCAAACAACCGATAATGTTCATCAAAGTGGACTTACCTGATCCAGACGGCCCCATAATCGCTAGAAAATCCCCCTCTTTCACATGCAAATCAATTCCTTTCAAAATTGGAAATTCCTGACTGCCCTGTTGATAAGATTTGTGGATGTTCTTAAGCTTTAACATTCTGTCCTACCTCCATTCCGTCTTTCATGCCTTCTCTAGGCGTCGAAATGGTATCCTTCATAGTCAAACCTTCTGCAATCTCTACCAAACGGTCAGAGACTTTCTTAGTCTTGACTTCCTTCATTTTCACCTTTTTACCCTCTACCTTCCAGACGTAGGTCTTACCATTCTTGCTGAAAGTATAGGCCTTGTTGACGACTACCTTGCCGGCTTCAGGGGCGTTTTCTACGACATTGACATAAGAATGAGAGCCTACAAGTGGCATTTCACCGCCTTGGTCCAGTTCGACAGTATAAGGATACTTGCCTTGGTTGGGATTTTCCTGTTGTTTATTTCCACCATTGCTATTTCCAGTATTTGCAGTTGTCAAGGTGCCGACTTGCGTCACGGTACCACTCCAGCGTTTCTTAGGATCCTTACGGTCCACAACATCTACTCTCTGACCCACACTCAGCTTCTCACGGTCAAATTCACTAACGCTCCCTTTGATCAAAGTTTTGGACTTATCCATGATTTCGATAAAGGTTTCTTCTTCCTTTTTAGCCTTGGATTGAGTCGGAAGATCTTCGTTCATCGAGGTAATAGTTCCCGCTGTATCCGCCGTCACGGTATCATATTTCATGCGGTCTGATTCCGTCTGAGCTGTCACCTGAGCCTTTTCGGCCTCAATCTGAGCATTCGTTACTTCATTGTCAGCAGTCTTAGCGTCACTTAGCGCTTGAGCAACTTCATCTTCAGCAGATTTTATCTGATCTAACAAAGACTCATCCTTACTAGAATTGTATTTATTCTTAAGAGTATTGAGATTAGCTAGCTTCCGGTTATAGGTTTCCCATTTGATTGATGCGCTAGTTTGAGCAGCCGTAATGCTATTAGCCTTAGCTTGAGCATCATACTGAGCAGACTGGGCTGTCAATTCCTGAGAGGTCACATAGGAAAAGAGGGGCTGACCTTGTGTAACAGTATCGCCATTTTTAACGAATACTTCTTTAACTTCACCTTTTGATGGGTCAATCTTGACCTTACTACTATTGTTAGCAACTACTTCTCCAGATAAAACTAGGCTTGTTTTTTTACTGTTATTAACAGCATCTTGGACCGTCAGTGAATCAATCTTATTATCGACCATTTTCATGGCTTGTTGTTGATCAACCTGATGAAGAAGTACATAGCCTCCCAACCCTGCACAAGCAAGAATGACCGTGCTTCCCAATAGAATGGTTTTACGATTCATTTTTTTTATTTGAAACATATTGCCTCCAACCTACAAGTTCTAACTTTTATTTATCAGTTGATTCAGATTCATCTGTTGGTAATTCTTCTCCATCCGCTGGGATTTGAATCACGTTTCCGTCCGGCATGGTATACTCTGTCACTTCCTTGCCGTCTACTGTTTTCGTTTTTTGATCAACAGCATCTTTCTTAAAATCTACTTTTTTCCCATCACTAATTTCTTTATTGTCAGCATTCTTAGAACCGCATGCAGCTAGGAAAAAGACAGACATTCCGATAAGAGTTACAAGCATAGCGAATTTTTTTACGTTCATTTGATTTCTCCTTTGTTTTAGAAAACAGGAATTTTGAGCTTTCCTGATCGTATTTGTTTTTTTGAACAATTCCATTCTATCAAAGTGGTCTATCCCCTTCCTACCCACCATCTGTTTTTTATCTATTTTTTGATAAAATTTGGAATTCTCCTCTAGATACAGGACTTTTCCTATCCAAACAGCTTCTTAAGTCGTTTTATGGTATAATAGATTGATTTTAAAAGAATGAGGTGGAAACATGACTCAAACAGTTTATTTTGGAACATACACCCGACGAGTTTCCAAAGGAATTTACAAGGCAGAGTTTGATACTGAAAATGGAGAGTTCTCAAACTTAGAATTAGTAGTCGAAGAACCAAGTCCCACTTATCTAGCCTTTGACCAAGCTGATCATCTGTACACCGTTGGTGCCAAAGACGGACAAGGGGGGATTGCAGCCTATGACCAAAAGAGACAGCTTCTCAATCATGTGGTTGAAGAGGGCGCACCGCTTTGCTATGTTGCTGTAGATAACGAAAGAGGACTTGTCTACGGAGCTAACTACCACAAGGGGCAAGTGCTGGTCTACAAGCAGCAAGAAGATGGCAGTCTAAAACTAGCTGATTCAGACACTCATGTCGGGCAAGGACCTCATGCCAATCAAGCCTCTGCCCATGTCCACTATGCTGACTTGACTCCCGATCAATATCTGATTACTTGTGACCTCGGAACAGATCAAGTCACTACCTACGATGTGACGGAAGACGGACAACTGAACAAATTGGCTACCTACACATGTGCTGCTGGAGCCGGGGCACGCCACATTGTCTTTCATAACCACTATAAGATTGCTTACCTTATCTGCGAATTAAACTCTACCATCGAAGTATTGATTTATGATGGTGTTGGTCAGTTTGAACACCTACAGACCATCTCAACTCTCCCAGCAGGATTTGAAGATTTTAACGGCACTGCAGCCATCCGCCTCTCTGATGACGGAAAATTCCTCTATGGCTCTAACCGCGGTCATGACTCAATAGCTGTTTATCAAATTCTAGCTGATGGAAGTCTACAGCTCGTTGAAATCACGCCAACAAAGGGCAAAAATCCACGCGATTTCAATATCACACCTGACCAAAACTACCTTATCGCTGTCCACCAAGATTCGGACAATGCAACTGTCTTCAAACGCAATCCTGAAACAGGCCGATTAACAGAAATTTCTCATGATTTCTATGTGCCAGAAGCTGTCTGCGTGACCTTCCAATAATCAAAAGAAAATTATCAAAGGAGCATTCAAAATGAATCCAGTAGAATTGTTTAACCAAGTCAAAGAATTGATCGAAAAGAAAGATTTTGATGCAGCTAAGAAGTTTGTCGAAGATCACAAAGATGAGCTAGGCGAATACTTAGATAAGGCAAAAGATTTGGTCGCAAATTCAAAAGGACTCGATGAAGTCATCAACAAAGTTAAGTCTATTTTCTAAAATCTTAATCAAAAATGAGAGTGGGACAGAAATCGGTAATTCGTTAGAATTCGATTTCGTCGTCCCACCTCCGCACAGTTGAGTAGGGCTGTAAAAGCTGATGAAATCAGCGTAGTAGAGCCCACTCAACCACTGCGTCTTGCTCGACAATCCAAAGACAATTGAGAGGCTAGGACTTTTGTCCCAGCCTCTTTTTGATTCAGCGAGCCTCATTTAGTCTATTTCCGATTCATAAAATCATGTAATTCTTCCAATCGCTCCCTTGTCAAGGGTTGAGCAAGAAAAACATCCTTATCGACATCTTTGTCCTTATTAAAATCATGTAAGTCAACCTTTTCATAAACCATCTTATTTGCATAAGCAAGTTGACCATTTACATAAGTCATAATCTCTATATCGCTCTTACTAAAGAATGCTCCATAGTAATCTTCCCGAACCACAACTGTCTGCCCTTTTTCCTCAAGATAGGCATAATGGTTCACCGGAACATAAACCGTAAAAAATATCCCAAGAATAGGAGAAAATGCCACTAACAAGGCTCCTAGAACAAGAGCGGGATAAAGAACCCACCTATATCTCTTGATCAATAAATAGAAAACAAAAAATAAAAAGGGAAAAGCAAACCATGGGCTGAACTGAGGATACCAGAATATACTGGTGATTGTAAGAAATAAAAGAACTGCCAAAAGCGCCAGAGAGCATGATTTGCGTTTATAAGCCAAAAAGAGGCCTATAAATAAAACAGTAAGAGCTAGCCACTCTCTGCTTAGGATATACAAAATGAAATAAAACATCCCAAAAGTCTCCCCTTATTTATTAAAAATCCCTTGAGTTGGCCTCAAGGGATTTGCTTCATTCCATTAGAAGGAATTATTTTTTCAAGTTGTAGAATGATTTCAATCCACGGTATTCAGCAACTTCACCAAGTTGATCTTCGATACGAAGCAATTGGTTGTATTTAGCGATACGGTCTGTACGTGAAAGTGAACCAGTCTTGATTTGTCCTGCGTTTGTTGCAACTGCGATATCAGCGATTGTTGAATCTTCAGTTTCACCTGAACGGTGTGATACAACGGCAGTGT
>NZ_CALIIB010000086.1 GCF_938020365.1 uncultured Streptococcus sp. | reverse complement strand
CGTGGTACTGTTCGTGTCAACGATGAAATCGAAATCGTTGGTATCAAAGAAGAAATCCAAAAAGCAGTTGTTACTGGTGTTGAAATGTTCCGTAAACAGCTTGACGAAGGTCTTGCAGGGGACAACGTAGGTGTACTTCTTCGTGGTATCCAACGTGATGAAATCGAACGTGGTCAAGTTATCGCTAAACCAGGTTCAATCAACCCACACACTAAATTCAAGGGTGAAGTTTACATCCTTACTAAAGAAGAAGGCGGACGTCACACTCCATTCTTCAACAACTACCGTCCACAGTTCTACTTCCGTACAACTGACGTTACAGGTTCAATCGAACTTCCAGCAGGTACTGAAATGGTAATGCCTGGTGATAACGTAACTATCGACGTTGAGTTGATCCACCCAATCGCCGTTGAACAAGGTACTACTTTCTCTATCCGTGAAGGTGGACGTACTGTTGGTTCAGGTATGGTTACTGAAATCGAAGCTTAATTCGATTTCGTTCCCAGATAACAATTATAAAATCAGACACGAAAAGTCTCGCTTCGGCGGGGCTTTTTCTTTTAGACAAAGCCTTTTTCTCGCAAACATGATATAATAATTCTATATTTTGTTGTTGAAAAGAGACGGTATGAAATTACTTTATACGGACATCCGCAGTCCTTTGACGGTACACTTAGCTAAGCAAGCTCAGGACTTAGCAGCGGTTGGCAAGCGGGTCTTTTATATAGCACCCAACTCCCTTTCTTTTGAAAAGGAGCGAGCAGTTTTGGAGGCATTAGAAAATCAGGCTTCCTTTGCTATTACGGTGACGCGTTTTACCCAGATGGCTCGTTATTTTGTCCTCAATGATGTTCAGGAAGGACAGCCCTTGGATGATATTGGTCTAGGCATGTTATTTTATCGGATTTTATCGGAAATGGATGACCGAGACCTCAAGGTTTATGGGCGGATTAAGAAGGATGCACAGTTTATCCAGCAACTGCTAGAACTTTATCATGAGCTTCAGACAGCTCAGATGACTTTTGCGGATTTGAACCATCTAGAAGAGCCAGAGAAACGTGAGGATTTGCTCAAGATTTTCACAGCCTTTTCGGCTGCTCTTCAGGCGGGAAATTATGATGCGACTTCTAAACTTACGATTTTCGCTCAGCATATTCTAGCTGGCGATTTGGATGGTGAATTGGCTAATCTTGCACTGGTTATCGACGGATTTACCCGCTTCTCAGCAGAGGAGGAATACCTAGTAGATTTGCTGCATCGCAAGGGAGTGGAGATTGTCATTGGAGTTTATGCTAGTCAAAAAGCCTACCGGACAGCCTTTCGTGAGGGCAATCTTTATCAGGCCAGCGTGGAATTTTTGCTCAAGCTGGCTCAAACCTATCAGGTCAAGCCAGAGTATCTGGCAGGTGATTCGAATCAATCTGATGATGCCTTTGGCAAGGTTTCCAAGATTTTAGAGAGTCGCTATGATTTTTCTGAAGCCCAAGTGGAATTGACTGCGCAGGATCGCTCTCACCTAGAGATTTGGTCGGTACGCAATCAAAAAGAAGAACTGGAATATGTAGCTAAGTCCATTCGTCAGCGGCTCCATGATGGCGCTCGCTACAAGGATATCCGGCTGCTTTTGGGTGATGTGGAGGCTTACCAGCTCCAGCTGAAGACCATTTTTGACCAGTATCAGATTCCCTTTTATCTGGGGCGGTCTGAGTCCATGGCTCAGCATCCCTTGGTCCAGTTTTTAGAGTCATTGGAACGGCTGAAACGCTATAATTTTCAGACAGAAGATTTACTCAATCTTTTAAAAACCGGCCTGTATGGCGGCTTGGGTCAGGAGGATCTGGATAGTTTTGAGCAGTACCTTCGCTTTGCGGAAATTAAAGGAGCAGCCAAGCTGGGGAGAGATTTCACCATCAACCGTCAGGAGAAATTTGACCTAAAGCGGCTCAATGTCATGCGTCGGAGTCTTATCACGCCTCTGTTGGATTTTTTCAAATCTCGCAGTCAGACTGTGGCTGGTCTCTTGGATAAATTTACCAGCTTTATCAAAGAAGTTCGCTTGGATGACAAGCTGATGGGGCTGCTGGAAGGTGCAAGCCAGCAGGAAGTGGAACGGCAGGAGGAGGTCTGGAAGACTTTTTGCCATGTCTTGGAGCAGCTTGCTCAGGTGTTTGATGGTAGCAAGCTCAAGATCGATGATTTTCTGGCTCTGATTCTGTCTGGTATGCTTCTGGCCAAGTACCGAGTTGTACCAGCGACAGTGGATGTGGTGACGGTTCAGTCTTACGATTTGATTGAACCCATGGCAGCGCCTTATGTCTATGCTATCGGATTGACTCAGGAACGCTTGCCTAAGTTAGCGCAAAATAAAAGCCTGCTCAGTGACGAGGAACGTCAGGCCTTAAACCAAGCTACTGGGGACGAGGCTGAGTTGCAGATATCCAGCAGTGAAAATCTCAAGAAAAATCGCTTTGCAGCGCTATCTTTGCTTAATTCAGCGACAGAAGATTTGGTCCTGTCTGCTCCTGTCTTGACCAATGAAGTAGAAGATGCCATGTCTTCCTATTTGACGGAGTTGGAAATAGCGCCTATTTCCCTGCCCATCATCAGCAAGCGGCCACAGGCTAGTAGCGACGATATTGGGACTTATCGGGCTCTGTTGGCGCGCGTGATTGACCTCTATCAGGAGGATATTGACCGCGAATGGACACCGGAGGAGCAGACATTCTGGGCGGTGGCCATCCGAGTTTTGCGTAAGAAATTGATAGCTGAAGGGATTTCTATTCCCCAGATCAGCAAGGAGTTGAAAACGGAGCCTCTCAAGTCGGAAACCCTTCAGGCTCTGTATCCTTCAGAACAGCCATTGAGATTATCAGCCTCTGCTCTCAATGAATACTTTAAAAACCAGTATGCCTATTTCCTTAAGTATGTCCTGCGGCTACAGGAGGAGTGGACCATTCAGCCGGATGCGCGCAGTCACGGGATTTTCCTCCACCGAATCTTTGAAAAGGTTATGCAGGAGCACTTGGAGCAGGATTTCGACACTCGCTTGCAGCGGGCTATGGAGGAGACTAGCTGGGAGGCTGAGTTTGAGTCTATCTATGGTGAAAATGGCGAGACCCAGTTTGCCCGCCGTTTGCTATTGGACACGGCTCGGGCTACTGGCCGTATCTTGGCTCAGTCGGATGGGCTGGAGGTCATTGGTGAGGAGACTGACTTTGGTCAGGATGATCGGACTTTCTTGCTATTGGACAATGGCAGAGCTCTTCAGGTGAGCGGCAAGGTGGACCGGATTGATCGTTTGACGGAGACGGGGAGTCTGGGAGTTGTGGATTACAAGTCGGGTGATACCAAATTCAGCTTTGAGAGGTTCTTTAATGGGCTTAATTCTCAGTTGCCGACCTACCTAGCAGCTATCCGAGAAATGCCAGAATACCAAGAAGACAAGGGGATTTTCGGCGCCATGTACTTACAGATGACGGAGCCCCTAGCCAGCCTCAAGGACACCAAGGCACTGGACGAGGCTATGAAACAGGTTATGAAAAGTCAGGTTTATAAAGGCCTCTTTCTGGCTGACCAGGCCAAGGACTTGGGCCCTAACTATGAGAAAAACAAGGTTAATCTGCTGACCAAGGAAGAATTAGAAGTGATTTTGGCCTACAATGCCTACCTCTATCAGAAAGCAGCAGAAGGCATTTTAGCTGGTCGTTTTGCCATCAATCCTTATACAGAAAATGGGCGCAGCATTGCCCCTTACGTGGATCAGTTTAAGGCTATTACAGGCTTTGAAGCCAATCTCCATCTGGGGCAGGCTAGACAGCTGACCAAGTTAAATCTTGAGCAGTACGATAAACGACCGACAGGCGAAAAGCTGCGTCAAGCTTGGATAGAAAAAATCAAGGAGGAGTTGGATAAATGAGACGGATTCCCTTTTTAAACGAGCAGGATATCCTAGTCAAGCAGGCTGAGGAAGCTGCCTCTGACAAGCCACAAAAGCGTACACCAGAGCAGATCCAGGCCATCTACTCCTCTGGTCAGAATATTCTCGTTTCGGCTTCGGCTGGATCTGGTAAGACCTATGTTATGGTTCAGCGGATTATTGACCAGATTCTTAGAGGTGTGGAGGTCAGCCAACTCTTCATCTCCACCTTTACTGTCAAGGCGGCAGGTGAGCTCAAGGAACGGCTGGAGAAGGAGCTGAGTCTGGTACTCAAGGAGACTTCCGATCAGGAACTCCGCCAGCATCTGGCTCAGCAGTTGGCTGAAATTGCCAATGCGGATATTGGCACTATGGACGCTTTTACCCAGAAAGTAGTCAACAAGTACGGCTACTTGCTGGGGCTAGCACCGCATTTTCGGATTTTACAGTCGGCCAGTGAGCAGCTTATTCTACAAAATGAAGTCTTTGACCAGCTTTTCGATGCCTATTATGATAGCGATCAGCAGGAATTATTCAGTCGCTTGGTCAAAAATTTCACTGGTAAGCGCAAGGACATTTCTGGTTTCCGCCAGCAGATTTATAGTATTTATAGTTTTCTCCAGTCTACCAGTAATCCGCGAAAATGGTTAGAAGAGACCTTTCTTCTAGGCTATGAAACCAGTGATTTTGGAGCAGAGCGGGAGCGAATTCTCTCTGAGGCTAGGCAGTCTTTGCTGGATTTGGAAGATTTTTTCCAGAGCCATCTAGCTCATGAAGGCCAGGCCTTTGCTGGGGCTAAGTATCAGGAAAATGTTCAGGCGGCCTTAGATATCTTGGCTGAGCTGACAGAGCAGACTGAATCGGAACAGTTGCTAGACTTGATTCAGCGCTTTTTAGAATTGGCCAAGACCTCTAACCATCAGGCTTTTACTGCCCGAGTTGGTAAGAATGCGGACGAGCTTAAAAAAGAGCTGGCTCAGATCTATAATGAGGCCCGCAAGCCCTTGATAGAGCGAATTAAAGAGCTGGATGTCCGCCTTTACCATCTGAATTTTATGGAGCAGCATCAATCTGAAGCTCTTCCTCAACTGGATTTGTTGCGAGATTTTGTCCGAGATTTCTCACAGGCTTATTTGCAACGCAAAGTAGCAGAAAATGCCTTTGAATTTGGCGACATCAGCCATTTTGCAATTGAGATTTTAGAAAATTATCCAGAGGTGCGGCGTTTTTATCAGGATAAGTACCATGAGGTCATGGTCGATGAGTATCAAGACACCAACCATACTCAGGAGCGAATGCTGGAATTGCTGGCTCGAGGAAATAATCGCTTTATGGTTGGCGATATTAAGCAATCCATCTATCGATTCCGTCAGGCCGATCCGCAGATTTTTAATGATAAATTTAAACTCTATCAGGCCGATCCTAGTCAGGGCAAGCTGATTATTCTCAAGGAAAATTTCCGCAGTCACATTGAGGTACTGGAAGCGACCAATGATGTCTTTAAACGACTCATGGACGAGGAAGTCGGCGAGATCGACTACAATGAGACCCACTATTTGGTGGCGGGAAATCCAGCCAAACGGGATCCTAACCCAGCCAATCAGGCGGAATTTCTGCTTTATGACGGTAGCGCTGATAGCGAAGAAGAGGATTCTGACCAAGGTCTGCCCAGCATTTCAGCGGGTGAGGTAGCCTTGGTAATCAAGGAAATCATCCGCCTTCATAATGAAGAAGGGGTGGATTTCAAGGACATGACCTTGCTGACAGCTTCGCGGACCCGCAATGATCTGATATTGGCAGAGTTTGACCGGCATCATATCCCGATTGTGCCTGATGATGGGGAGACCAATTACCTCCAGTCGGTAGAGGTTATGGTGATGCTGGATACCTTGCGAACCATTAACAATCCTCTCAATGACTATGCCCTGACCGCTCTCCTAAAGTCGCCGATGTTTGACTTTGATGAGGATGAATTGGCTCGCCTAGCCTTACAAGCCTCCAGTACCAAGTCTATGGAAAATCTCTATGAAAAGCTGAGGAATGCTCTGGCTGATCAAGGTCTGGAACCTCAGCTCATCC
The DNA here is from genome assembly GCF_938020365.1 of uncultured Streptococcus sp. Classification (GTDB taxonomy): domain Bacteria; phylum Bacillota; class Bacilli; order Lactobacillales; family Streptococcaceae; genus Streptococcus. Next base: position 4,539 of record NZ_CALIIB010000086.1, on the reverse strand, counting down.
ATGGTGAATTGCGTAAGAAACTGCAGCACTTCCAGGAAACGCTGGATGACTGGCGAAGCTATTCCAAGACGCATTCTCTCTATGATTTAATCTGGAAGATTTATCAGGATCGTTTTTACTACGATATGGTGGGGGCTCTGCCCAACGGTGAGCAGCGTCAGGCTAATCTCTATGCCCTGTCCTTGCGGGCCAACGACTATGAAAAGTCGAGTTTCAAAGGCCTGTCCCGCTTTATCAGCATGATTGACCGAATTTTGAAAAATGAGCACGATTTAGCTAGTGTCCCTCTGGCTGCTCCGAAAAATGCGGTCCAGCTAATGACCATCCATAAGAGTAAGGGGCTGGAGTTCAAATATGTCTTTCTACTCAATATGGACAAGGCCTTCAATCGTCAGGATAGTAGCTCTGCTATTATCCTCAGCCGACAAAAGGGGATTGGAATCAAATATGTAGCCGATGTGGCCGTTGAGACTCAGGATCCTCATGCGCCCAAGCAGATCCGCATTTCCATGGAGACCCTACCTTATCAGCAGAATGCCGAAGAACTCAAGCTGGCGAGCTTGTCTGAGCAGATGCGCCTGCTCTATGTGGCCATGACGCGGGCTGAAACCAAGCTCTATCTGGTCGGCAAGGGCAATCAAGCTAAGCTCCAAGAGCGTAAGTGGGGGACTAGCCAAAATGGTCGCTTATCTAGCAGTCTCCGAAGTCTGCTGACCAATTTTCAGGATTGGCTCTATGCTATCCAGTCAGTGTTTGAAAAGGAAAATCTGGCTTATAAAACCTGCTTTGTAACTGATCAGGAGCTGACAGATGAGCAGATTGGAGTAGTGGAGCAGACTGATACCATTCCGGTAGATGATTTGACGGACAATCGTCAGTCAGAAGATATCCGCCGAGCTCTGGATATCTTGGAGAATGTAGATCGACTCAACAGCCTCTATCAAGCGGCTATTGAATTACCCAGTGTTCGCACGCCCAGCCAAATCAAGAAGTTCTATGAGCCGGTTATGGACTCAGAAGGGCTGGATATTATGGATGCGCCTCGAAGCTATCAGTCTGAGCTGACTTTTGATTTGCCTGATTTTGGCAAGAAGAAGCAAATCACAGGAGCCCAAATCGGTTCTGCTGTTCATGAACTCATGCAGCGGATTCCGATGGATCAGCCTGTCACTAAGACTAGAATTCGCCAAGCCTTGACTCAAGTTCAGGCAGATGCGGCAGTCAAGAAAGAGATTGACTTAGCTAAGATTGAGGCCTTTTTCGCTACAGAACTGGGTCAGCTAATCCAGCAGCAGGCCAATCATCTTCATCGTGAAGCACCTTTTGCCATGCTCAAGCAGGATCCAGCCAGCGGTCAAAACTTTGTCGTTCGGGGAATCTTGGACGGTTATCTGCTCTTTGATGATCGCATTGTCCTCTTTGACTATAAGACTGATCGCTATCATGAGTCGACAGAGTTGGTGGAGCACTACCGATCTCAACTGGATCTCTATGCCGAAGCGCTCAGTCGTTCCTATGGCCTTAGCCAAGTAGACAAGTATTTGATTCTACTAGGGGGAGCTGAGCTGCAGGTGGTCAAGGTGGACTAGTCTGATTAGAAACTGAATAGAGTTCCACTAAGAAAGGATATTGCTGCAGGAAATGCTTGTGGGAAGGTTGAGTGCATTATTTAACTGCTAATCTTCCCTTGGCGTTTCTTTTTTTGCTTCTTTTGGTATAATAGAAGATATGAAAGTATTACTATATCTAGAAGGAAAGTCTGTTTTAGAAAAGTCAGGCATCGGCCGTGCCTTGCAGCATCAAATGCATGCATTGGATCTGGCAGGAATTCCTTATACAACAGATGTTTTAGGAGATTATGATGTCGTGCACATCAACACTTACGGACCTCGTAGTTTGCTTCTTCTTCACGCGGCTAAGCGGAGAGGCAAAAAAGTGATCATGCACGGACATTCGACCAAAGAAGACTTTGAAAATTCTTTTATTGGTTCTAATCTTTTTGCGCCCTTATTTGGCAAATATCTAGCGCACATGTATAAAATGGCGGACTTTATCATTACTCCGTCTGAGTATTCAAAAAAATTGATTGAATCCTACGGTGTAACGACACCCATTATGGCTGTCTCAAACGGCATTGACCTGTCGAAATACAAGAAAGATGAACGCAAGGAAGCAGTCTTTAAAAAACATTTTCAGATTGCAGATGGGCAGAAAGTCGTAATTTGTGCAGGCCTTTATTTCAGACGAAAAGGAATCGAAGACTTTGTCGAAGTGGCTCGCAGAATGCCAGATGTCCGCTTTATCTGGCTGGGTTCCATCAATCTCTGGCTTGTTCCTCGTAAGATTCGAGATCTTGTCCTCCATAATCATCCAGAAAACGTGGAATTTCCGGGTTATTTCAAAGGCGCAGTCTTCCAAGGAGCCATGTCAGGCAGTGACGCCTTCTTTTTTCCGTCTTATGAAGAGACAGAAGGGATTGTGGTCCTAGAAGCGTTAGCCAGCGGGCAACACGTGGTCCTGCGTGATATTCCTGTTTATAATGGCTGGATTGATGAAGAGTCGGCGGAGCTTTGTCATAATGTAGATGAGTTTGTCGAATCGCTTCGTAAGGTTCTTGACGGAAAAGTGGATAAACGTGAGGCAGGTTATCGTGTTGCGGAGAGCCGCTCTATCGATGACGTCGCACTTCAGTTAGTCAAGGCTTACCAAACAGTTTTGGAGATGTGATATGCGGATTGGTCTTTTTACAGATACCTATTTTCCTCAGGTTTCCGGGGTGGCGACGAGCATTCGCACCCTCAAGACTGAGCTAGAGAAACTAGGTCACAAAGTCTTTATTTTTACTACGACGGATAAGGATGTCAACCGCTATGAGGATTGGCAGATTATCCGTATTCCCAGCGTGCCTTTCTTCGCTTTTAAGGATCGGCGCGTAGCTTATCGTGGTTTTTCCAATGCCTTAGAAATTGCCCGCCAGTACCAGCTCGATATCATCCATACCCAGACAGAGTTTTCGCTGGGGCTCTTGGGCATCTGGATTGCCAAGGAACTACGGATTCCAGTGGTTCACACCTACCATACCCAGTATGAGGATTATGTGCACTATCTTGCCAAGGGCATGGTGATTCGCCCAAGTATGGTCAAGTACATCGTGCGTGGCTTTATGAGCGATTTGGATGGTGTCATTTGTCCATCTGAGATTGTCTATGATCTATTGGTCGGCTACAAAATCAAGGCGGAAAAACGGGTTATTCCGACAGGAATCGACTTGGCCAAGTTTGACCGCCCAGAACTCTCACGGGAAGACATCAAGAAACTACGCTTTAAGCTGGGAATAGCAGAAGATGAAGTCATGTTGCTCAGTCTATCCAGAATTTCCTACGAGAAAAATATCCAGGCGATTGTTGAAGCTCTGCCAATGGTTTTGGAAGAAAATGCCAAGGTGAAGTTGGTCATTGTCGGAGATGGACCCTATGCTGAGGACTTAAAAGCCTTGGTAGCCCAGCTTCATATTGAGGATTCAGTCATTTTTACAGGGATGATTGCGCCGAGTGATACGGCCCTCTACTATAAGGCGGCAGATTTCTTTATTTCGGCCTCAACCAGTGAGACGCAGGGGCTGACTTATCTGGAAAGTCTAGCCAGCGGTACCCCCATCATCGCCCATGGCAATCCTTATCTGGATAATGTAATCAGCGATAAAACCTTTGGCACTCTTTATTATGAGAGCCGGGATTTGGCAGGAGCTATTTTGGAGGCCATTTTGGCAACACCAGATATGGACGAGAAAAAGCTAGCCGATAAATTATACGAGATTTCAGCTGAGAATTTTGGTCGTCGTATCTATGAATTCTATTTGGATTTGACCATTAGTAAGGATTTTCATAATGATCTCAATCCAGAAGAAACGATGGCCAAACGCTTGGCCAAGACCATTGTCTATTTGCCGGGAAAAATCATGTCACTGCCGGTAAACAGCTCAACTAGAATGATAAAAGCATCTAAGAAGCAGATAAAGAATATTCGGAAATATTGGGAATAAACTTTCTCATAAGGCCTAATGAACGGAGGTGCTCTTATGAAAGTCCATAAAAAAGAAATTTTCTTTTTGCTCCCCCTTTTCTTTTTCTATTTTGTCTTTTATATACTGTTACGATATTTGCCTATGGATTCCATCTTAAGTAAGGGGCTAGTAGTTGGAAATGTTCTCATCTACTCTCCTCTGGCGACCCTGTTGGTGTCCTTGCTCTATGCAGCTTTTTATGGGTTTTCTCTGCGCTTTTCTTTCTTGGTTGCTCTCTTATTTTTCCTGACTATTTTCACCTTTGGGGAGTGGATTCCTCTTTATCATACCGCCTATTTCCTATGCTTACTAGCTGGAAATGGTTTAGGACACTTGATTTATCTATTTAGTAGGAAAAATAGCAGAGCTGGAAACCAATAAAAGTTCTTGCAAATTTTTCCAATCGTGCTATAATAATTTTTAGAGACATATCACCTGCAGGAAATCTTTTAGAGAGCGCGTGGAGCTGGAAATCG
>NZ_CALIIB010000085.1 GCF_938020365.1 uncultured Streptococcus sp. | reverse complement strand
CTGAAATCTACGAAGCCCTCATCACCCACAATGACGAATACTTCCTCTTGGAAGACTTTCATGCCTATGTAGAAGCTCAAGAGAAGATTGATACTCTCTATCGTGACAAAGAAAAATGGGCTCGAATGAGCTTGATTAACATCGCTACATCCGACAAGTTTACCTCAGATGATACCATTGAGCAATATGCCAAGGAAATCTGGAATCTGGAGAAATAATACGTTTCAGAAAACATGAACAATAAGAGATTGGAATTTAGGTTTCAGTCTCTTTTGCTATCCATCTACCATCTTGTCTAGAAATATGCTATAGTAGAGAAAGTATGAGAGTCCAACTTTTAGAAAAGCAGGGTAAGCAAGCATGAAAGACTACGAGATTTTTTATCAACAATTAACAGCTCCTTTTCGCAGTTGCCCTAGGCTAGTGAAAGGGCTGGCTTATTTTAATAGGGGGATGACTGTTTTTATGCCTCTGGTGTATGGATTGGTCTTGATTGATGCCTTTCTGATGGAGGGTTGGAAGGGGCTACTTGCTTTTTTTCTCCTTCCAGCTATTGGATTTGGTCTCTTGTCAGCGATTCGTAAATGGCTGAATCAAGCACGCCCTTACGAAAAATGGGCTATTCAACCCTTGCTGGCCAAGGATACATCGGGCAAGTCCATGCCTAGCCGCCATGTCTTTTCGGCGACAGTGATTTCCATGTGCCTGCTCTACTTTTTCTGGTTGCCGGGACTTATCTGCCTCTTGCTTTCGGCAGGGTTGGCTACAGTGCGCGTGATTGGCGGAGTGCACTATCCAAAGGATGTAGTGATAGGATACCTTTGCGGCATTTGCTGGGGAGCTTTAGTCTTTTTATTATAAAGGTCTGGCGAGAGCCAGATTTTTCCTTGTAAAGTAAGGTAGGAGTAGACAAAGTGCCCGAGTCTATATTATAATGTAAGCAGTACCAAACTTTTATCATCAAGGAATGTCTGATTTTGGATGATGAAAAATATGTAAGGAGACTATTATGTCAGAACCGTTATTTCTACAGTCTGTGATGCAGGAGAAGATTTGGGGAGGCACCAAGCTGCACGATGTCTTTGGCTATGAAATTCCCAGCGACCATGTGGGAGAGTATTGGGCAATTTCGGCTCATCCTAATGGTGTGTCAACTGTTAAGAACGGACGTTTTGCAGGTCAGAAGCTAGATACTCTTTATGCTGAGCACCGTGAGCTTTTTGGCAATCGTCCAGAGCCTGTCTTTCCACTTTTGACGAAGATTTTGGATGCCAATGACTGGCTTAGTGTTCAGGTCCATCCTGATGATGCCTATGGATTAGAGCACGAAGGAGAGCTTGGCAAGACTGAATGTTGGTATGTTATCGCTGCAGACGAAGGGGCAGAGATTATCTACGGTCACAATGCCAAGAGCAAAGAAGAATTGCGCCAGCAAATCGAGAGCAAGGACTGGGCTCATCTTTTGACCAAAATTCCGGTCAAGGCTGGTGACTTTTTCTATGTGCCAAGTGGCACCATGCATGCCATTGGTTCAGGAATTCTGATTTTGGAGACTCAGCAGTCTAGCGACACAACCTATCGGGTCTATGACTTCGATCGTAAGGACGATGCTGGAAATCTTCGTGAGCTGCATTTGGAGCAGTCGATTGATGTTTTGACTATCGGAGAGCCTGCTAATAGCCGTCCCGTTACCATTCAGGCAGACGATTTGACCTCTACTCTTTTGGTGGCCAATGACTTCTTTGCTGTTTACAAGTGGGAGATTGCTGGTTCTGTTGAATTTAAAAAGACAGTAGATTACAGCTTGTTCAGCGTTTTGGAAGGTGCTGGCAAGCTGACAGTGGATGGACTAGTGTATCCAATCGAAAAAGGCTCTCATTTCATCCTGCCGAGCGATGTCACAGAGTGGACCTTGTCTGGCGACTTGCAACTGATTGTCAGCCATCCATAGTGAAAAAATACATAGACTGAGTGCTCATCTCGGTCTATGTTTCTTTATTTTCGAAGAATGAATAGAGAAAACAGGACTTTAACTTCAATCGGTGAAAAAGTCCGATAAATGAGGCATTTCATCATGGTTGCTTGAAGAAATTTTTTTTGAAAAATGGTACAATGAAATGGAATATCCAAAGGAGTTGAATATGGAACACAAAGAAAAAGATTTTAGTTTGTCCTGGTTTTTTAGATGGTTCTTGGATAATAAGGCCATTACCGTATTTTTGGTGACCTTACTCATCGGTTTGAACATTTTTATTCTTAGCAAAATTAGCTTTATTTTTACACCGGTGATTGAGTTTATTGGTGTCATTATGTTGCCAGTGATTTTGGCTGGGCTGCTTTATTATCTGCTCAATCCCATTGTCGACTGGATGGAAAAGCGCAAGATTAACCGTGTGGCTGGGATTACAATTGTCTTTGTCTTGATTGGTGTTTTGATTGTGTGGGGCTTGGCGGTCGCTATTCCTAACTTACAGCATCAGATAGTGAGTTTTTCCAAAAATGTTCCTGCCTATCTCAAGCAAGCCAATAAAATGATTGATGATGTTTTGACCAATCATATTTCAGATGATTTGAAGCCACAAATCGAGCAAGTTACGAATAAGCTATCGACCCAGATTACTTCATGGGCCAGCAATTTTTCATCTAAGGCAGTCAATTGGGCTAGCAATTTGATTAGTACAGCTTCACAAATCATTGTGGCTATTATCATCATGCCTTTTATTCTTTTCTATTTGCTGCGCGACGGGAAAAATCTCAAAGGCTATGTGGTTCAGTTCTTGCCAACGAAATTCCGCGAGTCATTTGGTCAGGTTATGACAGATATCAATACCCAGTTGGCCAATTATGTTCGTGGTCAGGTGACCGTAGCAATCATCGTGGCTCTTATGTTTATGATTTTTTTCAAGATCATCGGCTTGCGGTACGGTGTGACTCTAGCCGTTGTGGCAGGAGTTTTGAACTTGGTGCCTTATCTGGGAAGCTTCCTTGCCATGTTGCCGGCTTTGGTTCTTGGATTGATTGCTGGTCCGATCATGCTGTTGAAAGTCATTATCGTCTTTATCGTGGAGCAGACCATTGAGGGGCGCTTCGTGTCTCCATTGATCTTGGGAAGTCAATTAAGCATCCATCCGATTACGATTTTATTTGTTTTGCTGACTTCAGGAGCCATGTTTGGTATCTGGGGTGTCTTGCTGGGAATTCCAGCTTATGCATCAGCCAAGGTTGCCATCACAGCGCTCTTTAAGTGGTACAAGAAGGTTAGCGGTTTGTATGAAGAAAGTGTTCAAGAATTAGGAGAAGGCAGTGAATAAGAGTGAACGAATGTTAACAGCCCTGCAAAATCAGGATTTAGCACAGGCTGAGAAGTATTTTGAAGAGGCTTTGAGCCAAGATACCGATCAAGAGTTATTAGAATTAGCCGATTACTTAGAAAGTATCGGCTTTTTCCCTCAAGCCAAGCGAATTTATGAAAAATTGGCTCCGCTTTTCCCCGAGTCCTATATTAGTCTGGCAACGATTGCCGTTGACGATGGTGATTTGGAGGAAGCTTTTGCCTATTTAGAGGAAATTAACTCGGAAAGTGAATGGTATGTGGCAGCTCTCTTGGCCAAGGCTGACCTCTATCAGCTAGAGGGATTGCCAGATGTGGCGCGGGAGAAATTGCTGGAAGCTGCCAAACTGTCGGACGAACCTTTGGTGACTTTTGGTTTGGCAGAAATTGAGTTTGAATTGGAAAATTTTGCCCAGGCCATCAAGGAATATGCCCAGCTAGATAATCGCTCTATCTACGAGCAGACAGGCGTGTCCACCTACCAGCGTATTGGCCTTTGCTATGCCAGTCTGGGGAAAATCGAAGCAGCCATTGAATTTTTGGAAAAAGCTGTTGAGCTGGAGTACGACGAAGAGACGGTCTATGAATTAGCAGCTATCTTGTATGAGCAAGAGGAATACCAAAAAGCTAATTTGTACTTCAAGCAGCTAGATACGATTTCGCCAGATTTTGAAGGCTATGAGTATGCCTATGCGCAGTCTCTCCATGCGGAGCATAAGACGGAGGAGGCCTTGGAAATGGCAGAGCAAGGCTTGACCAAAAATCCTTTCGAAACTCGTCTTTTGCTCCTCGCTTCTCAACTATCTTACGAGCTGCATGATGTGGAAAAATCTGAAAACTACTTGCTGGCAGCACAGGAAAATGCAGATGATTTGGAGGAAATTGCTCTACGCCTGACCAATCTCTATCTGGAGCAGGAACGCTACGATGAGGTCTTAGCTTTTGAGGAACAAGAGCTAGACAATGTCTTGACTCGCTGGAATCTGGCGCGTGCTTATCAAGCCTTGGAAAATCTGGAGAAAGCTGGGGAGCTGTATCAGGAACTGGCAGTTGACTTGCAGGAAAATCCTGAATTTTTGGAAGAATATGTTTATTTATTGCGTGAATTAGGGCGTGTGGAAGAAGCAAAAATACAGGCTGGCAAATATCTGCGTTTGGTTCCAGATGACACTGCTATGGCAGATTTGTACGAAAGTTTGTAAAGTTCTCTTGAAAAATCTCTTGCCTTGCTAGTTTTCGATTATATTAGGAAGAGGCTTGTTTTTGCTGACACGATAGTTTGATTAAAGAAGGAGTAGAGATATTGTCCCAATTGAAACGAATCCAAGAAATGGAAGAGTATTTAAATAAATACGCTCAGACGCTGGCTGCGGCTCAATCTGCTTTGGCTGAGCTGGAGGCTAGCCAGAAGAATTATATCCAGCTCCGAGATTATTACACCAGCCAAGTTTTCTTTGACGATTTGGAATTTTCCAATCAACCAGACTTTCCTGAGAATGTGGCCTGCGGCGTTTTGAGCGAAGATGCTGTTTATGACCTGATGGGAGAGCATTTTGAGACAGCGCTGCAGCTGCTAGACCTATCCAGTGCCATGCTGAAAGAAAGGTAAAGGCCTAGGAGGATTTTTGAAATAAAATGGCTTCTATCGAAAGCTAGAGCATGGATAACGTCAACGAGAGGATCGGAAATGTGGGAAATCTAAAACAAAGGCCGACCGACCGTTGACATTATTAAAGGAACACAAGATTTGCAGAAAGGCGGATGAGCATGCGAGACAATCATCTTCATACCTATTTTTCCTATGATTCTGAGGCGAATTTTTCTGACTATCTGGACCATTACGAGGGCGAGATTGTCACCACCGAGCACTATGACCTGTCCAATCCCTACCCTTACCAAGCTGCCTCATCCCATGATGATGTGCCTGACTATGTGGCCTATTCAGCAAAAATAGCAGAGCTGAACCAGCAATATGGCAATCGCATTAAAAAGGGCATTGAAATTGGCTATTTTGCTCCGCGTAAGGACGATATCCTAGCCTTCCTAGCGGACAAGGACTACGATTTGAAACTCCTATCTGTCCACCACAATGGCAGTTTTGACTATCTGGAAGAGCCAGTCCTGCAGTTGGATAAGATGGAATTAATTCCCCGCTACCTAAGAGAGTTAGAAGAGGCTATTGAGGCTGTACCAGCAGATGTCTTAGCTCATTTTGACTATGGTTTCCGAAAATTTGCGCTTACCGTAGAAGAGTTAAAGACTTTTGAACCAGAGCTGCGACATCTTTTTCAAAAGATGATTGACCACGATCTGGCCTTTGAGCTCAACTGCAAGTCCATGTATCTTTACGGCCATGAGGAACTCTATATCTACGCTCTTTCTCTAGTCAAGGAGCTGGGTGGTCAGCGCTTTTCAGTGGGATCAGACGGCCACAAGCTGGAGCATTTTAGACTTGGTTTCAATCAGATCCAGAAAATCTTAGAAGCCTTTGAAATTGGGGAAGATGAGCTCATCTAACGTCTGTTAGACCTGCCTATGCTAATAAAGAAACAAAATATGAAATAGGACGTTCTAAAAAGTGCCTGTTTACCTAACTGTTATTCAAGAGAGAAGAAAGAGTCTTCTCTCTTTTTAAAATCTCTGCCTTACGAAAAGAATAGGCAAAAACAGGTATCTGTGATATAATAGATAGGAATTCTATGTATGAAAAAGCTTGAGAGAGAAATAAAATGAGAAAAATAGTGATAAATGGTGGCCGTCCTTTAAAAGGTGAGGTTACGATTAGTGGTGCAAAAAATAGTGTTGTAGCTTTAATTCCAGCTATTATTTTGGCAGATGGCATTGTGACTTTAGATGGAGTGCCAGCTATTTCAGACGTTGATAGCTTGATTGATATCATGGTAACCATGGGAGCTAGTGTGAAGCGGGATGGAGACAGTCTTGAGATTGATCCACGTCAGGTTCAAAGTATGGCGATGCCTTATGGTAAAATCAACAGCCTCCGCGCTTCCTATTATTTCTACGGAAGTCTTTTAGGGCGCTTTGGAAAAGCAACAGTCGGTCTTCCAGGTGGATGTGACCTTGGACCGCGTCCGATTGACCTTCATTTGAAAGCTTTCGAAGCTATGGGAGCTCAGATGACTCAAGAAGGCAATGCCATGCATCTGGAAGCCGAGACTGGACGCATGCGAGGAGCAAGCATTTACATGGATACAGTAAGTGTCGGTGCGACGATTAATACTATGTTAGCTGCTGTTCGAGCATCCGGTCGGACAGTTATTGAAAATGCAGCCCGTGAACCTGAAATTATTGATGTTGCTACTCTTTTGAATAATATGGGTGCCCATATTCGTGGTGCTGGTACAGATATTATCACAATCGAAGGTGTAGATAAGCTTCATGGGACTCGTCATCAGGTTATTCCAGATCGAATCGAAGCAGGGACTTACATTTCACTGGCAGCAGCAGTCGGCCAAGGGGTTCAGATTAATAATGTCTTGTATGAGCACTTGGAAGGTTTTATCGCTAAGCTAGAAGAAATGGGTGTTAGAATGACTGTCTCAGAAGACAGTATCTATGTTGAAGAGCAAAGAGAACTCAGAGCTATCAATATTAAAACTGCTCCATATCCAGGGTTTGCTACTGACTTACAGCAACCAATCACTCCGCTTTTGTTGAAAGCCAAAGGACGGGGCATGATAATGGATACGATTTATGAGAAGAGAATTAATCATGTGCCTGAGCTTGCTAAAATGACAGCTAAAATCTCATCAACCAGTCATCAAATTATCTATGAAGGACCAAATCAGCTACATGGTGCTGCCGTAAAAGCTACTGACTTACGCGCGGGAGCGGCATTGGTTATTGCAGGTTTGATGGCTAAAGGCCGGACAGAGATTACCAATATTGAGTTTATCCTTCGTGGCTATTCTAATATTATTGAGAAGCTGAAAAATTTGGGTGCCGATATTGAGTTGGTTGAGGAAGCGTAAGGATACAAGAATAGGATATATACGAAAGTATTGTCTAAAGGTAGCTTATGAATATTTGGACAAAACTAGCTGAATTTGCTTTTATTGAAACAGACCGCCTGCTACTAAGACCCTTCTCTTACCAGGATGCAGAAGATTTCTATGCTATAGCCTCTAATCCACAGAATCTGGAGTTTATCTTTCCAAGTCAATCCAGTCTGCAGGAGAGCCAGTATGTAGTGGCTAACTTTTTTATGAAGAATCCTCTTGGTGTTTGGGCAATCTGTGATAAAGAGAGCCAGCAAATGATCGGTTCTATCAAGTTTGAAAAGTTAGATGAAATTAAGCAAGAAGCTGAGCTGGGCTATTTTTTAAAAAAGGATTATTGGGGAAGAGGACTAATGACTGAATGTGTCAAAGAGATTCTCTTTCTATCTTTTAGCGAATTTGACCTAAAAAGGCTAAGCGTTGTCACTCATTTGGAAAATCTGGCTAGTCAGCGTGTTGCTCAAAAGGCGGGTTTTAAAATGTGTCGACAATTTAAAGGAAGTGACCGCTATACACGCAAGATGAGAGACTATATCGAATTTCGCTATGAAAGAGGTGATTTTTATGAGTAAACACCAGGAAATTATCGCTTATTTGGAGAAACTTCCTATTGGTAAAAGAGTCAGTGTTCGTAGTATTTCGAACTATCTAGGAGTCAGTGATGGAACGGCTTACCGAGCGATTAAGGAAGCTGAAAACAGAGGATTGGTTGAGACTCGTCCTCGTAGCGGTACTGTTCGAGTGAAATCTAAAAAAGTTGTTCTAGAGCATCTGACCTATCATGAAATCGCTGAAATTACTCGTTCAGAAGTATTAGCTGGACAGGCTGGTTTAGATAAGGAATTCAGTAAGTTCTCTATTGGGGCTATGACAGAGCAAAATATTATGCGTTATCTGACTGAAGGAGGTCTCTTGATTGTCGGAGATCGGACAGAGATTCAACGCTTAGCTCTAAAGAATGAAAATGCTGTCTTGGTTACAGGGGGATTTCGAGTTGAAGAGGATATTTTAACTCTTGCAGATCAGATGGGAATCCCGGTCATGCGGACCCAGCATGATACCTATACAGTAGCGACAATCATTAATCGTGCGCTTTCCAATATTCAAATAAAAACAGATATTTTAACAGTTGAACAGGTCTATCGTTCTAGTCATGAATATGGCTTTTTAAGGGAAACGGATACAGTTCGTGATTATTTGGAGCTGGTGCGTAAAAATCGTTTCAGTCGCTTTCCGGTCATTAACCAACATCAAATGGTAGTTGGAGTAGTGACAATGCGTGACGCTGGAGATAAATCGCCCCATACAAATCTTGATAAAATCATGACAAAAAATCCTTTTATGACAGGCTTGAAGACGAATATTGCCAATATTAGTCAAAGGATGATTGCAGAAGATTTTGAGATGATTCCTGTTATACGAAGCAATCAAACCTTGCTAGGAGTCATTACTCGGCGGGATATTTTGGAAAAAATGAGTCGGGAGCAGGTATCGAGTCTGCCAACCTTTAGTGACCAGATTGCTCAGAAGTTAGTCCAGAACGCTAATGGTTTCTCCTTTACAGTAGAGCCTTTTATGCTGGAAAATAACGGGGTTTTATCGCATGGAGTTCTAACAGAAATCTTAAATACTGCAACTCATCAGCTGGTAGCTTCTAATGGACGAAGTTTAATTATTGAACAGATGATGATATACTTTTTACAGGCTGTTCAATTGGATGACTACTTGACTTTGACTTCCCGTGTGGTGCATGAAACAAGACGTTCAGCAATTATAGATTACGATGTCTATTTAGACCATCAATTAGTAGCTAAGGCAACTATGACAGTGAAAATAAACTAAGAAGAGGAATAAAATCTAAGAATGATTACAATAAAATCGCAACGCGAAATTGATTTAATGGCAAAAAGTGGGGAGTTTCTCGCTTCTATTCATCGAGGTTTGAGAGACTTGATTAAGCCAGGGATCGATATGTGGGATATTGAAGAATACGTCCGCAAACGCTGTAAAGAAGCAAATGCTTTGCCCTTGCAGATTGGTGTAGAAGGCAGCATCATGGACTATCCGTATGCTACTTGCTGCTCTCTAAATGATGAAGTGGCTCATGCTTTTCCCCGTCATCAAAAGCTGGTAGAAGGTGACATTATCTGTGTAGATATGGTTGTCGGATTGGTTGATAAGGCTGAATTAGATGTTTCAAAACTGGATTTTAATAAGGTCTCAGAAGTTAAAAAATACACAGAAAGTTTTCGTGGCGGTGTTGCGGATTCTTGCTGGGCTTATGCAGTTGGGAAAGTCAGTCCAGAAGCACAGCAACTCATGGATGTGACCAAAGAATGTCTTTACCGAGGAATTGAAGCAGCACAAGTTGGTAATCGTATTGGCGATATTGGTGCAGCGATTCAAGAATATGCTGAAAGTCACGGTTATGGCGTTGTGCGAGATTTGGTTGGTCACGGAGTTGGTCCAACTATGCACGAGGAACCAATGGTACCCCACTATGGACGTGCAGGACGTGGCTTGCGCTTAAGAGAAGGAATGGTATTAACCATTGAACCAATGATCAATACCGGTACTTGGGAAATTGACACTGATTTTAAAACTGGCTGGGCTCATAAAACCTTAGATGGTGGCTTATCTTGCCAATACGAACATCAGTTTGTGATTACAAAAGATGGCCCAGTGATTTTGACCAGTCAGGGTGAAGAAGGAACTTATTAAAAAACATAGGAGGTTGGGATAAGGCGTTCCTAGCCTCTTAACTTTGTCCGGTAGAGACTGAGAACCGTAGCAAAAAAGACTTCTTGCTATTAGAAAATAAAAAAGAAATAAATGATGGGCCTTTGCCCTAGTTTTAGAAAGGAAGCTCATGAAAAAAATAGTCGAAAAACTAAAACAACAGCAGTTTTTACGGGCTTTTATAGAATTTTATGATAAGTCTGAAATAGGTATGACCAGTATAGCTGTAGCCTACTATTTTTTGATTTCGGCCCTTCCTTTATTGCTGGTTTTAGCCAATATTTTACCCTATTTTCAAGTCCAAACGGACGCTCTCTTGAATTTGTTAAGCGAAATACTACCAGATTCGCTTTACCCCATGGTGGCTAAAGCTGTGAGAGCCGTTTTTGGTCAGCCGTCTTCTGGTTTACTAGGTTTCTCCATCTTATCAGCTCTCTGGGCTTTTTCCAAATGTATCTCATTTTTGCAAAAAGCTTTTAATAAGGCTTATGGTGTTACAAAAGGGCATGGCCTGCTTCGAAACCGTCTGTTTAGTTTTGTGGTGAGTATCGGTTTACAGATCCTCTTGATTCTTTCTATGATTCTATCTGTTTTTGGTCGAAGTATCCTAACTGTGGTTTACAATGTTTTTGATTTAGATGTCTCTTTCTATAGACAAATCACTACTATAACTGAGGGACTTGTTTTCCTGGTTCTCTTTCTAACCTTAGTTGCCCTCTATTATCTTTTGCCTAATGTTAAGATAAACAAACTTCGGTACGTCTTGCCAGGAACCATCTTTGTAGTGGGAATTCTCTTTGGCCTACTGAATTTATTTAGTGCCTATTTAGAAGCGTATATGCACCACTTTATTAATGTCCGTTTTTTCGGATCAGTAGTTGTGATCATCATTATGTTATGGTTTATCATTGTTTCTAAAATATTGATTATCGGTGCTATTCTCAATGCGAGTATTCAAAGTTGTTCTGAGTCGGAGTTCCAACTAGACAGAATAGGAAGTTTTTCCTTTAAAAAGAAGAACTAGCCAAATGGCAACCTAAAGGATACTCAAGAACATATTAGCTACTGTCAAGAATTGAATTCCGCATTTTTCTCTAGTATCATTACTAATCTTAATAAGAATAAGAAGATTCCTTACTTGTAAGGATTTTGATATAGATCTCTTAAAGAGGATTTTCCTCTTTTTTCTTTTTAGATAATTTTATTGTATTTGCAATAAAATATGCTATAATAGTTTCAAATAAAAGTTTAAAGGAAGGAAAATGTCAGTATTACGAGAGATTGGGATTATTGCCCGAGCTTTGGATTCCATTGCTAATATTGAGTTTCGTGACATAGAGCTGGCGCGGGGGCAATACCTTTATCTAGTACGAATCGCGGAGAATCCGGGAATCATCCAAGAGGAGCTATCGGAGCTACTCAAGGTGGATCGCTCAACGGTCGCCCGTTCTGTCAAGAAGCTAGAGTCCAAGGGCTTGGTTCAGCAGAAGGCAGCCAAGGGCAACAAGAAGAACAAGGAATGGTTTGTGACGGAAAAAGGAGAAAAACTTTATCCTTTTATCCTAGCAGAGAATAACTATTCTGAAGAGACATCCCTGCAGGGCTTTTCTCAGGCGGAAGTTAAAGCCTTGGAGAAAATGCTGGTACGAGTGCGTGAAAATATCACAGGTGACTGGGAAGCAGTCAAAAAAGGACAAAAAAGAAACTATTAAGATTAAAGAGGTGCATCATGAAAGTTACAGTTGAAAAAGCATTTTGGCAAGTATTTCCAGAAGCTCAGATTAGTGTTTTAGTAGTCAAAGGACTGGATAATCGAGTGGATGAAAGTAAGGATCCATATTTCAAATCCTTACTAGATAAGGGAGCGAAACGAGCTGAGGACTTTATTTTAGATGAGAACTTCACTCAAAATGAAGTCATTCAAGAGTGGCGGCAGGCCTTCAGCAAATTCAAGACCAAGAAAGGAGCACGATCCTCTATCGAAGCTCTGCTTAAGCGGGTCAGTCAGGGGCGAGGGTTCCAGCCAATCAATCCTTTGGTTGATATCTACAACAGTGTCTCGCTCTCTTATGCGGTTCCATGTGGCGGAGAGGATTTGGATAAGATTGTCGGAGGTCTTCATCTAGGAAAAGCCAAGGGTGGGGAAGCCTTTTTCCCATTGGGCGCTGAGAGTGACGCACCGGCACTGCCAGAAGAAATCATCTACTACGATGAAGAGGGAGCTGTCTGTCGTTGTCTTAACTGGCGAGAAGCCCAGCGTACCATGCTAACAGAGGAGACCAAGGATGCTATCTTGGTCATTGAGGCCATCAATAAAGAGCAAGCAGTGCGTGCTCGAGCAGCGATGTCAGAACTCCAGACCTTGATTGAGGACTATTTTGGCGTTAAAGGTGAAATCACCCATCTGACTGCTGAACATTACAATCTGGAAATTTAAAAATAAAAAAATCTGGATCAGAATTATCTGGTCCAGATTAATTTATGTAGGGTGGATCCTTTTTTTATAAATAGTTGCCAGAATGTCGCCCTTATCATCAGTTCTCAGGTCCTAAGTCTTTCGTAAAATAGTACCTCTTTCCGCTATAAGGATATTCTTTTAAGGTAAATACTTCTTGGTATCCATGTCTTTTATAAAAATCAGGCGCCTGAAACTGATAGGTATTGACGAATGAATAGGTACAGTTTCTGACTCGAGCCTCTTTTTCAGCTTGCTCCAAAATTTTTGATCCAATACCTTGCCCACGAAGGTCTTCTTTGACAAATAGATATTCGATTTCAAGCCAATTTCCAAAAGTTTCTCCGGTCAAGCCAGCTATGAGATTTCCTTCTTCATCCTCTAAATAAATGTCCAGAGCTTGGCTTTCTGATGGTTCTCTTTTTGAGCGGTTATAGGTTCTGAGTAAGTTTCTCAGTTCTTCTCTTTTAGCTGAGTCACCATTTTCAAATTTTAAGTTCATTTCTGCCTCCATGGAGCTCTTTCCGAGGTCTTTAGTTCTTTTTCTCAAAGACAAAGAGTTTGCTGAAAACGTAGTTGAGAACAATAATAAGCACCTGAGCGGTAAGGGTTTCAATAGTATTGACCAATTTGATATTATGATTAACAAACTGGCCAATAATCTGCGGAAAACTAGTCACAAAGATAAAGGTCAAGAGTAAATTTAAACCCATCGTAGCCAATCGAGCTGTGAAAAACTTGACTAATCTAGCAGGCCAGCCCTTTCTTTTTTGCTTAAAAACGATGGTGTCATTGGTTGCAAAGGCAAAGAGAATACCAAGAACATCACCAATGACGGTTGCCAAGATTTCATTGCTAGTTAATTCATAACAGATCATCCTGCTGGCAACAGAAACGATAGTTGTTGCCACACCAAAGAAGAGATAGGATAGAATCTCATTATCAAAGAATTTTTTTATTAAGGATTTCATAAAGATAGTCTATCATATTTCAAATATTTATGCTATACTAGTTGAGTTGCCGAGTTTGTAAGGGAGAGGCTTGTCTTTCTTCTTATTCCTAGCAACCCTTGGCGCTTAGCTTCTTTCGCCAAGCATATTACACGCGGTAAAACCGCTAAAGGAGAATTTGATGAAAAAATTAACTGCCCGTGATATGGTGCAAATTGCTCTTGTAGCAGCTATTTACATTGCTCTTACAATCATACCACCCTTCAATGTGATTAGCTTTGGCGCTTATCAGTTTAGAATTTCTGAAATGATGAACTTTATGGCCTTTTATAATCGTAAATACATTATTGGTGTGACAATCGGATGTATGATTGCGAATCTATTTAGTCCACTTTGGATTGATGTTTTTGTCGGAGGGGGGTCAACTTTAGTTTTTCTAACTCTTGGGGTTGTCCTATTTAGCAAAGTTAAGCCGGGCTATCTGCTCAACGGTTGGCTTCGAAAAGACTTCTTTCTATTTTCAATTTTCTTTTCGATTTCAATGGTGACAATTGCTATTGAATTGAATATTGTTACTGGAGCACCATTCTTACTTACATGGTTTACAACAGCTATTGGAGAATGTGCATCTCTACTTGTCGGAGCTATCTTGATTGATAAAATCAGTAAGCGCATTGACCTAACCCAATAAAAACGAAAAGGCTTATTAGGTTTGTGAAATCTGAGGCCTTTTTTGTTGCCGTTAAGGCTAAGAGAAACTTTGATTGATAGGCCTTTTTCTTCGCTTTTTAAGGGAAAAAATAGGGCGAATAGAGATATTTATGATAAAATAAGAGTATGAAAGATAGAATGTCTGAGTTAGTTTCCCTGCTCAATCGTTATGCTCATGAATATTATACAAAAGATGCGCCAAGTGTGTCAGATAGTGAGTATGATCAGCTATACAGGGAACTGGTTTCATTGGAAGAGCAATATCCAAACGAGATTTTACCAGAAAGCCCAACTCACCGAGTGGGTGGAAAAGTTTTAGATGGTTTTGAAAAATACCAACACCAGTATCCTCTCTATAGTTTGCAGGATGCTTTTTCGCGTGCAGAATTAGTTGCCTTTGATGAACGAGTAAGAAAAGAATTTCCAGATGCGTCCTACCTTTGTGAACTGAAAATTGATGGTCTATCTATTTCCCTGGCATATGAAAATGGTATTTTGGTAGCAGGAGCGACTCGTGGTGACGGATCCATTGGTGAGAACATTACGGAGAATCTCAAGCGTGTCAAGGATATTCCTTTGACCTTACCAAAACCCTTGACTATTACAGTACGTGGGGAATGCTATATGCCAAAGGCATCTTTTGATGCGGTAAACCAGCTTCGTCAGGAAAATGGGGAGGCAGAATTTGCCAATCCAAGAAATGCTGCAGCAGGAACCTTGAGACAGCTGGATACATCAGTTGTGGCCAAGCGTAATCTAGCGACATTCCTTTACCAAGAAGCAAACCCGACAACTGAAGCGACTCAGGAAGATGTCCTTGAAAAACTGAGTCAACTTGGCTTTTCTGTTAATGAAAAACGGGTACTGGCTAGTACTATAGACCAAGTCTGGGACTTTATCGAAAAGATTGGTCAGGAGCGGGACAGTCTTCCTTATGAGATTGACGGTATTGTCATAAAGGTCAATGACCTAGCTGTGCAAGAGGAGCTAGGCTTTACTGTTAAGGCGCCTAAGTGGGCCATCGCTTATAAGTTTCCAGCTGAGGAAAAGGAAGCCCAGCTTTTATCTGTAGACTGGACAGTGGGTCGGACCGGAGTGGTAACACCTACAGCTAATCTAACACCAGTTCAGTTGGCAGGGACAACTGTTAGCCGTGCGACTCTACACAATGTTGATTACATCAGGGAAAAGGACATTCGCAAAGATGATACAGTTATTGTCTATAAAGCTGGAGATATCATTCCAGCCGTCATGCGTGTGGTAGAAAGCAAGCGTGTTTCAGATGAACACTTGGATGTACCTAGCCAGTGCCCGAGTTGCCAGAGCGACTTGCTCCATTTTGAAGATGAGGTCGCCTTGCGATGTATCAATCCGCTCTGCCCCGCCCAAATCATGGAAGGATTGGCTCACTTTGCCAGTCGTGATGCTATGAATATTAGTGGCCTGGGGCCGGCAGTGGTTGAAAAGCTCTTTGCTAAGGATTTGGTTCGAGATGTGGCAGGCATTTACCGCTTAAGCATCGAAGATTTACTCCAGTTAGAGAACTTTAAGGAAAAATCAGCTAATAAATTATATAATGCTATTCAGGCTTCTAAGTCAAACTCAGCCGAAAAACTCTTGTTTGGCTTAGGTATTCGCCATGTTGGTAGCAAGGCCAGTCGGATTTTACTGGAGAAATTCCATGATATACCAAGCCTTGCTCAGGCAGAGCAAGAAGAGATTGCCAGCATTGATAGTCTTGGCATGGTGATTGCTAAAAGCCTGCACAGCTATTTTGCCCAAGAAGGGACACAGATCCTGCTGAAGGAACTAGAAGAAGCAGGAGTTAATCTGGCCTACCTTGGTGAAAAGGTGGCGGCAGATGCAGTCCTATCGGGTAAAACAGTTGTTTTAACAGGGAAATTAGAAACATTAACACGAACACAAGCTAAAGAAAAACTTCTTCGTCTAGGAGCCAATGTTGCTGGCAGTGTTTCCAAGAAAACGGACTTGGTTATTGCTGGAGCGGATGCAGGTAGCAAGTTGGCCAAGGCCCAAGAATTGGGAATCGAAATCCAAGATGAAGCATGGCTTGAACAGTTATAGAGGCGCTGTATGAAAGATGTAATAAAAAGAGCAAGACTCATTTATAACCCGACATCTGGTCAGGAAATTATCAAAAAGAATATTGCGGAAGTGCTGGACGTTTTAGAGGACGTAGGCTATGAAACCAGTGCTTATCAAACGACGCCAGAGCCTCTTTCTGCGCAAAAAGAAGCAGAGCGGGCAGCTAAGGCTGGTTTTGATTTGATTATCGCGGCAGGAGGGGATGGCACCATCAATGAAGTCGTAAATGGAGTGGCACCCTTGGAAAATCGACCCCGCTTGGCCTTCATCCCGACAGGTACAACCAATGACTATGCGCGTGCGCTGAAGATTCCTATGGGAAAACCTGTCGAAGCTGCAAGAATCATTGCTAAAAATCAGACCATCAAAATGGATATCGGCCGTGCCTTTGGGCAAAAATATTTCATTAACATCGCTGCGGCTGGTACTTTGAGTGAGCTAACCTATCGTGTTCCAAGTGAAGCTAAATCTCGCTTGGGCTACTTTGCCTATGTTGCCAAAGGTGCGGAAATGTTGCCACGTTCTAAATTCCGCAAGGTGCGCATTACACATGATCATGGTGTTTTTGAAGGTAAGATTTCACTCATGTTTGCAGCACTGACCAATTCTATTGGAGGCTTTGAGCAAGTTGCTCCAGATGCCAAATTAGACGACGGCAACTTTACCTTGATTTTGGTCAAAACAGCCAAACTTTTTGAAATGTTAGCCCTACTGATTCAGGCCATTAATGGTGGCCAACACGTGACAGATGTCAATGTCGAATACTTAAAAACAAGCAAACTAAAACTAGAAGTTTTAGACAGCAAAGAACCATTCATGCTTAATCTTGATGGCGAATATGGTGGAGACACCCCAGTTGAATTAGAAGTCTTCCACAATCACTTAGAATTTTTTGCCAATATTGATGAAATCAGCGACGATGCTCTTTGTTCAGAAAAATCATGATGAACCTAGGAGATAAAAATGCCAGACTACCAGGTCTTAGTCCATTACCATAACCCCACTGATGATTACCTTTCGTACAATATATGGCAGTGGCAGGAAAACCAAATCGGAAAGGAAACGTCATTTTCTAATTTTGATTATTTTGGGCGAAGTGGACTTGTTACTTACCAAAGTGAGACAAACTTGGATTATGTCCATTTGATTATAAAAAAAGCAGACTGGTCAAGCCAGACCATTGATTATACCATTCGTCTCTTGCCGGCTCACCTGGTTACAGAAGTTTGGATTCTTGAGGGAGACCATCAAGTCTATTATTCTAGGCAGGCGGCAATCACTAGCCACTATTACAAATACAGAAATCCTCACGCTTTTGATATGGCGGTTTCTTCCAAGGAATTTGACCGTCACTGGGGCTATCAGGGAAGTTTAGGTGTCTTTTACCAAGCTGACAAGACTGAGTTTAAACTTTGGGCACCGACAGCAAAAGCGGTTGAAGTGGTCATCTATAAAGATGCCAGCAACCAAGCCAGCATTTGGAAAACTATTTCTCTAAAGAGAGGCCGAGATTTCTCAACAGACCACACAAAGAATACAATCGGAGTGTGGCAAGGGAGCATTTCTGAAGATTTAGCCAAGCGTGCTTACCAGTATCGGGTGATCTTTGATCATGAAGAATACTTGACTCGGGATCCATATAGTCAGGCTACTAGTCCTGATGGTAAACGAACAGCTATCGTGACAGACCAAGAACGAAATCCACTTGGTTTTCAAGTTAAGCAGAGGCAAGAAGCCCACTGGCGCGTGAAGAATGCCTGTCAAGCAGTTATCTATGAGATGCATATCCGTGACCTAAGCCAGTCAGAAAGCTCAGGTGTCACACCAGCTTACCGCGGAACCTTCCTCGGTGCTTGTCAAACAGGTACGACAAATGGCAATGGTCAAGCGACAACCTTTGATCATATTCGTGACTTGGGTGTGAATTATGTCCAGCTCCAGCCTGTCTCGGATCGTCACAAGGACTATGATGAAAATGGGCAGGTAACCTATAACTGGGGATACGATCCGCAGAACTATAATGCCCCAGAAACTAGCCTTTCTAGTAACCCATCTGATCCAGCTCAGGCTATTCGTGATTTAAAAACCTTGATTCAAGCCTATCATGATGCTGGTATCGGAGTTATTCTTGATGTGGTCTATAACCACAGTTACTCTACCTTTGACTCCCCTTTTCAAGCCTGTGTTCCCGATTATTACTATCGGATGAATCCAGATGGCTCTTTTCAGAATGGAACAGGAGTCGGAAGTGAAACCGCTAGCGAGCATGAGATGTTCCGTAAATATATGATTGACTCACTTTTGTATTGGGTCAAGGAGTATAACGTGGATGGTTTCCGGTTTGATTTGATGGGAATCCACGATGTAGAGACCATGCAGATCATTCGAGATGAATTGGACAAGGTAGATCCACGTATCCTGACGTACGGAGAAGGATGGGATATGGGGACAGGCCTCCTTCCTCAAGATAAGGCCAAGAAAGACAATGCCTATCAGCTTCTAGACATTGGATTTTTCAACGACAATGAGCGAGATGCTATTAAAGGTGCTGAGGTGTTTGGAACCTTGAAAGCTGGATTTGTCAGTGGACAAGGGACTGAAAATATTATTGCCAAGGCTATTTTAGGAAGTAGTGAGTTAGGTAGCTACCTCATGCCAAATCAGGTCGTCAATTATGTTGAGGCTCATGATAATTATAATCTGCATGACTTACTAAGAGAATTCCATCCACATGATGATCTAGAAATCTTAACCAAGCGAATTGAACTAGCGACTGCCATGAATATTCTCATGCAAGGCTTAGCCTTTATGGAGCTGGGTCAGGAGTTTTCTCGAACTAAGTTGGTGGCAACAGGACCAAATGGGCAGGTGACTCAAGCAGATAAAGAAAGAGCTATGAATAGCTACAATGCGCCAGACCAAGTCAACCAGGTGGATTGGAATCTACTTTCGAAACATCAAGATAGTGTCAATTTTATCCGCAAGATTATTCAGCTAAAAACGACCAGGAAAGAATTTTCTTACTCGACATATGAAGAAATTTACCAACATGTCTATGTTCGTCATGCACAGACAAATAGTGGTCTTATCATTTTTGAAGTCAAGGACAAGAAGCATTATTTAGTCGTCTTTAATGCTAGTGGCACACCTTATCGCTTGGAAAATGCGGACCAGCTCAAACTAGTCGTCAGCAATAACCGTAGCAAAATTAAGACAGAAGTTGAGAACTTAACTGCTAGCGTTTTTGAGATCTTAGCTTGAGTCGATTCATTTTAGATGACCTTATTTTATAAAATCATTGAAGCAGAATGGGAGAGATCAGATCCCTTCTGCTTTTTTGCTAGTTCAAATGGAACAACCGGCTCTTATTTTCTGACAATTCTAATCTAGAAGAGTATAATAAGGGTAGGAACCCATGTGATTCTTTCTGTATGGAGAAAGGAGGCTTTTATGCCACAACGTGATTATGCTTTCGGTTTTCATGATGATATAGCACCGCTTTATTCGACTGGGAAAGGATTGACAGAAGCAGTTGTTCGTGAAATATCTGCCATCAAAAAGGAACCCCAGTGGATGCTAGACTATCGTTTGCGCTCCTTAGAGCTATTTAACAAACTGCCTATGCCGGACTTTGGTCCTGATTTGTCAGGCATTCGCTTTGAAGACGTCATCTATTACCAGAAACTAAGCGGTGAGCCAGCTCGTAGTTGGGATGATGTTCCTGAAGAGATAAAAAGGACCTTTGATCGTTTGGGAATCCCCGAGGCGGAAAAGCAATTCCTATCTGGTGCTGTTGCCCAGTACGAATCTGAGGTTGTCTACCACAATATGAAGGAAGAATTCGAAAAGTTAGGAATTATTTTTACTGACACGGATACAGCAGTTCAAGAGTATCCAGAGCTAGTCAAGCAATATTTTGGGACAGTCGTGTCAAATGCTGAACATAAGTTTGCAGCCTTAAATGGAGCAGTCTGGTCAGGTGGAACCTTTATATATGTTCCTAAAAATGTGCACTGTCAAATTCCTGTTCAGACCTATTTTCGTATCAATGGAGAAAACGCAGGCCAGTTTGAGCGCTCCCTCATGATTATCGAGGAGGGTGGCTCCATTCAGTACATCGAGGGTTGTACAGCGCCAACCTATACGACCAATAGTCTTCATGCTGCGACTGTTGAGATCATAGTCAAAAAGGATGCTTTTTTCCGCTATACGACCATTCAAAACTGGTCGGATAATGTCTATAATCTAGTAACGGAGCGGGGCACTGTCGAAGAAGGTGGTACCTTGGAGTGGATTGATGGCAATCTAGGTAGCAAGGTTAACATGAAATATCCTTGTAGCGTCCTCAATGGTCGAAATGCCAGAACCTCAGTCCTCTCTATGTCTTTTGCAAATTATGGCCAGCACTTGGATGCAGGATGCAAGGTCTTTCATAATGCACCTAAGACATCCAGTACCTTAATTTCTAAATCAGTGGCCAAGGACGGTGGTAAGACGGACTATCGTGGTCAAGTTCGCTTTGGTAAGAATAGTGCTGGTTCCAAGTCTCATATTGAGTGCGATACTATTCTCATGGATGGTGAGTCTAGCTCCGACACCATTCCCTTTAATGAAATCCATAATTCCAATGTCGCCCTAGAGCATGAAGCCAAGGTTTCCAAAGTGTCTGAGGACCAGCTCTACTATCTGATGAGTCGCGGTATCAGCGAAGAAGAAGCCACAGCTATGATTATCAACGGATTTATGGAACCCATTACCAAAGAACTACCAATGGAATACGCCGTCGAACTCAACCAACTCATCAATATGAGCATGGAAGGCTCAGTTGGTTAAAAAGGTCCAGTGGACCTTTTTAATCTGCGGATAAAAACTCTCCCTGGCGAGTTCCCTTTAATCTAAGGTTCGGGGAACCTTGAAATTTGCGGGATAAGAATCAATTGTGATGATAAAAGAGGACTCGCGCTAAGGGTCCTCTTTCTTACAAAATACTGTCAAACTGGACTCGCTTTCCAAGAAAACTAGAAAAACATCCAGAATTTTGATATGATAAGTAAAATATAAGGAGGTAACGAATGAAGCTAGAAGAACTGAGACAAGAAATCAATCAAATAGACGATGAACTCGTAGTCTTGCTGGAAAAACGGATGATTCTCGTGAACCAAGTGGCTGCTTACAAGCAGGAGACTGGTAAGGCAGTGCTGGACGCGAAGAGAGAAGAAGTTATTTTAGGCAGAGTAGCAGATCATGTTGAAAATCCAGCCTACAAAGATACGATTCTTGCTACCTTTAAGGATATCTTGAAGAACTCCCGTGCTTATCAGGAACAGAAAAAAGCATGAAGGAAGTAAAAAATTCTCTTGCCATCTGCTTAGCTGCTATGCTTGGTGGCTGGCTTCGTTACTTAATCGCTTCCTTGGTCACCTTCACTGGACATTTTCCCTTAGCCACACTCTTGGTCAACTATCTTGGGACCTTCATTCTGGTTTATTTGGTAAAGGGCTATCTAGCAAACAAGAAAGTGTCTAAACGTTTTATCCTAGCCATATCGACAGGCTTTTGTGGTGGCTTGACTACATTTTCAAGTCTCCTTTTAGACTCCATTAAACTGCTGGACCTAGGGCTATACACGGACTTTATCCTCTATCTAGTCTTGAGCATTGGCGGTAGTTTGTGGATTGCCTTGTGGGCTGGAAAGAAGGTGGGCCTATGATTTGGCTTATGCTTACAGCTTGTGGGGGTGGGGCTCTCGTTCGTTATTTTCTTTCTAAGGTCAATAGCAGAGCAGTTTTGCCAGTGGGAACTTTGATGGCCAATTTACTAGGAGCTTTTTTGATTGGGTATTTCTATAACCATGTTCAAGATAAGCAACTTTATACTATCCTGGTAACTGGCTTTTGCGGAGGCTTGACGACACTATCAACTTTCAATGCTGAGCTGGTAGCTCTCTTTTCCAACAAGAAGAAATTCATCCATTATCTGATATTGACTTATTGTTTAGGATTTTTAGCCATTATTTTAGGAATTTTTATCTAAAAATCTTTACATTTACCGGAATTTTGATATAATATTCTTTGTGCAAATGGAGCACAAAAAAACGACTAATCCGCTTTGGTCATGAATCATAAGATTAGTAAGATAGGAGTAAAAAATGAATCCATTAATCCAAAGCTTGACTGAAGGTCAACTTCGTACTGATATCCCTGCATTCCGTCCTGGTGACACTGTCCGCGTTCACGCGAAAGTTGTCGAAGGAACTCGCGAACGTATCCAGATCTTTGAAGGTGTCGTTATCGCTCGTAAAGGTGCTGGTATCTCAGAAAACTACACAGTTCGTAAAATCTCTAACGGTGTAGGTGTTGAACGTACTTTCCCAATCCACACTCCACGTGTTGACAAGATTGAAGTCGTTCGTTACGGTAAAGTTCGTCGTGCTAAATTGTACTACCTTCGTGCATTGCAAGGTAAGGCAGCGCGTATCAAAGAAATCCGTCGTTAATATCAGAAATGACTCTGTCACTTGGCAGAGTTTTTCTCTAGTCCCCTTAGTTCAATGGATATAACAACTCCCTCCTAAGGAGTAGTTGCTGGTTCGATTCCAGCAGGGGACATTAAACAACACTTAAAACCCTTGATTAACAAGGGTTTTTGTTATATTTGTCCCAAATCCGCCCCAAAAGTTTCGAAAATATTTCTTATTCGATTATGATTTTTTTCTTCTTGTTGCTCTAAATGATGGGTACAGACTTATACATGCTCAAAAGAGATTGGTCTATCGGAAGCTAGATGATGAAAGTAAGTTTTTTGCAGTGGAGCACACAAGCATTAGCGCTCACTTTTTACAAAACTTAAAGAGGAGTGTGGACAAAAGATTGTTCATAAAATCGTTCTAAAATAATTACAACAAAACTATTTTCTTCTAGGATTAGTTGAAATAGGTCGTTTCATAGCACCTCCTCGACTTCCACAAGTCGCTCCCTTCACGGGGGCGTGGATTGAAATACCTTATCTATTCGCAAGAAAAATAAAAAAATAGTCGCTCCCTCCCAGAATGTGTTTTTTCATGAACCTACTGCGGTTAACAAAGAGCAAACCTCTCCTTTTGGTTGTAAGGTTATTTGTCAGTTTTAGAGCTGTGTTGTTTCGAATGGTTCCAAAACCGCTCCAAAGATCCCTACCTAGTCCAATAAATCCGACTCTTAAAAAGAGAGTCGGGTTTTAGTTTTGTTCGATTTCGATTTTTTACTATAACTTTTTTGCAATTTCGGGTTGTATTTTTTTAAAATTCTGCTATAATGGTATAATATTTATTTAGGAGGAAGAGAATGAGCTATATTTTGGAAATTTTACCTAGTCTTCTAAGTGGAGCAGCAACCACCTTGCAAGTGTTTGCTTTGGTATTGGTTTTTTCGATTCCTTTGGGAATTATGCTGGCATTTTCAATGCAAATTCGCTTGAAGCCCCTGCAATGGCTGCTTCATATTTACATTTGGATCATGCGCGGGACGCCGCTTTTATTGCAGTTAATCTTTATTTACTATGTGTTGCCAAGTATCGGCATTCGGCTGGATCGGATTCCTGCAGCGATTATTGCCTTTACACTAAACTATGCGGCTTATTTTGCGGAGATCTTCCGCGGAGGCATTTCTTCTATTCCGACTGGACAGTATGAAGCCGCGAAGGTTTTGAAATTTACTCCTGTTCAGACGATTCGCCTGATTATTTTGCCGCAAGTCGTAAAAATTGTGCTACCTAGTGTCTTTAATGAAGTCATGACTTTGGTGAAAGATACCTCTTTGGTTTATGCTTTAGGCATTTCAGACTTGATTTTGGCTAGTCGTACGGCGGCTAACCGAGATGCCAGTCTGGCACCGATGTTTGTTGCAGGCTTGATTTACTTGCTCTTAATCGGTTTGGCCACCTTGATTGCCAAGCAGGTCGAAAAGAAATTTAGTTATTATAAGTAGGTGCTATTATGTTAGAATTACGAAATATTAGTAAAAAATTTGGTGATAAGCAGATTCTAAAGGATTTTAATTTGATTGTGCCTGAAAAGCAAGTATTGGCCATTGTTGGACCTTCTGGTGGAGGGAAGACGACCCTTCTGCGTATGCTGGCAGGCTTGGAGACAATTGATTCGGGACAAGTGATTAATAATGGAGAGATTTTGGATGTCACTGAACTTGAAAAGCGCAATCTTTTAGGCTTCGTTTTTCAAGATTTTCAGCTCTTTCCTCATTTGTCTGTCTTGGAAAATTTGACCTTATCACCAATACATACAATGAACATTTCCAAAGAAGAAGCTGAAGAGAAGGCGCAGGGCTTATTGGCCCGTTTAGGCTTGTATGAGCATGCCAAGGCCTATCCTTATTCGCTGTCAGGCGGGCAAAAACAGCGGGTCGCTTTGGCTCGTGCTATGATGATCAACCCAGAAATTATCGGATATGATGAGCCGACTTCTGCCTTGGATCCTGCCTTACGCTTGGAAGTAGAAAAACTCATCCTCCAAAATCGGGAAATGGGGATGACACAAATTGTAGTCACACATGATTTGCAGTTTGCGGAAAACATTGCGGATTCTATTCTCAAAGTCACACCAAAATAAGGGAGGTCCGAATGAAACTAAAGAATATTCTTTTGACCTGTTTGACCTTGATCCTAACTTTTCTGCTCGGTGCTTGTAGTTCCAATGTCAGCGATCCCAGCTTGGATAACTGGAGCAAGTATGAGGAGAAAAAACAGATTACAATTGGTTTTGATAATACCTTTGTCCCTATGGGATTTGAGCAAAAAGATGGCACTTATGCAGGCTTTGACATTGATTTGGCCAATGCTGTTTTTGAGGAATATGGAATTAAGGTGAAATGGCAGCCGATTGATTGGGATATGAAAGAAACAGAGTTGACCAACGGCACGATTGACCTTATCTGGAATGGCTACTCCGCGACGGATGAGAGAAGAGAAAAGGTAGAATTTACCATTCCTTATATGAAAAATGAGCAGGTTTTGGTCAGCAAAAAATCCTCTCATATCTCACAGGCCAGTGATATGGTAGGAAAAGTATTGGGTGCTCAAGCAGGATCTTCTGGCTACGTAGCGTTTGAAAGCAATCCTGAAATTTTGAAAACCATTGTTAAAAATCATACAGCGACTCAGTATCAGAGCTTTAACGAGGCGCTGATTGACTTGCAAAACGACCGGATTGATGGTCTCTTGATTGACCGCGTCTATGCCAATTATTATCTGACAGAAGAAGGAATTTTAGATCAATATTCAGTTTTTTCAGTTGGATTTGAGAGCGAGGACTTTGCGGTCGGGGCTAGAAAGGCGGACCGTACTTTAGTTGAAAAAGTAAATGCCGCTTTCGGGAAATTATACCAAGAGGGAAAATTCCAGAAAATCGCTGAGAAGTGGTTTGGAGAGGATATTGCGACAGACCAAGTGAAAGCATATAAAAACAACTAGCAGAAAACTAGTTGTTTTTTCGTGTTTCTTGGTGGAAGATATTTTGCCAGACTTCGTGGCGGCGCCAGAGGCTGGTATGGATGACATCCCCGATTTGATAGCGAATCAGCTTAGTCTTTTGGCTAACGGATGTAATTTCTAAATTTTTGATAGGAGAAGTTTGGGCTCTCTCTAGTTGAAATTCCTCTTTGTTTAGCTGGCGACCATCTTGGGAAATGTAGACAAAATCAGAGGAAATAAGTGCATCCAATTGACTGCCTTGGTCGACTAATTGCTCACGCATCAGGAGCTTTTGATAAACATTATCCAGAATCTCATCTTCAGGAATCGGAGCTGGCTCAATATGAATATCAATGTCGAAGACACCGAAGTCTTCCTTGAGCATATCCTCTACCTGATCAGCAATTTCGTGGCTTTCAAAGACGGAGAGGTCAGGATTCATTTCCAGTATAATATCTAGATAAATATTGCTGCCATAGGTCCGACCACGCTGGGATTTGACGCGTGTGATTTTAGGAATTTCCAGAATGGCACGCTTATAGTCGTCTAAAAGGTCCTGATCAAAGCCGTCTGATAGGCTGAAGGAGGACTCCATGAAAATATCATAGGCTGTTTTCAGAATGAAAAAAGTAATAATGATGGCTGCTAGCCTATCAACGATGGGAAACTTCAGGGAGCTGGCAATAATAGCAACCGATGTGCCTAGAGAAGTGATGGCGTCCGAGAGATTGTCCTTGGCAGCCGCATCCAGAGCTTTGGATTTTACCCTTTTGGCTAGGTTTTTATTGTAAAGATAAACGCCAAACATGATGATGGCCGATACAATCCCGACGATGGCTCCCACAGGATCAATCAAGGTTTCTTCCTTGTTAATGATTTTTTGAGCCGTATCAATGAGGACATTGAAACCGACAAAAAACATGATGAAAGAAGTAATTAGGCTGGCCAGATCTTCAATCTTCCAATGGCCGAAGCGGTGGTCCTTATCCGCTGGTTTTCGGGCCATGCGCAGGCCGATTAGGACCGCTAGATTGGCAACGATATCGGAGACGTTGTTGAAACCATCCGCCGTCAAACTGGAGGATGTCAGTGCTGCACCTGCAATGATTTTTGTAACGGATAGGCCAATGTAGGTGGCAATTGCCAGGAGAGCGCCTCGTTCA
Source organism: uncultured Streptococcus sp. (assembly GCF_938020365.1). Lineage (GTDB taxonomy): Bacteria > Bacillota > Bacilli > Lactobacillales > Streptococcaceae > Streptococcus. The sequence goes on along the minus strand of NZ_CALIIB010000085.1, from coordinate 28,448 downwards.
GCAAGTTTGAGATTGTCGCTTGGATGATTGTTCATGGTTGCCCCTTTCTAAACTATTATTATAACTTTTTCACACTTGGATTTCAAATGAGGTAGTTGCCTTTTCGATAACAAATTCGCTCGAATTTTGATATAATGGAAGCATTGATTTTCAGTTTGATGTTATATTGAAAGGATAGAAGATGAATCCCTTATTAAACGGTATGAATGACCGTCAGGCCGAAGCGGTCCAGACGACAGAAGGCCCCTTGTTGATTATGGCGGGGGCTGGTTCAGGAAAGACTCGAGTCCTGACCCACCGCATTGCCTATTTGATTGATGAGAAGATGGTCAATCCTTGGAATATCCTAGCCATTACCTTTACCAATAAGGCGGCGCGGGAGATGAAGGAACGGGCAGCTACACTCAATCCAGCTACTCAAGATTGCTTAATCGCCACCTTCCACTCCATGTGTGTGCGCATTTTGCGACGAGAAGCAGATCATATTGGCTACAACCGCAACTTTACGATCGTTGATCCGGGTGAGCAGCGAACTTTGATGAAACGGATTCTCAAAAATCTCAATCTGGATCCTAAAAAGTGGAATGAGCGCGCCATTCTAGGGACCATTTCCAATGCAAAGAATGACCTGATTGATGAGGTGGCCTATGCAAATATGGCTGGTGATATGTACACAGAGATTGTAGCCAAGTGCTACACGGCCTATCAAAAGGAACTGCGCCAGTCTGAGGCCATGGACTTTGACGATTTGATTATGTTGACTTTGCGCCTTTTTGACCAAAATCCTGATGTCCTGACCTACTACCAGCAACGTTACCAGTATATCCATGTGGACGAGTATCAGGATACCAACCATGCCCAATACCAGCTGGTCAAACTCTTGGCTTCTCGCTTTAAGAATATCTGTGTAGTCGGGGATGCTGACCAGTCTATCTACGGCTGGCGGGGAGCAGATATGCAGAATATCCTGGACTTTGAAAAGGATTATCCAGAAGCCAAAGTTGTTTTGCTTGAAGAAAACTATCGCTCGACTAAGACCATCCTTCAGGCAGCTAATGAAGTCATCCGAAACAATCGCAATCGCCGTCCGAAAAATCTCTGGACTCAAAACGAAGACGGTGAGGAAATTGTCTACTATCGGGCTAATGACGAGCAGGACGAGGCTCTCTTTGTCGCCCGAACTATTGATCAGCTGAGCCGAGAAGGCTACAGTCATAAGGATTTTGCGGTTCTTTACCGAACCAATGCCCAGTCACGGACGGTGGAGGAAGCCCTGCTCAAGGCTAATATTCCCTATACCATGGTCGGTGGCACAAAGTTCTATAGCCGTAAAGAAATCCGCGATGTTATTTCTTACCTCAATCTCATTGCTAATCCTAGCGACAATATCAGCTATGAGCGCGTGGTTAATGAGCCCAAACGTGGTGTCGGACCGGGAACGGTAGACAAGATTCGGAATTTTGCAGCTAGTCAAGAAATCTCTTTGCTGGAGGCATCAGCCAATATCATGCTTTCGCCAGTCAAAGGCAAGGCGGCTCAGGCAGTTTATGAGTTTGCCAATCTGATACTCGACTTGCGGGATCGTTTGGATGACTATAGTGTGACTGAGCTAGTCGAGCTTGTTCTGAAAAAGACAGGTTACTCAGTCGCCTTGGCAGCTCAGGCAACCTTGGAAAGCCAAGCACGGATTGAAAATATTGAAGAATTCCTGTCTGTAACCAAGAACTTTGACGAAAATCCAGACAATCCTACTGATGAGACAGGTCTGGACAAGCTCAGCCGTTTTCTCAATGACTTAGCCTTGATCGCAGACACAGACGACGGAGATCAGGAGAGTTCTGAAGTAACTCTGATGACCCTCCACGCAGCCAAGGGATTGGAATTTCCAGTCGTTTTTCTGGTTGGTATGGAGGAAAATGTCTTCCCTCTGAGCCGAGCATCTGAAGATGAGGATGAGCTGGAAGAGGAGCGCCGTCTGGCCTATGTCGGTATCACCCGAGCAGAAAAAATTCTCTATCTGACCAATGCCAATTCCCGTCTGCTTTATGGTCGTACCAACTACAATCAGCCGACTCGCTTCTTGAGAGAAATCAGTTCAGACTTGCTAAACTATCAGGGACTGGCTCGACCAGCCAACAGCTCCTTTAAGGTTAGTTATACCAACAGCGATACTAGCAAATTCGGTCAGGGCATGAGTCTGGCCCAGGCTCTACAAGAGCGGAAACGTCAGGCAGCACCAAGTTCGATTTCTACAGGCAGCCTGCCTTTTGGCAAGAGCGGTCAGAACCAGCTATCTAAGCCGGAAGTTGCTTGGGCTATTGGAGATATTGCCCACCACAAGAAATGGGGCGATGGGACAGTTCTGGCAGTCTCTGGCAGCGGAAATAGTCAAGAACTTAAGATCAATTTCCCAGAAGTCGGTTTGAAGAAAGTGCTGGCCAGCATAGCACCGATTGAGAAAAAATCATGATTAGGCGGTCGATTGAAGCCTGGATCTATCATCCAGAGGATCGAAAAATCTTGCTCTTGAAAGTTGAGAATGAGCAAGTCTCCTTTTGGCAGCCCATTACTGGTGGGATTGAGAGTGGTGAGAGCCCAGAAGAGGCCTGCCTTCGTGAAATAAAAGAAGAGACCGGATTGGTCTTAGCTTGTTCAAACCTGACGGGTCTTGGGGATTTTACGGTAAAGATTGATGAAAATCTGTCTATCCACAAGAATCTTTTTCTAGTTCTGACAGAGCAGAAGGAAATCCAGATTTCTGATGAGCATGTGGGAGCTCAGTGGGTAGCTTTAGACAAGGTTTCGTCACAGCTGTACTGGCCCAGTAATCAAGCGACTTTTGAGATGATATCTGAGAAGCTATAAGATATAGCTTCTCTTTATTTCTTTTGATAAGGAAATTCTATTAGTCAAGCGAGACGTTTAGTGGTAGACTTATCACATAACTATAGTGAGGTGACCTTATGACACGTGAATTCAAATTTGAAACTCTGCAGCTTCATGCCGGACAGACAGTTGACCCGACTACTAAGTCGCGGGCTCTGCCTATTTACCAGACAACTTCCTATGTGTTTGATGATACTCAGGAGGGAGAAGATCTCTTTGCCCTGCGCAAACCGGGCAATATCTACACTCGGATTACCAATCCGACCCTGTCTGCTTTTGAGGAGCGGATTGCGGCTTTGGAGGGTGGGGTTGGAGCCCTAGCAACAGCTTCTGGTATGGCAGCTGTTACCTACACCATTCTAGCCTTGGCGCATGCTGGCGACCACGTAGTAGCAGCCTCCACCATCTACGGTGGTACCTTTAATCTGCTCAAGGAAACCCTGCCTCGCTATGGCATTACCACGACTTTTGTTGATATTGAAAATCTGGCTGAAGTAGAAGCAGCCATTCAGGACAATACAAAGTTGGTTTTGATTGAAAGTTTGGGCAATCCTTTGATAAATATTCCTGACTTTGATGCTTTGGCAGAGCTGGTTCATGCTCATAAAATTCCACTGATTTCTGACAATACCTTTGCTACACCATATCTGATCAATGTCTTTTCTCATGGAGTGGACATCGCGGTACATTCTGCGACCAAGTTTATCGGTGGCCACGGAACCAGCATTGGCGGTGTGATTGTGGACAGCGGTCGTTTTGACTGGGAAGCTTCTGGCAAGTTTCCGCAGTTTGTGGACCCAGATCCGAGCTATCATGATATCAGTTATACGCGCGATGTCGGAGCAGCAGCCTTTGTCACTGCTGTGCGGACGCAGCTCTTGCGCGATACAGGTGCAGCCATGTCTCCCTTCAATGCCTTTCTCTTCCTGCAGGGGTTGGAAACTCTCTCTTTGCGTGTAGAACGCCATGTGTCCAATGCCGAGAAGATTGTGGATTTCCTAGCAGGGCATCCTAAGGTCGAGCAGGTCAATTATCCAAAACTTGCTGACAGTCCTTATCATGCTTTGGCAGAAAAATATTTCCCTAAAGGCGTGGGCTCTATCTTCACCTTTAATGTCAAAGGTGGGGAGAAAGAAGCTCGTAAGGTTATTGACAGCCTAGAGATTTTCTCCGACTTGGCCAATGTAGCTGATGCTAAGTCCCTGGTCGTCCATCCAGCTACGACGACTCATGGTCAGATGTCGCCAGAGGCTCAACTGGCAGCAGGCATTACACCAAATCAAATCCGTCTCTCTATCGGCCTGGAGAATGTGGATGACTTGATAGAGGATCTCAAACTAGCCTTGGAATCTATTTAATGTTCAAGGCCTCTAGACAGAGCAAATAAGATTAAAACTAGGTTTTCGCCTAGTTTTTTGTTATAATGAGAGATATTAAAAAATAGCAGGTAATCAAAGTGACAATTTCAGTGATTGTTCCGTGCTTCAATGAAGAAGAGTCTATTCCTTTGTTTCATGAAGCCATGGAAGCGGTGAAATATCAAATCCGTGACCAGTTTGAATATATTTTTGTCAATGACGGATCGACAGATCAAACCTTGGCTGTTTTGCGTGAGCTCAGCAGTCGCTGTCCAGATGTGCACTATCTGTCCTTTTCTCGTAATTTTGGAAAAGAAGCAGCCCTCTATGCTGGTTTGCAAGAAGCAAGTGGGGAATTTGTGACGGTCATGGATGTGGATTTGCAGGATCCGCCCGAGCTCCTGATTGAGATGAAGGCCATGCTGGACTCGAATCTTGAGCTGGACTGTGTGGGGACTCGTCGCACTACTCGTGAGGGAGAGCCACCTATCCGAAGTTTTTTTGCCAATTTGTTCTATAAGCTGATTAACAAGATTAGTCAGGTAGAGATGGTAGATGGTGCGCGTGACTTCCGACTGATGCGCCGCCCGATGGTAGATGCTATTCTGGAGGTTTCAGAGTACAATCGCTTCTCCAAGGGAATTTTTGCCTGGGTTGGCTTCAATACCGAGTACTTGGAATACAAAAATGTCGAACGAGTGGCTGGCAAGACCTCTTGGAATTTCTGGTCTCTTTTCAACTATTCCTTGGAAGGTATTGTCAATTTCTCTGATGCGCCTCTCAACATCGCCTTTTTAGGGGGCATCCTGTCCTGGATTTTAGCCTTTATCCTGATGGCAGTAATTATTATCCGCACCTTGGTTTTTGGTGATCCGACATCGGGTTGGCCGTCCCTTATGACTGTCATTCTCCTTATCGGAGGCTTCCAGCTGTTGACCATCGGTATATTGGGCAAGTACATCGGCAAAATCTTCATGGAAACAAAGAAACGCCCTGTTTATGTGATTAAGGAGAAGAGTAAGTGAGTCTTTGAGAGAGTTTTTAGGGCTTAAATGACTCTTATTTAGCTGAGGAGAGATTGTGAAAAATAAAAAAATTAATATTGTCTTATGCTTGTCTTCGTTTATTTATGCGATACAGTTTTACATCAATAATAAAATCACCCCAGTAGGAGACCAAACAGCATTTTTAGAATATGCTAAGGAATTTCATTACAATTATTTATTCTTTGGGATTGATCGTTATTTTACTTGGAGCAGTAGACTGCTCATTGAGTCAGCCACCTTATTATTTTCCGTTCACGAAAAGCTATTTATAGCAGCAGCCTTTCTGGCAACTTTGCTTTTGGTCTATGCTTTAAGGAAGCTAACCCCTTCCTTGCCTTGGCTGCCAGCTTTACTAATTTTTATATTCCTTCCGGCGACGGAATTTTTAAGTGCGGGTTCTATTCCGACCTATGTTAATTACATTTTCCCTGCTTCCTTGTTGCTTTTCGCACTTTTTTGCAGAGAATCTAAAAATATTTGGATTAATATGGCTAGCCTTTTGTGCTTTTTAGTTGCTATCATGCAGGAACAATTAGCAGTCTATGCTTTTTTATGGCTTCTGTTTGAAACTGTCCTTGCGAAGAAAGATAAAACCCCTTTACTGGGTAATCTATGCTATTTGGCACTAAGCGCTTTAGGAATCTTATCAGCCAAGCTGTCTCCGGGGAATGCTCTGCGTTTGGAAAAGAACATTGTCAGTTGGTTCCCAAACTTTCCTAACTTGAATATCTTCCAAAAGATTGGGCTTGGCTTTCTGGAGACAGGAGATAATCTGCTTTCCACGTCCTTTGCCTTTGTGATGGTCTTCTTGCTTGTGCTCTTTGTTTATGCTCTTCATAAGAAAAATGTAACGGCCATAGCTCTGAGCGGTTTTGTTATGTTCAATATTTTTTCACAAAAAATGGGCTGGAATACTATTTTTGGTACCTTAACAGGTATCAGTAAAGCAGCCAGAGAATCAGGGACATTTTCTTTTAATATCACGTATATGAGCGCGGTAGCTTTTTATGGCTTGCTGCTATTAATGATTCTTTACGCTTTATGGCTTGTAGTTTCTGACTGTAAAGAAAAGATATGGCTGACCTATTTGTTTGTAATTGGCTTTATTGGCCGCATGGTCATTTCATTATCTCCCACTCTCTATGCATCAAGCACTCGAACTTTTTTGCCTCTGATGATAAGTCTATTCATTATTACTTGCAGATTGTTGTATCACTTATATACAGAATATCAAAAGCGGCAAGAGGATGTTCTCTAGATTATACTATTAAGTATATTTTCCGATAGGGATTCGATCAAGCAGATTTTTTCTGCTTTTTTTGGTATAATAAATTCATCGAATTTTTATGATCTGAAAGGAAAGACAAATGATTTTAATTACAGGTGCGAATGGACAGCTGGGTACAGAGCTTCGCTATCTTTTGGATGAGCGCAATGAGGAGTATGTGGCTGTTGATGTGGCGGAAATGGATATTACCAATGCCCAAATGGTGGACAAGGTCTTTGCGGAAGTCAAGCCAAGCTTGGTTTATCACTGCGCAGCTTATACTGCAGTTGATGCGGCTGAGGACGAAGGAAAAGAGCTGGACTATGCCATCAATGTGACAGGGACCGAAAATGTTGCAAAAGCAGCAGAAGCACACGGAGCAACCTTGGTCTACATCTCAACAGACTATGTCTTTGACGGACAAAAGCCTGTCGGAGAGGAATGGGAAGTAGATGACCGGCCGGATCCGCAGACAGAGTATGGCCGTACCAAGCGCATGGGTGAGGAGCTGGTTGAGAAATATTCCAGCCGTTTCTATATTATCCGTACTGCTTGGGTCTTTGGTAACTACGGTAAAAACTTTGTCTTTACCATGCAAAATCTTGCTAAGACGCACAAAACTCTGACTGTAGTCAATGACCAGCATGGACGTCCGACATGGACTCGTACGCTGGCTGAATTTATGACCTATCTAGCTGAAAATCAAAAGGAATTTGGTTATTACCATCTATCTAATGATGCAGCAGAGGACACAACTTGGTATGACTTTGCCGTGGAAATTCTCAAAGATACGGATGTGGAAGTCCAGCCGGTTGATTCTAGCAAGTTCCCAGCCAAGGCTAAACGGCCTTTCAACTCAACTATGAGTTTGGCTAAGGCTAAGGCTACAGGCTTTGTCATTCCAACTTGGCAGGATGCTTTGAAAGAGTTTTACAAGCAGGATAAAAAACACTGATATCTATCAAAAGGACCGTTGAGTCCTTTTTTGATGGCTATTTAACAGTGGCTTTTCACATTTCATGGAAAGTATAGTATAATAAGAACTAGAACATAATTGGAGAAGACAGAATGTCCCAGAAATCAGAAATTTCACTACCGTCAGTTAAGAGCAATTATATATGGAACATGCTGGGGACAGTCTCATCATCGTTGATATCAGTCGTCTTGCTTCTACTTGCTTCTAGATTTCTAGATTCAAGAGATTCTGATATATTTAGTATTGCTTATGCTCTTGGGCAGCAATTCTTTGTTTTAGGTTATTTTCAAGTTAGAAATCTGCAATCTACGGATGTAAAAGAAAGATACCAATTTGCTTCTTATCATAACACGAGACTTTTTACGGTCTTTTTGATGATTTTTACATCGTTTATCTATACTCTATGGCAAGGGTATGATGTTTATAAATCTAGTATTATTTTATTGCTTGTTCTTTATCGGGCTATAGATGCGTATTCAGATGTTTTTCAAGGATTATTTCAGCAAAAAAATAGATCAGACTTGGCTGGAAAGGTGCAATTCTATAGGAGCTGGATTTGCATGTTACTATTTGCAATAGTCCTGTTGTTTACAAAATCATTGATGGTAGCTAGTATTGTTATTTGCTGTGCGAATTTCATTCTGACCTTCCCCTTAGATTTCAGAAACTGTAGATTACATTTTTCTCAGGAAAAGTTTTCGCCTAAACTCCATGATGACAGAAAAAATGTGTATTCTATTTTAAAAAATAGTTTTCCCTTGTTTTTAAATGGATTTTTGATAACGTATATCTATAACGAGCCAAAAATTGATATTGATTACCTTTTGACAAATGGCTATTTTTCATCTGGGGTTCAAAGAGACTTTAATGTTCTATTCATGCCTGTCTTTGTCCTATCCCTTTTATTCTTCGTCCTGAGACCGTTGACTACACAGCTTTCTATTTATTGGAACGAGAAGAAATTTACACTATTTTTCAAACAGGTCAATACGCTATATCTAGTAATGACTGTTTTAGGAGTTGTTATTGTTGTTTTGGGTTATCTGATTGGTACAGAAGTGCTTGGAGCTGTTTATGGTATCCGATTACAGGAGTATAAGCTTCCTTTCACTATACTACTTATAGGTGGCATTTTGAATGTTTTTGCTCTAGTAGTTGATATCATTATGACCATCTTTAGAAAACAGCATTATCTGATGATAGCCTATTTATTGACATTTGCTGTTTCAAAATCTATTACCTTACCATTTATCCGTGACCAAAAATTGCTCGGAGCTGCTAATTCCTTTTTAATCTCCATGTGCGTCTTTTATGCAACAAGTCTGATTATTTATGGCGTTGTTAAAAATCAGGAAAAAAGAAAGAAGTAGGATTCTATGAATATCTTATTTACATTAAATGATGCGTTTGTACCTCAAGTTGCAACCTGTATGTGTTCTCTATTTGAGAATAATAAATCTGCTGAGAATATTACAGTATATTTAATTGGCGAGAGGATAAGCGAAGAGAATCAAAATAAATTAAAAGAATTCGCTAAAAGTTACGATAGAAAAGTTTGTATTATTTCTATAAATAATATCGCAGACTATATTGACTTTGATTTTGATACAAACGGTTGGTCTTCAATTATTTTAGCACGTCTTTTTTTAGATAAGCTTCTTCCACAAGAAGTTGATAGGATCTTATATCTCGATGGAGATACACTAGTTCTAGAAGATTTAGGTTCATTGTTTTATAGCGACTTAGGAGATAAGGTAATAGGTATGTGTCCTGAACCAACTGTCGATAAGTCAAGAAAGGAATTTCTAGCTTTGAAAGAGCATCCCTATCATAATTCGGGTGTCCTATTGATCGATCTAAAAAAATGGCGTAGGGAAGAGATTGGTAAAAAGGTCATAGAATTTTATCAATTTCATGAAGGGAAGCTATTCGCACCAGACCAAGATGCCTTAAATGGAGCCTTGAAAGAGCAAATTTTTACCTTGCCAATTTCCTTTAATTATTTTAATATTTATGATGTCTATCCTTATAAAACGTTGAGTGAATTAAGTAAGCCAACTAAGTTTATGTCTCAGGAAGATTTTAATCATTTTCGGAAAGCACCTACAATTATTCACTATCTAGGTGAAGAGAGACCTTGGCGGAAGGGGAATACACATAGATTTAAAAAGGAGTACCTCTATTATCTACACAAAACTCCATGGAAGGATACACCAATGGAAGAAGGTTGGCAGCTGTATTTTGTTTGTTTTAGAATCTTTAATATTGTTATGAAGCCTTTTCCAATGCTAAGATATAAGATTATCAATTCCCTAATTCCGAGCTTTATGAAATATAGAAAAAAACAGTTGCAGAAAAACAAAAAATAATGTGATGACATGTTATAGAAAGAATAGATTAAATTAATGAAAGTTTTAATGATAATTCCTGCTTATAATGAGGAAGAAAGTATTTTAAATACGGTTATGAGCATTGTAGAATATCGGAAGAAAGTTGATTTTGACTTAGACTACGTAGTTATCAATGATGGGTCAGTTGATAGAACCAAGGATATTTTGGATAGCCATCATCTGAATGCCATTCATTTGGTTATGAATTTAGGGATTGGCGGAGCTGTTCAGACCGGCTATAAGTATGCATTTGAGGAGAATTATGATGTGGCCGTACAGTTTGATGGAGATGGCCAGCATGATATTGAGTCGCTGGATGCTTTGCTGGAACCTATTCGTCTTCAGCAGGCGGATTTGGTTATTGGTTCTCGTTTTATCGGTGACAAGTCTTCGGAATTTCAGACGACTTTTATGCGACGTTTTGGCATTACTATTATCTCAGCCTTTATTAAATTAACAACAGGCAAAAGGATTCTGGATACTACATCAGGCTATCGTTTGGCCAATCGAGACATTATTCGACAATTCGCTGCGCGCTATCCTATCAAGTACCCTGAACCAGAATCAATCGTCCATATCTTGAAGCGGAAATATAAAGTGGTGGAAGAACCAGCCAATATGTTTGAACGTGCAGGAGGAGTCTCTTCGATTACTCCGATTAAGTCCATTCGCTATATGATTGAAGTTTGCTCTTCGATCTTGATTGCTGCTTTTATGAAAGAGAGTGAATAATGTCCATTTTGTCTATTGTTATGCTAGTGGCTTCAATTTTATTCCTGTATTTCGTCTTTCGGAATATCAATCAAAACAATATTTTATTTGAGCAAGCCTTTATGTGGATTGTTATTGGCTTCGTGCTGATTATTATCTCTGTTTTTGATCGGATTCCAGTTTCTATTGCCAAATTGTTGGGCTTTGAGCTGACATCAAACTTTGTGATGTCTTTGGCTATCTTTTTCCTATTGATTATTGTTTTTTTACATACTATTTCCATTTCCAAGCAAAAGGAGCAAATCAAGCAGTTGGTGCAAGAACTGTCCATCATGAAGCAAAGAATGTCCAAGTTAGAGAGTGAAAAAGATGAAAAATAACCATACCTGGGTGATTTGTGCCTATGGCGAAAGTGAGTTTTTAGAAGATTGTATCCTTTCTTTGCAAGCTCAAACCTTGACTTCAAAAATTATCTGCTATAGCTCAACACCGCTGGATTCAATCAAGCAACTGTGCCAGAAGTACGGTATTCCTTTTTACACGAAAGAAGGCGGCGGTATCGGGAAAGACTGGAATAATGCACTCTCTTTTGTTGATACTCCCTATGCTACCATTGCCCATCAGGACGACTATTATGAGCCTGCTTATCTAGAGGCTGTGATGCAGAAACTAGAGCAGTCTAAAGACATTTTAATTGCTTATACAGACTATTTTGAAGAAAAAAATGGAGTCAAAATTCCGGCCAATACCAATCTAAAAATTAAGACCCTCATGCTCAAAACACTGAATCTGATGCCGGCCAGCCGTTTTTGGAGAAATCGGGTGCTGGCTTTTGGGAATCCCATTTCCTGTCCGGCGGTGACTTATAACTTAGAAGCATTAAGGGATTTTCGATTTGATGAGGAAATGCGCGTGAGTCTGGATTGGTATGCTTGGTACAAGATTAGTGCTTATAAGGGGCGTTTTGCTTATATTTCTGAGAAGCTTATGTGCCACCGGATTCATGGAGAGTCTGAAACAACCAAGACTATTTCAGATAATACGCGGACCAAAGAAGACTTGTTCATGTATCAGCTTTTCTGGCCTAAGTGGGTGGCTAATCTGATAAACAAAGCTTATAAGAAGAGTCAAGATGCCAACTCAAACTAATAGAGTTATTTACAAGGAAGGTATATGAAAGATTTAATATCTGTTGTTGTAACTTGTTACAACCATGAAGATTATATTGAACAGTGTTTGCGCAGTATTTTTGCTCAGACCTATCGAAATATTGAGTTACTGGTATTGGATGATGGCTCCATAGACAAGTCCGCCCAGATTATCCAAGAAACTTTGGTAGATTCCCCTTTCCCGACGCGGTTTGAAAGCCATGAAAATATGGGGGTTGTTAAGACAAGAAACAAGGCTTTGCAGCAAATTCAAGGCACTTATTTTATTTTTGTGGATAGTGACGATTTTCTGGATTCAGACTTCATTGAGAGCTTCTATACAACCATGCTGCAAGAGGAGGCAGATATTGTCTATGGTGATTTGTACGACCCCGATAAAAAGGAGTTTTACCTTAAATCACGGCCCTATGACAAGGTAGCTTTCTTAACGGAGAATTTTATTTCCAACTGTTCCCTCATTCGTCGTTCGGTTGCTGATGGTATTTATTATGATGAAGCGCTGAATCGTGAAAAATTGGAAGACTATGATTTTCTTTTAAACTTAATTATAAATCAAGGTGCGAAACCTGTTTATGATACAAAAACGAAGCTGAATTATCGGGTCTTTGACAAGGAGTCTATCTCTAAACGAGATTCTACTCGATACCATTACGAAATCTATCTGAAAATCCTGCATAAGTATGTAAAACAGTTGCCTGATGAGATTTATCAAGCTTTGTCAGCAAATATTTATACTTTAGATGGTAGACTGGATGATTTGATTCAGCATATGAATCAGGTATCCGATTATATTCATGAGCTAAAGGAAAACTGGGAACGTGATAGTGAATTGATTTATCAATATCAGGATGACATTGATGAATTACGTAACTCACTCTCATATCGCGTTGGGAATGCTATCGTCACTCCAATTAAGCAGGTAGGGCAGATTGTCAAAAATCCACGGAATATCCGAACTGTCCTATCTCAAATGAAGCGTCAGTGCATTACCATAAAAAGAAATATCAAATCGCCAAAAACCTATTATTATCGAGTTTTACGGAATTCTCAGCGAAAGCAATTTCAACAAGTGACTGGCAAGAAGTGCCTGATCTACGTCATTTTTGAGGCAGAAGAGAATCTTCAGCGCTACAAGGTTCTATTTTTAGAGAAATTAGCAGCTTTAGTAGATGAAACATTGATTGTAGTAAATGGAGGATTGAAATCAGAGGATTTATCTACTTTGGAACAGTATGGCCAAGTTCTGGTAAGAGATAATACAGGTTATGATGCTGCGGCATTTAGGGAAGGTATTTTAACCATTGGTAAGGAAAAGCTGCAAACTTCTTCTCAACTCTTGCTAGTCAATGATACAAATATTGGTCCAATGCGAGATTTGAATGAGGTCTTCCAAACAATGGCGGAGAGAAACCTTGATTTCTGGGGAATTTCCTTTGGTGAAGTACAAGAAGATGCCACGAATTTCAATCAATATGGCTATATTCCAGAACATCTGCAATCCTATTTTCTTGTCATTGAGCCTTTATTACTTCGGTCAGAGGAATTTTTCGACTATTGGAATAACCTAACCGATACGGATTCACGCGATAAGGCTATTGGGAAACACGAAACAACTTTTACTAAGTATTTTGCAGATTTAGGTTATCGATATGATGCTTTGGTGTCTGAAAACAAAGACAGTGCTATGTATATTCATCCTTTGAGAATGCTTAGGGCTGGTAGTCCTTTGGTTAAGTACACCTCATTACAAAATTATAATGCGCAACAATTTCGTTGGCAGGGACTGGAAAGACGAACAGAAATACCTGATTTGCTCAATTATGTACAAATGGAAACAGATTATCCAGTTGAAATATTGGAAAACATTGTACAAAAATTCAAATCAGTCTCCAGAGAACAGTATATCTTGATTATAGATGGGGTTGAAAACATCATTCCGCAATGTACACGTTACCGAGTGCTGAACAAAGCAGAACAGTTGCGAAAAAACGGCTTCATGATCAAAGTAGTAAATGTATCAGAATTTGATATTTCTCAGGCTCGATATGCAAGTCATATTATCATCTATCGGGCTCCATGGTCTTATCAACTTCAATTCTTGTGCGATACAGCTAAAAGAGATAAAAAACCAGTTTATTTTGACATTGATGATTTGGTTTTTGATACAGTTTATACAGATCAGCTGAGCTATACTCAAGGCTTATCAGAGAAGGACAAGGGCAACTATGATGCTGGTGTCAAAAATTATGGCAAGATGTTAGCTGCCTGTGATGGAGCGATTACTTCGACTTTCCAACTAAAGGAAGAGCTGCTCAAATATAAAGATAAGGTGTTGCTAAACAGAAATCGAGCTTCCAGTGACTTGATTGAAATCAGTTCTCACTTTATCAAAGATTATAGTCAGCAGGATTCAAAAGTCAAGATTGGCTATTTTTCAGGTTCAATAAGCCACAATGAAAATTTTGAATTGATAGAACCAGCCATCCAATCCTTGCTTGAAGTCTACAATAATGTGGAGCTTCATATCGTCGGACATTTGGATATTCCAGAGGATATGAAGCCGTATCAACAGCAGATCGTTGTACATGACTATGTTGACTGGAAGGATTTACCTCAGCTGATCAGTCAGGTGGATATCAATCTAGCACCGCTAGTTGACTCGGTCTTTAATCGGGCTAAGTCTGAAATCAAATGGATGGAGGCTGCCTTAGTAAAAGTTCCTACAGTTGCTAGTCATATTGGAGCCTTCTCTGATATGGTTAAAGATTGGGAGACTGGACTTTTAGCTAAAGACGGGGAGTGGAAAGAAAAGTTAGAGCGTTTGATTCTTTCGTCTGACCTACGTCAGGAATTAGCAGAAAATGCCTATGATTTTGTTCTTGAAAACTGCAGTTTAGATAGTAAAGATGAAATGGTGAATGATTTTGAAAAGAAGTAAGACGATGAAAATAGAAAATATCTTTTTGGTCTTGGCGACGGTCTTTGTCATGACATTTATGGTAGTTCAACCGATCAACCGTGTTCCGGATGAAACGAATCACGCCCGCATGACTTGGGAGATTTTCCATAAACCGACAGAGAAAACCTACAAGTGGATGGAAAATATCTCTTCGGAACCGCATGTTTCTCCAGCAGAGTATAAGAAGCTTTTTACGGAAAAATTGGATTTATCTCAGGAAGAATTTACTCTGGGTATTAATCTCAAAACTCTTTCCTTTTTACCGCAGCTCATTGGCATGACCTTGGGATCGTTTATCTATCCATCCGTGGGAGTTATTCTCATGATGGGGCGATTTTTTAACGGCCTAGCCTATATTTTGGGTGTTTACTTCCTGATTAAGTATTTTAAGTACGGCAAGAAAGCTCTCTTTTTCATTTCACTTCTGCCAATTATGGTTCAACAGGCAGCTTCTCTCTCCTACGATGTAATGAACTACTTGGAGCTTATGCTAGTTATTGGTTTTTTCACTAATATTGCTTCCAGCAAGAAATTTACCAATAAAAATGTCATCCAGCTTTTGGCCATATCCGTTGGACTTTTTGCAACCAAACTGAACAATGTCTTATTGCTAGGCTTACTTCCATTTATTGATTTTGAAATGGAAGGATTCTTAGCTGTTTTGAACAAGCCTTTTCTTGCGACCAAGGCATTTATCGGTCGTCATCGCTATGTTTTTTACAGTTTGGCTTTTGTTGCTGTTTTCTTAGCCTTGCATTTGCTTTTTCGTCATCAAGGAGGGATCTTCCACTACAGTAGGGTTCTACTTAACACCTTGTTTAAACAGCGCATGAACGGTGACCTCAATACCATATTGACTATCGGTCTCTTTGGATTTTTGGGTAATTTCACCATTCAGTTGCCCCTGTGGCTAATATTTCTTGATGTAGCGGTATTGACTATCATTTTCTTGCAGTCTAAGAAGGATTTTATGACAAAGTCCTATGCAACTGTTTCTGCTTATCTTTTCCTTTTGCAGGTCATTGCCGTTGTAACCATCATGTATCTAGAGTGGACTCCGATTGTTTTAGGAAAAGGTGCTCAGATATCCGTTGGAACTCAGGGCCGCTATTTCACGCCTTTCCTAATTCTCTTCTTACCCCTTCTTGCAAATATAGGCAAGCTGGAGATTCAGGAGCGGACAGTTAAAACCTTGCTTATAGGCACTTTGTCAGCTAACTTTTTAATTTCAATCTATTTAATGATTCCATTCTATTGGAATTGGTAAGGATAAGCTATGAAGAAAAATATTTTATTCGTTTCGCCGACTGGAACCTTGGATAATGGGGCAGAGATTTCTATTTTCCATCTGATGAAGTATTTGGTTCAAGATGGCTATCACGTTATCAATGCGATACCAGATTATCATGTCCAAGTCCAGCAAGACTATATTTCTACTCTTGCAAAAGAAGGAATTAGAACCATTGCTCTGCCATCGGTCAAATGGTGGTGGGAGGATGCACCAGGTGGTCTTCCTGGAACTCATGAAGAGAGGGTAAATTCTTACCAAGAAAATATTGCTGCGCTGAGAAAGTTAATGGCAGATAGCCATATTGACTTGGTCATTACAAATACAGTTAATATGTTTCAAGGAGCAGTAGCAGCAGCTTGTGAGGATATTCCGCATTTCTGGCTGATTCATGAATTTCCTGAGGGAGAATTTGGTTATTATAAAGAGAAAATTGATTTTGTAGATGAATATTCTCAGGAGATTTTTGCGGTGACAGGTTCTCTGCAAAAAAGACTAGCCCAGCTTCTCCCTCATAGAAAAATTCGTTCCTTTGCCCCTTTTACTGAGATTAAAGTGGAAAAGGAGCACAAACTTACTGGAACTGAGTGTCGTATTCTGTCGGTTGGTCGTCTGACAGAGAGAAAAAATCAACTAGAACTCCTTCAAGCTTATGCACAACTCCCTCAGCCAAGACCAGAACTAGTCTTTATTGGGGCTTGGGACAATGAATATAAGAATAAGTGTGACTCCTATATAGCTGAACATCAGTTAGAAGGTGTCCAGTTTTTAGGATATCGTGATAATCCTTGGGCTGAGGCAACAATGGCCGATGTGGCAGTTTTTCCATCCGCTATGGAGACCTTTGGCCTAGTCTATATAGAATCCATTATGAATGGCCTGCCAACTATCCTATCAGATAATCCTGGCCATCTATCAGCTTATGAAATGTTCGAGGAGGGTCAACTCTATCCTACGGGAAATGTAGATGAATTAACAAATCAAATCCAGCAATGTTTGGAGAATTTCGAATACTTGAAGCAACGCTCTTTAGATAGCATAGAAAGAGTAAAGAATCTTTACAAGGTTTCCAGTGTTTATCGTGACATATTAGAGGCAATCGCTCATTCGGATATAAATAGTGGACATTCTTTGCGACATATAAAATTTTTATTTGAACCGCGTCCTTCCGCTTCACCAATAAGTACTCTCTTGAACAAAGTAAAGAGAAAAATAAGTTTTTTAAAAAATTAAAGAATACTTTTAAGTGATAGTAGTCTACTACAGATGCTATAAAAGTCGAATCAAACGATAATTTTGCTTAGGCAATATTATGATTTGTTCGACTTTTTTCTCTGTATCCCACAAATCACCAAGAAAATGATATAATAGACTAGATTGTAAATCTTTGAATTGAGGAAAAGCATGAGACATGTCTTCATCATCGGGAGTCGCGGACTTCCTGCTAAATATGGCGGATTTGAAACCTTTGTTGAAAAATTAGTAGAAAATAAGGTTTCTTCCCAAATCCAGTATCATGTAGCTTGTTTGTCGGATGATGAAGCTTTTCATCATTTTGATTACAAGGGAGTGGATTGCTTCACCATTAAGGCTCCTAAGTTAGGGCCAGCTCGGGTGATCGCCTATGATATGATGGCTATCAATTATTCTTTAAAGCTAGTGCAAGAGCAGCAGATTGAGCGTCCAATTTTTTATATTTTAGGTAATACGATTGGGGCCTTTGTGGCGCCTTTTGCACATAAAATTCATAAAGCAGGCGGGACTTTCTTTATCAATCCAGATGGACTGGAATGGAAGCGGGCCAAGTGGCCTAAGCCGGTTCAAGCCTATCTTAAATATTCTGAAAAGGTTATGACCAAGCATGCTGATCTGGTCATTGCGGACAACCAAGGCATTGAAAGTTATATAAAACAATCCTATCCTTGGTCTAAGACGGCTTTCATTGCTTATGGGACAGATCTCCAGCTATCGTCTCTTGACTCTCAGGATGCTCGCGTGCGTGATTTTTTTGAGAAATGGCAGAGCAGAGAAAAGGAATATTATCTGATTGTTGGACGTTTTGTGCCAGAAAACAACTACGAGACCATCATTCGGGAATTTATAAAATCCAAAACCCAACGTGACTTGCTGATTATTTGCAATCATGAGGGAAATCCTTATTATGAAGAGCTTAAGCAAAAAACGGGTTTTGATAAGGATTCTCGGATTAAGTTTGTCGGGACTGTTTATGATCAGGAACTGCTCAAATATATCCGCAATCAAGCCTTTGCCTATTTACATGGACACGAAGTCGGTGGAACTAATCCCGGGCTTCTGGAAGCTCTGGCTCAGACTGATGCTAATTTGGTTTTGGACGTGGACTTCAACCATCAAGTAGCCCAAGAAACAGCTTTGTATTGGCAAAAAGAAGAGGGGCAGTTGGCCCAGCTGATTGACCGAGTAGATGCTCAAACAGCCTTTTCTGAGCTAGGTCAGGCGGCCAAAGAAAATATGAAAGAAAACTACACCTGGGAAAAAATTGTAGGTGAATACGAGGAGCTATTTTTATCATGAAAGTGACTATTCTTCTGTCTACCTATAATGGTGAGCAGTTTTTGGCAGAGCAGATTGAAAGTATTCAAGCCCAAACTTATAGGGATTGGCAGCTCTTGATTCGAGATGATGGCTCTAGTGATGGGACGCGAGCGATTATTGAGGATTTTTGCCAACAGGACGACCGGATCTTCTTTATCAACCCAGAAGCCACTCAAAATTTGGGTGTCATTAAGAGTTTTCATAGCTTGCTGAAGTATCAGGATTCGGATGTTTACTTTTTTAGTGATCAGGATGATGTCTGGTTGCCGGATAAGTTGGCGATTCAGTTGGCGGCAGCAGAAAACTATGATGCTTCCGTACCTTTGTTGGTTTATATGGATTTAAAAGTGGTGGATCAGGAGCTAAATGTTGTTCACGAAAGTATGATTCGAACGCAGTCTGATCATGCTAATACAAAATTAATTCAGGAACTGACGGAAAATACGGTGACAGGTGGCGTTTCGATGATCAACCGAGCTCTGGCTGATTTGTGGACAGGGCAGGAGGAGCATGAACTGCTTATGCACGATTGGTATCTGGGCTTATTGGCTTCGGCCTTTGGGAAACTTGTTTATCTGGATCAGCCAGGTGAACTCTACCGCCAGCATTCGAATAATGTGTTAGGAGCCCGGACTTTACGCAAGCGGATGAGGAACTGGATTCATCCTAGCCGTCTATTTGCTAAATATTGGAAATTAATAAAAGACAGTCAGACTCAGGCCCGCAACCTTCTCAGCCAGCCTCTGACAACTGAAAATAGAGAAATTATTGAAAATTTTGTGACAATCATGGAAGCTCCTTTTGCAGAGCGACTGCGACGGATTCGAAAGTATGGCTACAGAAAAAATCGTGCCTTTCATACTTTAGTTTTCACGACACTCATTCTCACAAAATTTGCTTATAAGGAGTAATATGCATGCTAGATTATTTTAGCCAAAAAAACTGGATTCTCTTGAGAGAATTGGTTAAAACAGACTTCAAATTGCGTTATCAAGGCAGTTTCATTGGGCATTTGTGGTCGATTTTAAAACCCTTAATGCTTTTTACCATTATGTATCTTGTTTTTGTTCGTTTCCTGCGTTTTGATGATGGAACGCCTCATTATGCAGTATCGCTTCTCTTAGGGATGGTGACGTGGAATTTTTTCTCAGAAGCAACCAATATGGGCATGATGTCCATTGTTGCGCGAGGGGACTTACTGCGAAAACTGAATTTTTCTAAATCAATTATCGTTTTTTCGGCTATTACTGGTGCAGCGATTAACTATGCGATCAATTTGTTGGTTGTTTTTGCTTTTGCTCTGATTAATGGCGTATCAATTACCCTAGGGTGGCTAGTTATTATCCCGCTTTTTTTGGAATTAGTTTTGATTTCAGCTGGTTTTGCCTTTATGTTGGCGACACTTTTTGTCAAATATCGTGATATTGGGCCCATTTGGGAAGTAGTGCTACAGGCAGGCTTGTATGCGACACCAATCATTTATTCACTGACTTTTATTCTGAAGGGTGGGCATGTTTTGGTCGCTAAGCTGGTGATGCTTAATCCAATGGCTCAGATTATTCAAGATCTTCGTCATTTTATCGTTTTCTCAGGCAGTACTCGGGGCTGGGATTTGATGGACCATTACTGGATTGCGCTGATTCCTTATCTATTGCCAGTAGTGATATTTGGGCTTGGATATTATATCTTTAATAAAAATGCTAAGAGATTTGCGGAGATTCTATAATGTCAAATAATATTGCGGTAAAAGTTGACCATGTCAGTAAGTTTTTTAAACTGCCAACAGAGTCAACACAAAGTTTAAGAACGAGCCTAGTCAACCGTTTTCGAGGTATCAAGGGTTACAAAGAGCAGAACGTTCTTAAGGATATTTCCTTTGAAGTGGAAAAGGGAGATTTTTATGGAATTGTTGGCCGTAATGGTTCTGGCAAATCAACTCTTCTGAAAATCATTTCAGAGATTTATATTCCCGAAAAGGGAACAGTTACCATTGATGGTAAGTTAGTTTCCTTTATCGAGCTAGGTGTCGGCTTCAATCCAGAGCTGACCGGCCGCGAAAATGTCTATATGAATGGCGCCATGCTAGGCTTCTCAACTGAAGAAGTAGATGCTATGTATGACGACATCGTTGAATTTGCTGAGCTGGGTGAGTTTATGAATCAAAAACTCAAAAATTATTCTAGCGGGATGCAGGTTCGTTTAGCCTTTTCAGTTGCTATCAAGGCTCAAGGGGACATTCTGATTTTGGATGAGGTTCTGGCTGTGGGGGACGAAGCCTTTCAGCGCAAATGTAATGATTATTTCATGGAACGGAAGCATTCGGGAAAGACAACTATTTTAGTAACTCACGACATGAATGCTGTTAAAAAGTATTGTAATAAAGCTGTTTTGATTGAAAATGGCTTAGTCAAAGTTGTCGGAAATCCTGATGATGTAGCTAACCAATACAGTTTAGACAATGCAAGTGACACCAAAGCCATGAACGAAGATTATGTCGCTGAAACGGAATCTGTTGCAGTTTCCGATTTAGAGGTTCGTCTATTGAGCTCTCCTCAGACAGCGCCAACTGAAGAAATTGAATTTGAGATTAGCTATCAAGTCAATCAAGATATGCCAACCTACATAGCCTTTTCACTGACTGATATTGACCGCACAATTTGGTTGTATAATGATAATTCAATGGATAATTTGACAGAAGGAACAGGCAAGAAGACATTTAAGTACAAATGCCATCTTTCCCAAATCAATCATGCAAAATTGAAATTGCAGGTTTCTGTACGTGATGAAGAGAATCAGATTTTAGCCTTTGCAGATTCTAAGAATACTCCAGTCCTTATCATCAGCCGACGGGATATTGAAGATGACGATACCTCTGCAAAAGACTCAGCAACGGGATTGATTCAGCGTAATGGGGTCTGGGAAATCTCTCAATAAAATGATAAGGTGTTTTCATGGAACGAATATTACTCTATGTTCATTTTAATAAATATAAGCGCGTGAGTAATCATGTCTTCTACCAATTAGAACAGCTCAAGCCCCTGTTTTCCAAAATCCTTTTTATTTCAAATAGTCATATCGAAGAAGCAACTAAGAAAAAGTTGCACGACGAATTTGGGATAAGCAATTTGCTGGAGCGGGACAATCAAGGCTATGATTTCGCGGCTTGGCGGGATGGAATGAGCGCCGTAGGTTTTGAAGAGCTCAAAAACTACGACTCTCTGACTTTGATGAATGATACTTGTTTTGGTCCACTCTGGGATTTGGAGCCTATTTATAAGCGTTTTGAGGCGGATACTCAGGTTGATTTTTGGGGTATGACCAACTTTCGAAAAACAAAGTATTTTGAAGAACATTTGCAGAGTTATTTTGTTACCTTTAAGCAGCAGATATTGAGGGCAATTTCTTTTCAAGAATTTTGGACAAAAGTAAAAGATTTTACTGATGTTCAAGATGTGATTGACCACTACGAGACGAAATTTACCCAATATTTTACAGGGGCAGGCTTTACCTATCAAGCTTTATTTGATACTCGTCTAGAAGAAGTAGCGGATTTAATTCATCCAGACTTTACTTATTATAAACCTTTTACTATTCTTGAGAAAAAGCTCCCCTTTTTGAAAGTGAAAGCTGTCAGCGGCAATCCTTTTTCTGCGAGGTATCTGCTGGAAGAAATCAAAGAGGGAACTTCTTATCCCGTTTCTTTAATTTCTGAGCATATATTTGAATATGTTGGTCCAGATGTACCCTGCCTGTTGCAGGATAAGCAGCTTTCGAAAGATGATAAGAATGACTCGCCAGAAAAGCCGGTAGCGCTTCATATTCATGTGACAGACTTTCAAATCTTTGACCAATTTAAAGAAAAATGGGAAGTCCTTCCTCTACAATACCAATTTATGGTGACGACAGCTGACGAAGAAATCTTTGACCAGATTTTGGAAACTGTATCAGACCGTTATCAAGTTCTTCTAGGCAAAGAAGAAAATTCTATGCAGGCGATGCTTGAACAGAGTGAATTGTTGCAGCAATTTGCTTTCGTTGGGCATATTTCTACTGCAATTTTAGTAGATGGAGTGCCTCAGCTTGATAATGCGATGCGTAGAGAACTGATGGAGATGATGTTTGAAAATGCCAATGCTAGTATTAAATCATTGGAACAAGATGCTGAGCTTGGTCTCGTTATCCCAGATCTTCCAAGTTTAGTCAGATATGGCTTATTTGAACAAGAAGTTTATCGGAAAGAAATGGCTGCAATTTGGCAGGAGCTCCATTGCCAGAAAACTTTTGATTTTGAACAATATCCTGTTTTTACTAGGGTGTATGGAGGCTTTCTTTGGTTTAAGCCTTCTGCTCTGATTAGACTTTTTCAAAACGACTACCAGTTATCAGCTCAAACTGAACCTCAAGTTTTAGAAAGTTTGTTAGTTTATTTGGCTTGGGAACAGGACTATGATTTTAAAATCATGTCTGGAACCCCATTGACTTCTGTATTAGATTTACAAAGAGAAACAGAGCGATTAAACCAGCAGAAAGGACAACTGGCTCATAAGAGCCTAGCAAAAAAAGTTAGAAGGTATTTATCGAATCTTTTTAAAAGTTAGATAATAGTTTCTGTAGAAAGAATAATGAAATTTTTAGTCAATTATTACAAGCAGATTTCCTATTTGCTTATCAGTTTTTTAGTTTTGGATACCATAGCTGTTGCGACTTTATTCTTATTTCAAGTAAATAAGGGTTTAGATAATTATGCAAGCCTCGGTTTGGTTTTTCTCGTTTTAATAGCGGTTTTATTTGGTGTAGGTCAGATTATTGCCCAACTGCTAAATCGAAAATTATTAGTCTGGTCTTTTCTCGTTTATGGAATCTACACCCTGTTTTCTTATTTGCTGACGGTGACGCAGCATGTGAATGATTTTGATTTTAAAGCAGAGAATGTTTTCAGTAATCACTTTGTAGAAGTTAACGGTTTACCTTACTTGCTGCTAATATTTTTATTTGCTTATCTCATTAACCGCTTTTCTTCTCTACAAAAATATCATTCCCGAAGCTTTCTAACTGTTGATGAATTTAATATCGGTTTTCTAGAGATACTTTTCTTGTCCCAATCTTTTCTTCTCTTATCGCTAACAGATAGTAAGATGACCGCTATTTTTCAGCAACAGAGTTTGTTGATGAATTATCTTTCAGATAGCGGCTTTGAAATTTCTCAGGATTCGATTTTTAAGTTAATTGGTTTTATTATTTTACTCTTTTTCTTATTTTCGATTCCTAGCTTTTTAGCGGTAAAGGGTTTGATAGATATTTCGAGAAATAAAGGAAGCCTTTCAGTCGCAGTCTTAAGTAGCGCAGCTTTTTCTATTATCTTTAACTACACTATCCAAAATAGTATTCGAGCGGATGTTTCTGTGTTAGAACTTCATTTATTTACTGGGGCAAGTCTCTTTCAGATAGCAGTCTTTTTTGCACTATTTATTTTTATCTATCTTGCTTTTAATCAAATTTTTCTACCCACAATTATCATATTGGCGATAGGTGTTAGTTCAACAATTGCCAGCAGCTTGAAATTTCAATATCGACAAGAGCCAATTTTGCCAAGTGATATCAGCTGGCTAAAAGATCCTAAGCTCTTATTTGATTTTCTAGGCGGTAATTATGGAATCTATGCGATTGCTAGTGTGGTAGCTATTGGTCTTTTCTATTGGTTTTTCCGTAGGAAAATTTTACCTGGAAAAATAATCGCCATGGTAAAAATTCAACTTATTTCACTGGTTATTCCTATTGTTTTTTTCTTAGGTGTTTTACAGATATTCTCTTCGAAAGAGAATGGCAAAGTTGCCGATAATATTCCAGTTGTGTCCATTTTGAATAATTACCATGATTTGACTTGGTTTGGTAATACAGTTAATTCGCAAATGCGGTCGGTTTCTTTTGTTTGGTTTACTCAATTATCTGATAAGCCTATGATTCAGCCGGCGGGATATTCTAAAGAAAAAATTCAAGAATTAGAAAAGAAATATGGGGCACTAGCTGATTCTATCAATCAGGAACGTAAGCAGAAAATAGAAGAACAGACAGTCATTTATGTTCTTAGTGAGAGCTTTTCTGACCCAGCACGGATTTCTGGTGTATCTATGTCACAAAATCCGATTCCTAATATTCAGGAAATCATGTCTAAGACTACCAGTGGGTTGATGCAATCAGATGGCTATGGTGGTGGAACTGCGAATATGGAATTCCAAACGCTGACCGGTTTACCGTTTTATAACCTATCACCCTCTGTCTCTGTCATTTATACAGAAGTTGTACCAAAGATGAACAAGCTTCCGGCAATCAGTGATTCTTATTCTTCTCAAAATCGTACAGTGATTCATTTAGCATCACCAAGTAATTATTCCAGAAATATCATATATAAAGATCTGGGATACGATACCTTCATTCATTATGGAACTCAAGGATTACAGGGAGATCATATTGGTGGAAACTATAGTGATAAAACGACCTATAATCAAGTTCTAGACCGTCTAAAAACAGACCAAAGTCAATTTTTCTCAGTTATGACGATGCAAAACCACATGCCTTGGACGGAAGTTAATCCGATTTACATGTCTGCTAGTTATCCAGGTTTCACGGAGGCAGGAAATAAATCCTTATCCAGCTATGTAAGGATGCTCTACCACACAGACAATGCGACCAAGGAGTTTCTAGATAAGCTTTCTAAAATTGATAAAAAGATAACAGTAGTCTTTTACGGTGATCACTTGCCAGGTCTATATCCTCAATCAGCTTTTAAGGATCATCCCGAAAATCAATATCTGACCGATTACTTTATCTGGAGCAATTATGAGACACCTAAGTTGAACTATCCTTTGGTCAATTCTAGTGATTTTTCAGCCTTGCTACTTGAGCAGACCAATTCGAAAGTATCTCCTTATTACGCTTTATTGACGGAGGTTCTCCATAAAGCCAGTGTGGACAAGAAGGCGCTGGATTCATCAGCTCAGGAAATTGCAGATGATTTGAAATTGATCGAGTATGATATGGTTGGTGGAAAAGGATATCTTTCGAAGGATTTCTTTGCTGTACCAGCAAAATAAAAAATAGAATAGATTTACCAATTCTATTTTTTATTATTTTATGCTAAACTAGTAGTAAGGGGGTGAAGATATGATAAAGATTTTTGGGAAAGTACGCTATCATTGGCAACCAGAAATGTCGGTGTTAGTGATTTATTGGTCTTTGTCAGTCATTCCGATTTTTATAGGACTGGCCTTGATGTACGAAAGCTCCAGTGTTCCGACTCTTGTCCTCTTTTCATTCTTTTTGTTCATGATCTTACTGGCTATCGGTGTGCATAGATATTTCACGATTTATGATGACGGTATTTTGCGCATTATTACGGCAAATCCTTTCACGCCAATCAAGATTGATATTTCAACGATTGAGAAGTTAGAAGTAACAAAAACGTCTATCACCCTTCATTTTACAGGGAAGAGTCGTAGCAGGACCTTCTGTATGCGGAAGTGGCCAAAAAAATATTTTGTCAACGCCCTAGCTTTAAATGAGCATTTTAAAGGCGAAGTGGAATTAGTAGACAATCTGACTCTTCTAGATTATTTCGAGGTCTACTATGGTGACCAATCTAAGAAAAATTAGTCTTTTAGTAAAGCTCGGGTTGGACAGTTTTTAATAGCCTCGAGAATCTCAGGCTGACTCTCAACCTCTTTCTCTAAGAGCTGGTCGTCTTGATAAAATTTGACAATGCCATTATCATGATAATCAAAGAGATCTGAGTAGGTCTGGCAAAGTCCGCAAGCAATGCAACGTTCGGGAATGAGTGTAACTTTCATACTCATATTGTAATAAGATTTTTAGAAAAACTCAAGGAGGAAGTCATGGAAAAAGAACCATGGGAAGCAGATGTATATGATAATGGAGCAGAGAAATTGAATCGCAGAAAGAAAAGTCAGGCGAGTAAAGTTGATCGCTGGCTGACCATATTAGCAGCTATTTTTTTAGTGATGGTCATTGCTATGGCACTCTTTTTCGCCTACCTATCTACTGGCGGAAGTAATAAAAAGACCGTTATGGATGGATTTTATGGTACTTCTAATGCAGCTGCATCTTCAAGTAGCAGTGCGGAACAACCAGCTCCATCAGAGCAACCAAGTGAATCAGAAGAAAAGCCAACTCAGTCTTCAGAAGGTACCTTGACTGTTCAGCCTGGTGAAGGAGAAGCTGCGATTGCAGCGCGTGCAGGTATCTCTATTGCAAAATTGGAGCAATTAAATCCGTCGCACATGTCTACTGGTTCTTGGTATGCCAACCCAGGTGACATTGTTAAGATTCAGTAGGAGCGGGTTATGAAACAGATTCAGATTGCTATTGATGGACCTGCGTCAAGTGGAAAATCCACTGTTGCAAAGATTATTGCCAAAGATTTTAATTATACCTATTTGGATACGGGTGCCATGTACCGTGCAGCTACTTACCTAGCTTTACAAAATCATTTGACTGAAAATGATGTAGATGAGATCGTAACCTTGCTCGAGACTTATTCGATTAGTTTTGGTCGTTCGGAGAATGGTGAGCAGTTAGTGTTTGTCGGAGATGTTGATGTCACTCATCCGATTCGAGAAAATGAAGTAACCAATAATGTGTCGTGGGTCTCAGCTATACCAGAAGTGCGTGAAAAATTGGTTCATTTGCAGCAGTTGATTGCCGCACAAGGCGGTATCGTTATGGATGGACGAGATATTGGAACAGTCGTCTTACCAAATGCGGAACTGAAAATTTTTCTAGTGGCTTCGGTTGAGGAAAGAGCAGAGCGCCGCTACAAAGAGAATCTCGAAAAGGGGATTCCAGCTGATTTGGAAACGCTCAAAAAGGAAATAGCGGAGCGGGATTACAAGGATAGTCATCGCGAAGTATCACCTTTGAAACCAGCGGCTGATGCCATCCATTTTGATACGACAGGCGTTGGAATTGCAGAAGTTGTCAAAATTATTGAAGAAAAAGCGAAAAAAATCATTGACAAATAAAATGAAACTTGGTATGATAGTAGAGTTGAGAAAAGCAGAAGTGAGAACTTCTCGCCTTGCGACTAACGTTGTCTGGCTCTACAGGATTCAGTTTCAGTGATGAAATACTATCATGTAGTGCGGGTTTGCGTTAGCAGGTCCGCACTTGTTTTTCTCTAAAAATAAAAAAAGAGGTGAAAACCATAGCAAAACAAGACTTATTCATCAATGATGAAATTCGTGTGCGTGAAGTTCGGTTGATCGGTCTTGACGGCGAACAATTGGGTATTAAACCGCTTAGCGAAGCGCAATCTCTTGCGGATGAAGCGAATGTCGATTTGGTCCTGATTCAGCCACAAGCTAAACCACCTGTTGCGAAAATTATGGACTATGGCAAGTTCAAGTTTGAGTATCAGAAAAAGCAGAAAGAACAACGTAAAAAACAAAGCGTTGTCACTGTGAAAGAAGTACGTCTCAGTCCTACCATTGATAAAGGGGACTTTGATACAAAACTTCGTAACGCACGCAAGTTCCTTGAAAAAGGAAATAAAGTTAAGGTATCCATTCGCTTTAAAGGCCGGATGATTACCCACAAAGAAATCGGGGCTAAGGTCTTGGCAGACTTTGCTGAAGCAACTCAAGACGTTGCAATCATTGAGCAAAAGCCTAAGATGGATGGACGTCAAATGTTCATGCAAATGGCACCGATTAGTGACAAAAAATAAACTGTCAGAAAGTTAGAAAAAGGAGATTTTATCATGCCAAAACAAAAAACACACCGCGCATCAGCTAAACGTTTCAAACGTACAG